>JBILTQ010000123.1:0-13481 GCA_044371435.1 Pirellulaceae bacterium | reverse complement strand
GAGAGAGCAATTCCAAGTCCCCTCGCCCCACGAAGTATCGAGCCACGCGAGAGCAATTCCAAGTCCCCTCGCCCCACGAAGTGGGGAGAGGGCAAGGGAGAGGGGTCTTCCCGGCCCAGGCTGACATTATGCCGGCCCTCCGAGCCTGGGGACCTGAGAGGAAACCTCTCTTGCTCCCCTCGCCCCGTTCGGGGAGAGGGGCTGGGGGTGAGGGGTTGTGAAGCTCGTCAACCAACCTTTGTCTTAGTCCCTCCGGTCCGGGTTTCTAGCTCGATTCGAACCGCGATGATCCTTTGCCAACCGCCTCCTCACGGCGGAGGGGTAGCGATCAGTCCCTTCCGTTGCAGGATGGGTCCGAGCAACCGACGAAGGTTCCCGCCGAGAATCTGGTGCTTGTCTTCCTCGCTGATGGCCGCCGCCAGCACCTTCCCTAATTCGGTGCCGAGCGAACGGCCGGGCAGGTGGCTACCGAAGAGGATGCGTTGCGCCGACAGGTCGCGAACAGCCATGTCGATAAAGCCGGCAGTGGGATCGAAGCCCGAGGTCTCGATCCAAACGTTGGGTAACCCGCGGATAGCGCGGATCCCCTTTTCCCACTCGCCCCCCGCATGCGCGCAGATAAAAGTAATCTCGGGATAGCGGCCAGCCAGGGTGGCGAGATGGCTGGGGGTCGATTGCGCCGGACCACCTCGGTTGGTCGTATCGAACCAGGTATGCTGCATGATGATGCCACCGAGCTCGGCCACTCGCTCGACCAGCGGAGCGAAGTTCGGGTGCGAGCAAGGATATCCTTCACGCAGGCCGCCGGCGAAATAGACGCCAACCATCGGGCCGTCGGCGATCCAACGCTCGATGGCCTCCAGCGCCCGCTCGCGATGCAAGGCGTTGATTTGAATCATCCCCAGCAACCAACTCGGCCAACGCTCAAGTGGTTCACGGATGAGACGCTCGTCCTCACGCAGCCGTTTCTCGACCTCGGCCGAGGCAGTCCCCAGCCCAACATGCTGGAAGATACACGCCCGCTCGATCGCCCCCTTCTTCATTTTCGGCAGGGTGCGCTCGATCTCGGCTACCACCCCAGCCGGTTGGGATAAGGAAGGGGTAAAGTACGAATCCCAGATCCGATATCGCGCTAGTTCGCGGGCGGAGGGGAGGCCGAAGGCAGTTGCGGGTAAACGCTCCATACGAGATCGCTCCTCGAAGCCAAGGCTGATCGCCGAATTCGTTCTAATCCGCGAAGCCTAAGAGACGCAAAGCATTGTCCTGGAAGAGAGCCAGCAACTCGTCGTCGCTCAGCTCCGCTTCGTAGGCTTTGATCAACGCCGATTCATAAATAAAAAACGGGGCATGGCTGCCGAAGACGACCCGCGATGGCGGCCATGTCCGCAGCCAATGGGCGTAGCCGTCGGTCCCTTCGACCCTGGCTGTATCGACGAAAAGGTTGGGGACTTCCGGCAGGGTCTTGAGCCCGCCTGCCGTCGGTTTGTAATTCAGCAGCATCACCTTGGCTTGAGGATGCGCCCGCATCATCGCTGGCAATGGCTCGAGCTCGACGTCGGCCGCCTGCAGACGCGGATGCTGGGTTCGCAGATCCTCGAGCGAGACGCAAAGCTGCACCAGCAAGCCAGCTTGGGCACACCGCTGCAGGAGTTCACCGAAACGCGGGTCGTCAAGGCGATAGTCATGGTAATTCGGATAAAGGCGAATGGCCCGCATCCGATGGACTTGCTGGCAGCGACGCAGGTCTCCCTCCCAATCAGGCAAGCCGAGATGAATCGTCCCGACGGGGGATAAACGCCCTCGCCCATGCCGTTGACAGGCTTCCACTAACCGGTCGTTGACTCCTGTCACATCGCGGTGCAACAACCCTTCGAAACTTCCGGCCCAAGCTTGAAAAATATCGAGCTTCACCAGCTTATCGACCAACTGCTCGACGGTATCTTCAGGCAATCGTCGGCAGGGCCATTGAAAAAGATGCAGGTTGGTATCGATGACCTTCCATGGACGCTGACCAACGATGGCGGCAGGCGCCTTCCTCTCGGTTACGGCGGCGGCTGCCTCGCCGGAGGAGACCAAGGAAGCCACCGAGACGCTGGTCAAGACGCTTCCCAGCAAGGCCCGGCGATGGACGGTAGCGGAACGTGGT
Organism: Pirellulaceae bacterium; assembly: GCA_044371435.1. GTDB lineage: Bacteria > Planctomycetota > Planctomycetia > Pirellulales > Pirellulaceae > JAIYDQ01. Next base: position 11,335 of record JBILTQ010000123.1, on the reverse strand, counting down.
GGCGACGGGTATAGCGACGATGATTGCATGATCAAGCAAAGATCTCCTCGACCACCCGCGGTTCGTGCAGACCGGTAAGGCGTTCCTTCAAACCATTTCGCTCAAAATACAGCAATTGCGAATCCAAGCCCAAGGCATGCAGGATGGTCGCATGGAAATCATGGACGCTTACTGGATGCTCGACCACCTTATGCCCGAAATCATCGGTCATTCCGTAAGCGAAACCTGGCCTGACACCGCCACCGGCCATCCACGAGGAAAAAGCTTGCATGTTGTGGTCGCGACCGCTGGCGACCTTGCCCACGATCTGCGAGGTCGGCGTGCGGCCGAACTCCCCGCCCCAAATCACCAAGGTCGAATCGAGCAAGCCGCGCTGCTTCAGGTCTTGGATGAGCGCCGCCGTCGGTTGGTCGGTGCGTTCACAGGCCGAACGCAAGGTAGCTTCGAGATTGCTGTGGTTATCCCATGGCTGGTCTTCGAGAAAGAGTTGCACAAAGCGGACCCCTTTCTCTACCAAACGCCGAGCCAGCAGGCAGCGACGCCCATAGGAATCGGTAGTGGGTTGCCCGATACCGTACGCCTCTAAGGTCTGCGCGCTCTCCGAAGAAAGGTCGAGCACATCGCTGGCGGTCAGTTGCATGCGGGCCGACAGACCATAAGCTTCCATCCGCGCGTCGAGTTCCAGATAACCGGGCCGCTCTTGACGATGCTGCTCGTCCAAGCTACGCAACAAGTCGCGGGCAGTGCGCGTCACCGCCAGCGGTTGCTCGTATTCAGGCGTCAGGTTCAGGACCGGCGCCCCGACCGTCCGAAAGCGAGTCCCTTGGTACACCGGGGGAAGGAAAGCCGAGGTCCAATTGCGTACCCCGTTCTTGGGCAAGCCGCGCGGATCATCCAACACCACGTACGCTGGTAAATCCTGGCTCTCGGACCCCAAGCCATAGGCTATCCAAGAACCGAGCGAAGGATGGCCCATAAATAACTGACCGCTGTGGATTTTGTAGAGGGCGTTATCATGGTTGGGATGATCGGTCCACAACGAGTGGATAAAACACAATTCGTCGACGACCTTCGCCGTATGCGGCAGGGCATCGGACATCCAGAAGCCCGACTCACCATGCCGAGCGAAGCGAAAAGGGCTCCCCATGATGGCCCCGATCTGATCGGTCCCCTGGTTACCGATCTCCTCGACCTCGCCGGGAAAAGGTTTGCCGGCGTATTCCTCCAGGGCCGGTTTCGGATCAAAGAGGTCCATCTGGCTAGGGCCGCCATTCATGAACAAATGGATGACCGCCTTGGCCCGGCTTGCCTGATGCGGCACCTTGGGCTGCAGGTTATACGGTCCAGCGGCTAACAAACCGCGATGATCTTGTGATAACAAATGAGCCAGGGCCATGCCGCAGAGGCCGCTCGACATCCGGTTGAAAAAAGATCGTCGCTGCATCGGATCCTTCGAAGGCATGGTCGGTGATAAGAGGTACTTCACAGGCTGCGTCTCAATCGACATAGAGGAAGGCGGCGGAATTCAACAAGGTATGACAGAAAGTCGTCAAGGCCCGCTGGCCCGCTTCGGTCGACGACATCCCGTCGGCTCGCCAACCGGCATCGAGCTCGACCATGGCTTGCTGGCAGCGTTCCATTTCGGCTGGCGAGGGGACTCGATTGAGGATCAACTCGAAGGCGTGGCGGATAGCGACCTGCCGATCGCTCGCTGAGGCTGGATTCCCGGACGACTCGGCTGCCGCCGGGTCTCCTTTCGAACCGGCAGTAGCCGCGATTCGCCGCCCGATGTCGGCCGCCAAACCATAGATCTGCGCATTGTTGCTCAGCATCAGCGACTGCGGGGAGACGGTCGAGGTCGTCCGCTGGCTGCAGTTGGGTTGCATATCGGGATAATCGAAGGTCGATAGCAGCGAGGGGAGTTCTGTTCGCCGCAGCCTGAGATACAGGCTGCGGCGATGCATCCCGGTATGGGAGGCCACATCGGAAATCAATCCATCCTCACGCACTTGAACCTCGGCCGGTGGTCCATACAGTTTGCTCGACAACCGGCCAGCCATCGCCAGCATCGCGTCGCGCATCGCCTCGGCGTCCAGGCGTTGCAGGCTCATCCGCCAAAGCCAGCGGTTCTCCGGGTCGCGTTCTTCGGCCTGCACGTCGCGCTGGCTCGCCTGCCGATAGGTCCGCGAGAGCATGATCGTCCGATGGAGTTTCTTCAAACTCCAACCACCGTCGATAAAATCCCTGGCCAACCAATCGAGCAAGGCTGGATGCGAAGGGGGCGGGGTCAAGGTCCCGAAATTATCCAGCGACGGGACCAACCCTTGACCGAAATGATGCTTCCAAACGCGATTGACCAAAACCCGAGCGGTCAATGGATGGTCGGGACTCGTCAACCACCGGGCAAAGGCCAACCGGCGCCCGGTGGATTCGGCTCCCGTCCATGGCTTCTCGACCAGGAAAGGGGTGCGGCCATCGGTGAGCACCGAAGGAACGCCCGGGCCGACCAAGGCCCCCGATCGATCATGCTCGCCGCCGATCAATTGATAGGTTGGCGAAGGCTGGCCACGATCCCACAAAGCGCGGATGGTAAAAGGAGGATAGAGCTGCTCGCGAAGCCTGTCTAATCGCTGGTCAAGTTGGCTGAGTGGTTCGACGATCTCCGGATACAACTTCCGCAAATTGGCCTCGTTCGGACGGATCTCCCGCTCATAACGGATGACCAGATCATCCTGCCGCAACGTCCGTCGGCCAACCGTTTCCTTGAGGGCCGCGGTGATCTCCTGCTGCTCGGCGGGTGATAGCTTCGGCCATACGGCCGCATACTGAGCCTCCCGCCGTTCCTTGAGGAGCCGCTGCCGTTCGCTTTCTAACTGCTTGATTTCTTTTTCCAACGGCGCATTCACCGACTTGCTCTCGGCCCGCATCTGCGGTGAAGCCACCTCCAGCGTGCGGTTTTTCCAGCTCATCCAATCATGCTCGTCGAAAGCTCCCTGAAAGATCGCCTTCAAACGATAGTAATCACGCTGCGGGATCGGATCGTATTTATGGCTGTGGCATCGAGCGCATTCCATCGTCAGGCCCATGAGCCCAGTCCCCACCACATTCAAGGCATCCGCGATCACTCCCAGCCGCTCGGGCTGGAAATTCATGGTTCGCGAACCGGTCTGATCGATCCCCATTCGCAGGAACCCAGTGGCGATGAGGTTGTCGATGGTGGCCGCGGTCACCTCCTCTTCCCGGCGGAAGTCCTCGAGTTCGTCCCCAGCCAACTGCTCCAGCAGGAAGCGGTTCCAGGGCTTGTCCTGGTTGTGGGCGCGGATGACATAATCGCGATACTTCCAAGCAAGATCCCGCACGATATCTTCCGAAACGCCCCCTTCGGAATCGGCATAACCCGCGATATCCAGCCAGTACCGACCCCAGCGCTCACCATAGTGTGGCGAAGCCAGCAATTCATCGATCATCGCCGGATACCAACGATGGTCGGTACTCTCCAACCAGCGACGGAAGTCGGCAACGCTCGGGGGTAGGCCGATCAAGGCATAATAAGCTCGACGGATCAACACCTCGCGGTCGGCCATCGGGGAAAAGCTCAACCCCTGGGCTTGGTGCTGCTCGACGATGAACGCATCCAACGGTTGCAACGCATCCCAGTCGTCCTCGATGGCCGCTACGGCGACCACGCCCGGTACCGGTACCTTGGCCGGCAGTGGTTGGAAGGCCCAGTGCTGACGATCCTCGTCGGTGACCAAGGGATCTGGCGTCGTCGTCGCGACATCCGGCTGCATCTCACCTTCCACCGCTCCCTGCCCGATCCATTGCCGCAGTAACAACTGTTCCTTCTCGGTGGGGCGTTTGACAAAATACTTGAGCAACTGGTTTTTCGGCGGACACAATTGCTCTTCGACCCGCTGGATCAACCGGCTCGCATCGGCATCGCCAGCCACGACCGCTGGACCACTGTCGCCACCTGCGACCAGGGAAGCGTAACTCCGGATATCGAAACCACCCCGCTGCAATTGCGCGCCATGGCAGGCGGCGCAGCGCAACAGCAACACCGGCATCACCTCGTGCCATTGGATCGGCTTGTCGCCCATCGCCGCTTGACGAAAATGAGCCCCACCCGCAATCCAACGCTCGATCATGACAGCTTCGGCGGGCGATAAGGCCTCCCCTTCAGGAGGCATCTCAGCGTTGCGGATGACCTCATACAGCCGACTGCGCGACGGATCCCCGGCGGTGATGACCGGCCCCGATTCTCCGCCGGCAAGAATTCCCGTCGCCGAGGAAAGGTCTAACTCGCCTTTCTTCTTATCACCGTGATGGCAATGAACACAGCGTCGCTCGAGGATCAAGCTGACTCGGTCTTCAAAGATCAACTCGGCTTCGGCTGCCACGGCCCTGGCCGCCAACAACACGGCCCCGGCCGCCAACAACACGGCCCCGGCCGCCAACAACATGGCCCCGGCCGCCGCAGCAAAAACCCAGCCGCCGACGAGCCACATCCCGAAGAAATCGCCCACGGCTCGCATCGTACGGAATCGGCCTGGCGGTTCGCCTGGCGATGGTGGCTGCCGGCGAGAGCACGGCTTGATCGATACCATCCGTTGAAGGACCATCAGGAACTCGAGCCTTGCAGGGGGGAAGGTGGCAGCGCGGGAGGAAAGTGGTAGGGGATCGGCACGGGGCTCGCGATGGTCAGCATCGGCCAGCGTCCGCGTCTGTTCCTCGCCACTCCTTCCCTACTATAAAAAATTGACTCGCGCCGAGCAAGGAAGTGGGCTGATTTCAACTATCCCCCCCTCCTTCTTCGCCAAGCTGCCTACCCTGCGGTGCGCGTCGCCCGCCGCAGGTCGGTGGAGCAAGCGATTTCGCAAGCTTGGTTGATCCATCGGACGAAGCCTTCGGCCCAGACCTTACCCGTCAAAGCGGGTACGGTCGATCGGCATGGCAGGCTGATATGCGGTGGATTCCTTGGCTATGATGCGACGGCGGGTTAGGCTGTGGGTATTATCCAGGTCAATCATCTTCGCTTCTTGACGATGGTTGACGTGCGCAGGAGACGATCGACGATGCATGCGATGCGTGGTTACTTGATATTCTTTACCCTCCTCTTCCCCGCGAGAGGATGGCTGATGGCGCAGTCGTCAGCTATCCCGGTAATCGAAGGGGTGCGGGAAGAGCAGGTGATGATCCCGATGCGGGATGGGATAGCCTTATCGGCCTACCTTTTCCTCCCCGCGTCGACGGAAGGGAGCTGGCCTGCGGTCTTCGAACAGCGCTACGCGAGCTTGACCGGTTTGAGCACTCGCCAAAGCGCAGCGGCCCTCGCCCAACATGGCTACGCGGTCGCCCTGGTCAATTTCCGCGGCACGCATCGCAGTCAAGGACGCTTCGTCGGCTACCGCGCGCTGGGATGGGGAACACAGCAGGATGGTTATGACATCTGCGAATGGCTAGCCGCTCAACCTTGGTGTACCGGTAAGGTTGGGACCTTCGGTAGTTCCCAAGGTGGTTTTGCCCAGAATTTTCTGGCGGTGACGCAACCACCGCATCTTGTCTGCCAGTATATGGTCGACACCGGGTTGAGCTTGTTCCATGAGGGCTATCGGATCGGTGGGGTGACTCGCCCGCAACGCTTCCAGGAACTGGCGATTCATTGCCGCCTTCCCGAAGACAACCTGCGGTTGCTCCAGGAGTGGGATGATCATCCCGACTACGATGATTATTGGCGAGCGGAGGATTGCCGCTTGCATTTTGACAAAATGAACGTTCCCTGCTTTACCATCGGCAGTTGGTATGACTTCATGGTCCAGGGGAGCATCGAGAGTTTTCGCGGTCGTCAACATGCCGGCGGCGAGAACTCCCGCGGCCATCAACAACTGCTGCTCGGCCCATGGCTACACGGGCGATGGAACAAAAGCAATCATGTCGGCGAGTTGATTTATCCGGAAAATGCGACGTGGCCGGAACTCGAACACACCGTCCGCTGGTTCGATCATTGGCTCCGAGGAATCGACAACGGCGTCGAGCGGGAACCGGCGGTCCGCTATTACGTGATGGGAGCTGTCGGCGAGCCGGACGCGCCGGGCAATCGATGGCGTGAAGCGAGCGATTGGCCGCCTCCTTCGGAAACCACCCCCTTGTATCTGCAACCGCAGGGGGGCTTGGCTGCCCAACCACCACGCGATGGCTCCGCGGGGACCGAGATGGCTTGCGATCCGCGGGCACCGATGGTTATCCCAGGGCGAAGTTTTCCGGGAGCCAAGGATGCGCGGAGTTTTGAAGAGCAAGCCGAGGTCCGCTGCTGGACCTCCGAGCCCTTCTCGAGCCCCATGGAGATTACCGGCGAAGTCGCAGCCGAAATCTGGTTGCAATCGACCGCTCGCGATACCGACTTGATCCTGCGACTCTCGGATGTCTATCCCGATGGCCGCAGTATGCTGTTGATGGATTATCCGTTTCGAGCCCGCTATCGCGAGGGGTTCGACCGGCAAGCCTTGTTGACGCCGGGGCAACCAGCCAAACTCGGCTGGCACATCGGTTGGACCAGTTTGATTGTTCAACGCGGGCACCGCTTGCGGATCACCCTCGCCAATAGCGGAGCCCCACTCTATGAACCGAATAACCAAAGCGGTGGCCCACAGCGCATCGACTGGCTCAGCGACAGCGTCCCCGCCGTGCACACCATCCTCCACAATCCTACCCATCCTTCACGAATCCTCCTTCCGGTGGTCAGCAAGCTACCCCCACCCTAAGTCCAGCCCAGCGTCGCGTCGCTGCCACCCTTGGCCACTGCTTTCAAGGCTGGCTCGACATTCCAGCGGCGGTGAGCGTCGCCGGCCCGGTGACGATCTGCCCGACCAAACGGCTGTCGGGGAAGCAGCAAAGGAGGTAGCTGTTGCGCCCGTCCACAATGGTCACGCTCGCCTGGACGGTCCCCCCTGCCGGCCGTTGACGCAGCCACGGGGTCAGTCCAATCTGATGCGTACCACAGGGCAACTCGACCCGCAGCACCTGGATATCGCGCGGCAGCAGTCCCCAGCATCGCGTATCGGCAGCTTCGGTCGCTTCCCAAACGACACCGGCGGCATCCATCGCCAACGATGTCCACGGATCCTCGTTCATGGTGGTCTTGGCAGCGACGATCGAGGCCTTCTTAATGACTCGTCGGGCAACGGCTCGAGCCACGATCGCCTGGCGATTGGCCTGGTAGGTACTCAACGCCAACTGTTCGATGTTGGCCAGGCTGGCGGTGGGTCCGATGGTTTGGCGATTGATGGAAACCCCAACCCCATCGATGCTGATCGGAGGCAGATGAATGTCTGGAACCTTGATCGCCGCCAAGGTAGGAGGAACGCTGTAGGGGCCGACCGCCGAAACGATCCGATCGGCGATCAGCAACGCGCCGCTCGTCGGCTCCTCTTCGACCTCCACCTTCATCGGGCCGCGACCGACCAAGGCAAAGACATAGAGGACCCCGGCCCCCGTCGTGGAGTGGACGCCGGTTCGCGCCCGCTGGAAATCCCATTGGAAGGGGAGATACTGTGGGCACAACTCGCAGACGCGTTGATAATTGCTGGCCGCGTCATCGTAGTCGCGAAAGGTGGCTTCGCGGAGCATGCCTCGCAGGTAGTATCCCAAGGGGACTTGCGGGTAACGCTGCTCGACCTCCGGCCCGTAGCGCTCGATCGCTTGCGCGGTCAACTGCTCCCTTTTCTCATCGAGCTGCAGCGAGTAGCTTTCGGCATCGCCACCGTCGTGCATCAGGTTGGATAGGGCCAGGAAAGCCCGCAGCAGGATCTTCTCATAGTCTTCACCCGCGTAGGCTCGCTGCTGATCATCGGTCCAGATCGATACCGTTTTTTCCGTCAACGAGTCCTGCTCGAGATAATCGAAGCGGTCGCGGACCTCCCGCAGGCGTTGCTCCGCCATTCGCGGTTGGCCGGAAATCAGTTCCACCATGGCCAGGTCGAGCGCCGCCACATCGCGATCGGTCCGTTTTGTCTGGCTGAGTTTCTCCAGCCGAACTCGACAATCTTCCAGCTGATTGTCATGGAAAAGATTGCGCGGCTCCATCAACCGCTTGGCATGGGTCGAACAACCCGCCAGCAGCAATAGCCCTAGCAGCCATAGGTGCGGCCGACTGACCCAACCGCGCATCATGACTTCATCGGAGGATAATGCCAGAGCCGTCCGAGCGAGGATTTGTGATAGCCTTTGCGAATCTCGGCTGCTTGGGCATCGTACAGACCCGTATAGACATTGGTGAGCTCCAGCGACAGCACGTAGTCGCGCTGCTTCGAGGAATTCCGCTCGGTCGTGCCGCTTGTCAACTTGGCATATAGCAGATAGTCGAAAGGTGAACCTTGGCGTTGCAGCACGGCGGTGAACAGTTGCATGTTGCTGGGGATGAGCAGCGAGTCGGGTCGCAACCGAGTTTCCATCAAAGCGGCGTCGACCATTCGCCGGCTGATCGGCTGGAAACAGTCGCTCTCCAGAATCTTGGCTTCGATCTGCTGGTATAGTTGATCTTTGAAATCCCCGATTTCCTCGGCGCTCTTGTTTTCAATCCCCACAAAGCAGATCGACTTCTTCATCGGCAACCCATCGGGACCGAGCGGGCAATCGGCGGTGGTCACGGCTTGACGCCCCAGCAGTTTGGCGACCGCCTCCTCGACCAAGGGATCGAAGACCTCGGCTCCCGCTTCATGACTGCCCACCAGGTTCGGTGCCTCCTTGCTGAGGACATGACCATACTGATGGCCGCGGCAGCCCCCGAACGAAACCAAGGAGCCGGCGGTTGTCAGCCCCCACAAGAAATGTCGCCTGTGCATCGATCTAACTTCCATGTTCCGATCCTTGGTTCTCCCGGGATTGCCTCTTTATCATTCATCGGCAATTATCGCCAGAACGAAATAGTCGGACGGCCCCACCCCCCCAAGTCCGCGCTGCCCCGACCTGCCACCGATCATGGAATGCAAACGCATCGAACCCAGCCGGCCACCGATTGATGGCAAATCCAACCGAACGCGAAATGCTAGCCGATGGCTGAGCAGGGCCAGCGGGTAGCGGTGGCCGGGCGAATGACGCGCGATTCCAAGCTGTTAGCGTTCATCGTGGGGTGATGCTCCAGCCCATGCTGAGCCACGGACCAGCGATGCAAGCGACAAACAAACATGGGCCGAGCCAGCAAGCCATGGTTGCTGCATGGCGATGGATCAGTCTTGACGGACCGACCTCGATTCCTCTACCGTCCCCACCTCTGCCGAGAAAATTCGTCATCCATGCGATGGTATTCCCATAGACTGAGGACAGGACTGAAATGAAACGATCTGGACGTTGGTTGATTGTGTTGTCGGTAGCCGCCTTTTTCGTAGGATGCGGCAGCCCCCAGGAACCCGAGGGAGGTGTGAGTTCGACCAACGCCAAGGGAGCCAGCCAGGTGGCGGCAGCCAACACCGTCCCTCCCAATGAGGTCGTAGCGATGTTTGCTGATAGCATCCGCCGCGGCGATCGCGAAGCGACCATCAAACTGATCACCCCGTTGGCCCGTCAAGAAATCCAACGCCAAAACATGGCCATCGACCCACCGGGTTCGCCGGAAGCCTCGTACCGCATTGGCGAAGTCCGCTATCTCGACGATGATCGCGATGCAGCCTACGTCGAAAGCTTGTGGATTGAGCCCAGCGAAAACGGCCAACCGCCGATCGAGACCGAGGTCGTGTGGGCCGTCCAGCTCGAAGCCGAAGGCTGGCGAATCTCTGGTTTGGCGATCGATATGGGCAAGGATCAGCCACCTACCTTGATCGATTTCGAAAACCTCGAAGCCGCCATGGGCGAGGAAGCAACAGCCAATAACCAAGGTACAGTCGCGGGCACCACCCCTGCCAACGCAACCACCGCTAACACCGCGCCCGCGGCAACTGTCGCGGCACCGCCGATGACCGCCCCGACTGCTTTCAGCGCGCCGCCCAATATGAGCCTGCCACCGCCAATAGCGGTTTCACCATTCCGGAAATCGCTTCCCCTCCCCCGCAGCAAGGGAATATGCAGCTCCGATAAATGGGGCGAATCCGCAGGCTCGGCGGTGAAGCCTCGCTTCGCCGTAACACCCCACCTTCTCCAAGCTGGCCGTCGATCCGAACCATGATCGGCGGCCAGTTTTTTTATGGAACTCGCCCCGGCTGCATCGAGCCCGGCGAGAAAGCGATGAGGAAGGGATTTTGAACAGCTATCGATAGCCACCGCGGTCAAAGCCAGGGTCTCCTCTGCGACAACCCGCTTTGTCGCCATCCAGTCCCGTGCCGAAGTCAGGCCCGAAGGGCCTAAGGCACAGAGAGACTTGGTATCCGAGCTTCACGCCCCCTCACCCCCGACCCCTCTCCCCGAACGGGGGCGAGGGGAGCAAGAGATGTTTCCTATCAGATCCCAGGCCCGAAGGGCCGGCACCACGCTAGCCGAGACCGTGTGGCTCCCGAATGCTGGCACCACCCACCTCCCAGCCCCGAAGGGCCCGGTCGTTGGTACCACGATGCATTGGGCCGACCCTCCAGGTCTCAGCGAGATAGCTCCCCTCGACCATGGCCTAGGGTGTCGATAGCTCGCCGCATCTTTCCCACCACCCAATCCCGCGTTTTCATGAAAGAGCGCGGTATTAAGTTTGAAGTCAAGCTCGAACTCGGACCGATGCATTCCTCAGGGTGAGAAGTTGTATCGATGATGCCGATCAGGAGGAGTTTCCACCATGAAATACCAACACAAACGGGGCTGGATCGTTGGTGGTGTGGTGCTGGTCCTCGGGATAAGCCTGGTAGCCAACCATTGGGGACCACGAAGCACGCGAGCTGAAGAACCTATCCCCGGATTGATGCTAGCTAAATTAGCCAGCACGCAACGGGTGGTCTCAGGGTTGGTCTCGAAAAATTTCTCTGAGATCAAGCGTGGGGCGGAAGATATGCAACGCATCTGCGATGCTTCCCAGTGGCAGTCGCATCCCGACCCGATCTATAGCCACCATCGGACCGAACTCAAACGGCAAGCGGTGAAATTGGCGCGTGTCGCCGAGGATCAAAACCTGGATGGCTCCGCCTTCATCTACATGCAGACGATGTCCACCTGCATTAGCTGCCACGAACACTGCCGCGACGTCTTGAAGATTGCCGAGTCCACTCCTCAAAAAGGCCGAGTGATTCCGATCCCGGCCGCCGAAGAAGAAATCGGTTGGTCAGGCATGCCAACCTTGCGCCGCTGAGTAGGCGTTGGGATAAGAGTTGTCTCGGCCCTCCGGGCTTGGGACCTGATAGGAAACATCTCTTGCTCCCCTCGCCCC
>JBILTQ010000179.1:0-10800 GCA_044371435.1 Pirellulaceae bacterium | reverse complement strand
GCGATACGGAAATTCATATCGTCAATCGTTCGCCCGACTTCGATAACGGAGTGATGATCGAAGGGGACAAAGGACGCATCTTCGTCAACCGCGGCAAACTGACCGGGGCCCCCGTCGATGCCTTGGTCGACCAGCCATTGCCGGAGGGGGCTCTCCAAAAGGCTTATCGCGGTTTGCCGATGGAGGAGAGCGAACGGAAGGGGCACTGGGCTTGCTTCCTCAACTGTGTCCGTTCGCGTCAAGACCCGATCTCCGATGTCCACTCACACATGAAAATGCTCAATGTTTGCCACCTGGCTGGGATTTCCGCCCGTTTGGGTCGGGAGGTCCGATGGGATGCGGCCAAGGAGCAAATTATCGGCGACGAGCAGGCCAACGCGATGCTGGTTCGGCCGTACCGGGCGGGCTACGCTATCGAGATGTAGCCGCGTGCCGGCAGCCACCGTGCATCCCGCCGGCGGTCGCTTGCGAGGCGCTCGCGGGCCGGTGGTTCGATGGGAACGCATTTTCTCGGCGTTAGCCTCCCCGGCCGGAAGCCAGAAGTTTCCCCCGCCTGCGGTTCGGGATTGTCAACACCTCACCTTGGCTGGGCGGAGCGAAGTGGCGGGAAAACCTAGTCGCTTGGGGAGAAGTTACTACCTTCGTTTGTCCTCGGGCCGTCTTCGCGGTGGCCCCCATCTATCGCTCGTGCGGCGGTCCGCCTAGACGCGGTTTCAGCTGTTCCCACGACGTTCGCAGCGATTCCAAGACCCGCACGATGTGACCGGCGGCCATGAAGACGCGGGCGCTGACTGCCGACTGCGGATAGAAATTGGTGATAAAGTCGAAACAGAATTCGTGCGGACCATGACCGATCATGACGGCATTGGCGTACGCGCCGCTCAGTAACTCATCTTTCAACTTGAAGTCGTCATAGACTTCCTGCGGCGAGGCTTGACGCGAACCCGCGGGCCCACTCGGCCCCGGCGCGGTTGAGGGGCGAATGGCATCGGGATCGGTTGGTGGGGCGGGGGGACGTTGGGTGGGCCCGAGGGAACCTTCGCTGCTCGCCACGCCTGGTGACGGCGGGGGGGAAAGGGGCGGTTTTCCTGGCTCGGTCCCGAAGCTGGGTGGGGGGGCTGGCAAACCTTCCGCAACAACCTTGGATTGGCTGGTTGTCTCCGTCGGAGAAGCGACTGGTCGAGTCTCCGTCGGCATCGCTTCCAACTCGCCAAAGCGTTGGCGATAAAGCTGAATATTGTTGCTCAAGGCATCGACGAACTGCGGCATCACGGAGTGGGGCAGGACGATGCGAGCGACCACCATGTTGGGCCGAGGCAGGTTGCGGACGAAATCGAGCACAAACTCGGTGGCCCCGGTGACCACGATCACCCCGGTACTGATATTTCCGGCCGCTACATGCTCGGGCACTCGCGCGCGGACTGCTGTCGATCGTTCGCTGGGATCCGGCCGATCCTCGGGCGAGGGGATTTGTCCCATCCTACTGTCCTTCCAAGCTTGGGGGGATCGTCAACCGTCTTCCAGCAAGGAGCTGTCGATAGCCAGCACATCGGCGAAACACCTCCTGCGCCCCTATCTTACGAAGATGGCTCACAAATAAAAATCCCCTGAGGCCGCCAGGGCTTGGCGAATGATAGACTAGGTATCGCGAGTAACTCCGGTGTATGGTGTATGATGATCAGGTTGAAGCGATGCATGCTGCGGCTTCGAGCTGGGGTCGCTGGCGGTATGGCCGCAGAGTAACAGGACGACTCGATAGAGCTTCCGATATCGATCGACAAGCAGCCCCGTACCGTCTGAGCTGGATAGTCGATGGGTCGCTTCGCCAAATGGGAGAATGAACGATGCGGTGTCTGCACAGGGATCGAGATCGGGTTTCTGTGGGTGGTTTCGCCGGCCTGCTGCGCTGGGTTGCAGTCGTGGGCTGCCTTCCGATCGCCGCGGGTGCGGGGCAAGCATGGGGGGATCGCAAGTCGTGGGGGGCTGAGGCGGTGACCGCTAGCCCAGCGACTCCTAGCGATTCGCTGAATACCTGGAAGCCCCTACCCACTTTGGCCGCATGCGTCCCTCCCCAGGTCGACGACCAGGCTTGGCCGGTGGTTGAATTGGATCGATGGATCCTAGCGCGGCTGGAAAACGCCGGGTTAAGCCCTTCGCCGGAGGCTAGCCCTCAGGTGTTGTTACGGCGGCTCTATTTTGACCTGATCGGATTACCTCCCTCCCCTGACGAGCTGCAGGAGTTTCTCCAGCGGTTGGACCGGGAGTCTTTGGATGCGGTTTGGGTAAGTGTCGTTGACGATTTGTTGCAGCGGCCAGCCTATGGGGAGCGTTGGGCGCGACACTGGCTGGACGTGGCGCGGTTTGGGGAGTCGAGCGGGAAGGAAGCCAACATCGCCTTTCCCTATGCGTGGCGTTACCGCGATTATGTCATCGATTGCTTCCAACGCGATGTCCCCTTTGATCGATTTATCGTCGAGCAGATCGCTGGTGATTTGCTGCCGGCGGATAGTCCGCAGGAGCGGGCCAGGTTATTGATCGCGACCGGCTTTTTGGCGATCGGCACCAAGAACCTCGACGAGGCCAACCCGCTGCAGTTCGCTGCCGATGTCATCGACGAGCAGATCGATACTGTCAGTCGGGCTTTCATCGGGCAGTCGATCGCCTGCGCTCGATGCCACGACCATAAAACGGACCCCTTTCCCATGGACGATTACTACGCCTTGGCGGGGATCTTTGCCAGCACCCAGACTTTTTTTGGGACGGCCGTCAGTCCCGCTAATCGGATGGCGGGTGATCCGTTGCCGTTGCCGGTAGCAGCTGGTCAGGCGATCTTGCACCCGTCGATTTCGCCGCAGCGCGTGACCGAACTGAAGAAGCAGTTGGCGTCGTTGCAGCAAGAACGCGAGGAAGGGATGCGATCGGTTCAGGAAGCGATCAAGACCGGCCAGAGCACCGAGGACAAGTTTGCCCTCCGCGATGCGCTCCGAATTTTCTGGAGATCGGGTGCGATCGAAGGGGAGCTGGAGAAGTATGACGAGCATGGTCAGTCGTTGCCTTTGGGCATGGGAGTCGTGGATCGGAAGGCAATCGTCGATGCCCCGTTCCTGGAAGCCGGCGATATCCTGCAACCGCAAAGCCCGGTGCCCCGGCGTTTACCATCGGGGCTTGGGGGAACGCCTCGCGGCGGTCTTCCCTCCGATCAGAGCGGTCGTTTGCAGTTGGCCCACTGGCTTGCTGATCCAGCCCATCCCACCACCGCCAGGGTCATCGCTAATCGTATCTGGCTGCATTTGACCGGGGAGGGCCTGGTTCGGACCGTCGATGATTTTGGGGCGACCGGCGAACGGCCAACGCATCCCGAACTGCTGGACTACTTGGCTGCAAGCTTGATCGATCACCAGTGGTCCGTCCGCCGCTTGATCCGTTCGATCGTGCTCTCGCGCACCTACCGGCAGGCTTCGACGTATGAGGCTAGCGCCTACGCAGTGGATCCGGACAACCTTTATCATTGGCGGGCCAATAAACGTCGGTTGGAGGCCGAGGCGATTCGCGATGCGATGCTGGCTGTCAGCGGTGAATTGGATTTGCAGCGTCCTCTGGCTTCGCTGGTAGCCCGCGAGATCGGGGATCGCCCGATCTCCTTGATCGGGTTGGATAGCAAGCTCCCGCCGGATCTCGACGGAGCGAGGCACCGCTCGATCTACCTGCCGGTGCTCCGTGATCGGTTGCCGGATGTTTTGGCAACCTTTGATTTTGCGGAACCAAGCTTCGTCAGCGGGCAACGCGATGTGACCAACGTGCCGACCCAGGCGTTGTATTTGATGAACAGCCCATTCGTGATCCAACGGGCGATGGCGTTGGCCGGCCGGCTTCAGCAGGAGGTAGGGGAATTCGATGATCGAGCGGTGCAGTGGTTGTATCGGTATTGTTTGGCCCGCGATCCCACACCCGCCGAACTCCTGTTAGCCAAAAAGTTTCGCGCGAATCAGGCCGCGGGCGAGGACCTCCTGGTCAGCTACTGTCAGGCGCTGCTGTCTTCGGCCGAGTTTCGTTACCTTGATTGACCGGGATAACCGTATGCATCACCTTCGCTTTTCCCCCTTGCCCTACCGGTCACGCCGTCGTTTTCTAAGGATGAACGCGACCGGGTTGGCCTACCTGGCGCTGCTGGGGATGCTCGAGCGTTTGCGACCGGCAACCACTCGGGCTGCGGGGCCGGACGGGGGAAAGGTGCTTGTTTCGAGGCATCATCCGGCCCGCGCCCAACGGGTGATATTCCTCTGCATGAAAGGGGGTCCGTCGCACGTCGATTTGTTGGATTACAAGCCCGAACTGAATCGGCGCAGCGGTGATACCGCCGTGATCGGCTCCGACGGTGCGAAGGCTCGCCTGCTGGGTTCGCCATTCCGTTTTCAGCAGCATGGGCAGGCGGGCCTATGGATGTCCGAGCTTTTGCCGCATCTGGGCAAGCAGGCCGATCGGTTATGCCTCATCCAGAGCATGCATACCGACCTACCCAATCATTCGCAGGCTTTCTTGCAGATGCATACCGGAAGTTTCCAGTTTGTCCGCCCTTCGCTGGGCGCATGGACACTCTACGGTTTGGGGACGGAGAATGAAAATTTACCTGGCTTTATCACCTTAAGCCCCCCTTCCGATCTAGGAGGAGCGAGGAATTACGGAAATGCCTTCCTCCCGGCCAGCTGTCAGGGAACCAAGCTTGGTAATCAGCAACTACCAGCTTTCTACGCGGCCCTTTTTGGCAAAGACACCGATGCGACACCACCCTTTCAACATATCGATAATCCGAAGTGGAGCCGGCAGCAACAGCGGCGTCAGTTGGATCTGATCCGCGATATGGATCTGGCTTATCTCGCGCGCGAGGAACATCATCCCGAGGTGGCTGGGGCCGTGGAAGCGTTCGAGCTGGCTTTTCGCATGCAGTCCGAAGTCCCACAGCTCTTCGATTTACAAGAGGAAACCGCGGCTACCTTTCGGCTCTACGGGATTGGAGAAGGCTTGCCGACCGACCGCTTTGGAAGGCAATGCTTGATTGCAAGGCGGATGGCCGAGGCCGGGGTACGCTTCATCGAAGTCACCGCCCCAACCAATTGGGATCATCACTTCATGATCAAGGAGGAGTTGCCCAAAAGCTGCCTCGCGACCGATCAACCGGTTGCCGCTTTGTTACAGGATTTGCAGCAGCGAGGGCTGCTCGAAGACACCCTCGTGCTGTGGGCCGGCGAATTCGGGCGCACTCCCTACGGCCAAAGCATTACAGGACGCGATCATAACCATAAAGGTTACACGCTATGGATGGCGGGCGGGGGTGTTCGCGGTGGAATGAGCTACGGCGCGACCGATCCCCTGGGTTATGAAGCGGTGGAGCAGCCGGTGCATCTACACGATTGGCATGCGACCATCCTCTATCTTCTCGGCATCGATCATCAACGACTTACCTTTCCCTACGGTGGTCGCGAGTTTCGTTTGACCGACGTACACGGAGAGGTCGTCAAGGATATTTTGGCGTGAGCTTGTCGCGCGACGAACTCTTGAACCAGGCGATACAAAGCCATGAGGCTGGCGAATTAGGCCGGGCCGAGACGCTGTATCGTGAAGTCCTCCGCCAATCCCCTAAGCACCCCGACGCTCTCCATCTGCTGGGCTTGCTCGCCCATCGCGCGGGGCGTTTGACCGAGGCGGCTGGTTTGATTCGACAGGCCTTGACGGTGGTCCCTGAGTCGGTCCCCTACCTTTGCAACTTAGGGGAAATTTTGCGGGCGGACGGTGCCTTCACGCCGTCGCTCGATTGTCTCAGGCGAGCGATCCAGCTCGATCCTGGATACTCTCCGGCGCACCATAACTTGGGGGTGGCGTTGGTCGATCTCCGGCAATACCTGGAGGCGGCAGTCGCATTTCACCAGGCGACCCGGCTTGCCCCCCGGTGGCTCGAACCCAGGCTGCAGTTGGTGCGTTTGTTGATTGGAGCAAGGCGGCTGGAGGAGGCCTTGGAGCATGTCCAGGTGATGGTGGCCCAGCAGCCGCAGTCGGCGGAATACCGCCGGATTCTTGGGACGATCTTCAACGAGTTGCAACGCTATCCAGAGGCCGAAGCCGCTTTTCGTCAGACGGTGGAACAGGATCCGGCTTGTGTTTTGGCATGGAATGATCTCGGGGCTGTCTGCTGGAAACAGCACAAAACCGAGGAAGCGGCGGCGGCCTGGCGCAAGGCGATGGAGATCGCCCCCGGATTCGACTGGCCGTTCAATAATTATGCGGGGGTCCTCAAAGATATTGGGCGGGTCGAGGAAGCTGTCCGATATTTTCGCCGAAGTTTGCAGATCAATCCCCAGATGCATGCGGTTCGCAGCAACATGCTGCTGAGCATGCATTATTCGACCGCCTTCAGTCCGATGCAAATCTATCAGGAGCATCGCGAGTGGGAACGTCAATTCCATGCGATGCCTCCGACCCGGCTTGTCGATCCCAGTGCGCCTTCGGGCGTGGAGGAGTCGGTAGGGGGGGCGGCGGCGACGAGGCCAATCCCGGTTCCCTCCCTCGATCGGATGGACGGGGAGGCTGGCTTGGCCGGCGAACGCGGTCGCAGGTGGGGACGCGGCAGCGAACGACCGTTGAGGGTCGGCTACGTTTCCGCCGATTTTCGTTCGCACTCAGTGGCTGATTTCCTCGAATCGCTATGGAAGAATCATCGTCGCGGACCATCGGCTTCGGAGGTTCGTGGGCGGTCGCTGCGGCCGCCTTTGGAGATGTTCGCCTACTCCGATGTGGCTCATCCCGATACCGTGACGGAGCGACTGCGAAACTATTGCGACGCATGGCGCGATATTCGACACTTGGATACCGACGCTGTGGTGCAGTTGATTCGTCAGGACCGGATCGATATTTTGGTCGACTTGGCTGGGCACTCGGCCAACAACCGGATGCCGGTCTTTGCCATGAAACCGGCTCCGCTGCAAGTCACTTGGCTCGGCTATCCTGATACCACCGGTTTGTCGACGGTGGCTTATCGGTTGACCGACCGCTGGGCTGATCCTGAAGGTTTGACCGAGTCCTTGCACAGTGAACAGTTGTGGCGGCTGCCACGAGGGTTCTTGTGTTTCCAACCGACCCCCGGTGGACCTGACGTCGGGCCCTTGCCCAGCGGTCAAGGGAAGACGCTGACCCTGGGGTGTTTCAATAATTTTGCCAAGCTGAATTTGCCGCTCATGGAAAGCTGGGCCGAGATTCTGCGGCGACTCCCTCATGCCCGCTTGTTGCTCAAGGCAACCGTCTTGGGGCAGGAGTATGCCAAGCGGGCGATGCAGGACTATTTTGATCAGGCCGGGTTGGATGCTCAACGCGTGCAGTTGATCGGCTCGGAGCCCGATTTCTTTCGGCATCTTGCCTGGTATCACGAAGTCGACTTGGCTTTGGACACTTTTCCTTACCATGGTACGACCACCACCTGCGAGGCTTTGTGGATGGGGGTTCCGGTCATCACCCAGGCCGGGAAGGTCCACTGTTCGCGGGTCGGCGTCAGCCTGCTGCACCAGGTTGGGCTGGAGTCTCTGGTCGCTCAAGACCGGGGAGAATATATCGACAAGGCGGTGACGCTCGCCAAGGATACGGAACAACTGGCAGGTCTGCGACGATCGCTTCGCGCCAGGATGAGGGCGAGCTCCCTGCTGGATGACGTTGGTTTCACCGGTGATTTCGAAACGGCCCTGTGGATGATGTGGCAACGATCGATCGAGTCCGATCCTCGGGATGGATGATGGTACTGAATTGGAGAAGGTGCCGCGTCGCTTCCTGGCGTGGCGGTAGAACCTCGTCCGCGGCTCGACGGGAGTGTGATGCAGCGCGGGGTGAGGGAGCAAGCGGAGACTAGACCACCGTCATCCCCAGGAGTATCCTGTAGCTAAAGGTTGGCGAGCGCCGCCTTGCTTGTGCCAAGTCGCTTCCGAGCGAGGGGCGATCTCCAGTTTCGAGTTCTCAGTCAGGTGCCCTCATGTCTTTTCGTCATCATGATCCAAGCTTCCGTGCTTGTGGCTACGCCTTGTTGCTGGTCTTGGGAGTCGTCTGGGGCTCGGCCTGGGCGCAATCCTCAAACCCCACGGCGGCTCAACCATCGACGGCGACGGCTTCCCCGTCGCCGGAGGCTGTGGCCCTGGTGATGGCGCAATTGGATAAATTGACGACAGCCTTCAACTCAGGCAACGTCAGCGGCGTGTCCGGACTCTTTCATCCCGAGGGTGAACTGATCGATGAGGCGGGGACGATTTATCAGGGGCGAGCGGAAATCGAAACCTTGGCCCAGGCCTTCTTCGCGAAATATCCGGGAGTTCAGATGGTGGCACAGGTAGATTCGCTGCGTCCCATCGGGCCGGTGGTGGTGATGGAAGGGACGCGAGGCGTTACGACCCAAGATGGCAAAGAGGTGGCCTTGATCCGATTCTCGGCGGTTTGGTCGCGCGGCGAGAATGGCTACCAACTGGTGAGTTTACGCGATTTTGCGGATCAGCTTTCGCTTGGCCCGAAAGATGCTTTACAGCCCCTCGCCTGGTTGATCGGCGATTGGGTGAACGAGGGGAGCGACGCGCATGTCAAGATCAGCTACCGTTGGTCGCCCGACGGCAATTTCATCCTGGGTGACATCGAGGTTCATTTGGCGGCCAACAAAGCCAAAATCTCTAGCAGCCAACGCATTGGCTGGGATCCGCGGCTCGGCAAAATCCGTTCCTGGATTTTTGATGCCGATGGAGGTTTTGGCGAAAGCGTTTGGACGAGTTTGGGGGACAGTTGGTTGATTCGCTCGACAGCGGTAACCCCCGATGGACAAAGCGGTATGGCTCGGGTCGAACTGATCCCGATGGCGGCGGACCGTTACGTGCTCCGCGGCTCAGATCGGATGATCGGCGATGTTCCCGAGGAAGACTATGAGTTGACGGTGGTCAAGCGACCGCCGGCGGCCGATATCGGCGGGACCAAGAATTGAAGCATGGCAGGACGAGCTAGGTTGGCGGTTTCCAACGAACTTTCATCGAGCTCGGTACGTCTCAAGGATGCCAGGCTGCCTGACACTAAGCAAAAGAACAAGACTATGCAACGCTACCGGATCCCTTTGGTTTTGACTCTGTTTATCGCGGCGGCGATCGTCGAGCCTCTCCAGGCCAAGCCCTCGATGGGGCGCGTCGGCGCCGGTGGGGCTCGGCCAAGCATGGGGCATGCGGGTGGGATGGGGCGCCCCAACATGTCGATGCCCAGCATGTCTCGCCCGTCATTCAGCAATGCGGGGCCACGCCCGAATGTAGGGAATATGGGCGGAGCTCGTCCGTCTTTTCCCAGCAGCCTTCCGGGAAATCTTGGCAGTTCTCGGCCTTCCATGGGTGTTCCGGGAGCAGGCTCTACGCGTCCTAACATAACGACTCCCAACATCCAGCGGCCTTCGTTGCCTAGCAACCGACTCCCCGGTTCCTTGCCATCGACCGGAGGTCTGTCAGGCTCGGGTTCCAAACCCTCCTTCGGCAACACTCGCCCCTCTCCGCTGCCGGGCAACTTGACCCGCCCCTCGACAACGCTGCCGGGGGTTACCAAGCCTTCGACGACTTTCCCTGGTTTGAGTAAACCTTCAAACCTTCCGGATCTCTCCCGGCCATCGACTTTGCCGGGCAATATCAACCGACCTTCACCACTGCCCGGAAACATCACGAAGCCCTCGCCATTGCCAGGGAACATCACGAAGCCTTCAACGCTGCCCGGGAACATCACGAAGCCTTCAACGCTGCCCGGGAACATCAACCGACCTTCACCGCTGCCGGGGAACATCACGAAGCCTTCGCCATTGCCAGGGAATAATACCAGGCCCTCGCCGTTGCCAGGTGATTTGACTAAGCCAGGCAGACCGGACCGACCATCGATCGGCCGTCCCAACCGTCCCACGCCTTTGCCTGGTGTGGTCGATCGTCCAGGGATCGGTGGCTTGCCAGATAAAAGGCCCGGCTTGGTGAATCGCCCAGATCGCCCGACCACGATTCCGGGAAATATCGGCTGGCCCGGGGGTAGCGGGAATCGGCCGGACTGGAATCGGCCGGACTGGAATCGGCCGGACTGGAATCGGCCGGACTGGAATCGGCCGGACTGGAATCGGCCGGACTGGAATCGGCCGGACTGGAATCGGCCGAATTGGGATCGCCCCAATTGGAATCGTCCCGACTGGGGATGGGGAAACAACGATTGGCACGATCACTGGCACGATCATTGTATCCACCCGCATTACCACCGTTGGTACCATGGCTGTTGGCCAGCTTATTGGGGCAGTTACTGGTATGCGCCGCTGGCTTGGGGGGCGGTGGGTTGGGGGTTGGGGTCCTGGATCAACGAGGTTGGCTATCCTGCTGCCTATTACAACCCTTACTACGTCGTCTCGCAACCGACCTATGTACCGGTTTACGACTATGCACAGCCGGTGGTTGTCAACAACTATATTCCGGTGGAAACGACCGCCGGAGTAGCCTCCAATCCGATCGAGGCGCCGGCGGCCCAAGCAGCTTTGTCCGAGGTCGATCAAGGGTTGGCCGCCTTCAAGGCAGGGAACTACGGGCAGGCCTTAGATTATTTCAATCGAGCTCTGAAGTCCAACCCGGGGGATCCGATCATCCATGAAGTGCGTGCCTTGACCTTGTTCGCTTTGGGGCAGTACACCGATGCGGCCGCCACCCTCAATTCTCTTTTGGCGGCGGCTCCCGGGATGGATTGGACCACCCTGAGCAGTCTCTACGGTGATCCCAATGCCTATACTCC
>JBILTQ010000551.1:0-2735 GCA_044371435.1 Pirellulaceae bacterium | reverse complement strand
AGACCACCCCAAGGATGCCGGAGCCTATTTCGTGTTGGCGTACCACTACCTCGTGTTGGGCGACAAAGCCAACGCGACTGCAATGCTTCGGGTTGTCGTTCAGCAGCAGCCCAAGGACGTCACCGCCAAGCGGATGTTATCGGCTTTGGCTCCGGAGGAAGCGACAGACGCCCCGGCGGCCGTAGCTCAGGCCCCGAACTCGGCCCCCCCCTCGTCCTCGGTCGAGCCCAGTGCCAGCGGGACCGCGACGGCAACCGCGTCCGATGTCCAAGTGGATTTAGTGGGAACATGGATCGCGAAAGCGGATAACTCGACGATTCAATTGACCGTGACCGAGGATTCTGCTTTCACCTGGGTGGCGAAAGAGCAGGACAAGGTTCTGGCGGAATTGAAAGGCGAGCTCGTTGCCTCCGAGGATGGTGTCTCGCTGAATTCCGACAAGGCCGGATCGATCGCTGGTTCGGTGACTACCTTGACCCCGGATCAGTGGCGTTTTCAGTTGGCCGGGGCACCGGTCAGCGACCAGGGGCTGGAGTTCTCGCGTCAAGTCAACTAAGCCGGCTCTTGCCCGAAGCGACCGGCTTGGAAAGCTTTCGGTAACACCATCTGCCGCCGCGAATCGTTGAACCCGTGGAATCGCGGCCGCTAGGCCCACCGCTGAAATCGAGCAGCCATAGTTCGGCTGTCGGTCTCCAGTCGGTTTCAAGCAATGCGGTGGTGAAAAGGTTGCATCCAGCTATGGAAGCCATCGGAACTCCATCTGGATTTCTGCGGATCCCGCTGGCCGAAAGCATCTCGGAATCTTCGTCACTGCTGACGCAGTTCATAGCAGGTGCGAGCGATGGTTGCCGCGATTTCCTTCGCCCCGATACCATGATGGTCGTCCAAGGCATGTTCCAGCTCCTCCAAAGCTACCTCGAGTTCCTCGATCTTGCGGGATTCATGCGGGCTGAGCGGGTGTCGGCGAATGGTTGCCCCAACCTTGAGCTTGTTGAGTTGATCTTCGTAGATAAGCAGCCAGAGCATCGCACCGCGGGTATCGCCCGCGGCAACTCGACTGCACACCTCCGCATTCGCCGCCATGATATCCCGGTAGACAACCTTTGGCGGGGGGTAAAAAACGAAACAGCCGAAGATACTTGCGGCGAGCAACCCACCCAAACCGAGTGCAACTACCAACCATGTCGGCAAAATGAGGTCGCGATAGCCAGGCCAGGTCCTTGGGTTGGTTGTGTCGCTAAGAAGTTTCTGTTCCCAAAGCTGATGCGGATCCAAACGGTATACGATAAACCCGCCGACTAACAGGAGAGTCCACGCTATGGCGGCCACTCCTTCATGAGCTTGGGTTTGATCGGTGATCAGGCTCAGGGCGGCTGCGACAGCGTTTTCTTGGGTCGGAAGTTCCGGACTACAGAAGCCATCAAAGGCGTGCGTATGACCCTCGGGGACGATGCCGTAGGGGTAGAGCCACGCGTTCAGGAGGTATCCGATCCCGAGGACCAGGCTGATCGCAATCAGCAGCCAGGTCCACGTCCTCGAACCGCGAAAATGATGATAACTCCAAGCGACTACGCCTAGATTCATCCCGGTTCCCAAAATCAGGAGGGTGAAGGCGGCTGCAATCGAGTTGCCATGCTGGTGCATGTTGGATAGTTGCACCATAGCGTCCATCGGCGTGACGTAGGCGGGAAGGGCGATGGCTGCCATCCGCCAGGCAGCCAGCGGATCGTCATGCTCTGCCGATTGCTGCAGGGAATTTGGGGCGAGGAACATGCTGAGCAAGCCGACGCCGAAAATACCGAGCATAATCCAAACGGTATCGCGATTCCAACCAAGGCGGAGGACGGTGAGGCCGACGCCGAGGATCCGACGCATTCCATAGGGAAAGCGATGGTTTTTTTCTTGTACGACCGGAGGTGTGGCGAACAGACAATCCCACGACGCACCCACGATGGTCACGATAAAGAATGAGCAAACACAGATGGTAAGGATCACAAGCGGTCGGCTGAGCGAGAGTCCATAAAGAAGAGATACTGGATTGAAGATAGGTGCTGTTAGTCCGAAGGCGAGAATCGTTCCACCTTGGATTCCGACGCGACGCAATTCGCTCATGATGGGAATGGCACCGAGAGAGCAAACCGGCAGCAACATTCCTAAGCCCCAGGCTTGCGGCAGTTGTCGCCAGCTGTGACTGCCAAACAAGGCGCTCGTTTGTTCTCGACGGACCAGGACTCGCAGCATGGCTGCAACCAGGATTCCCACCAAGACCGTTGGCGCTGCATGGAGGAATGCTTGAGCGATCCGAACCAAAGGACCCAGGATAAACATACTCATACCGGTACCTTCACTCGCGAAAGGATATCATGCATGATTGGCTGGACATCATCAAAGTCGCCTGCTAGACGTAAGGCTAAGACCGGTTCGGCAACATCGAGTAGGTCATCGGGGGTAACGTAGTCGCGACCTTGGAGGAAGGCCCAGGCTTGTGAGATCCTTTGCCACATGATTAGTCCACGTGGGCTGATACCAAGGGCTACCGCGGGATGGTTACGGGAGGCAACCGCGACATTCACTAGATATTGCTGTACCTTGTGTTCGACGGCGATGGTAGCGACATGATTCAGGAGTCCTGCAAGCTGAACTGGCTGGAAACAGCAAGCAGAAGGCGCCGTCGGTTGATGAGGGACGCCGATCATATTCGCCAGCATCTTCAGTTCGCTGGCGGCATCGGGGTA
>JBILTQ010000339.1:0-6057 GCA_044371435.1 Pirellulaceae bacterium | reverse complement strand
CATCGATCATCTCTTGCGTCTTCGCGAATTGCAGGATCAGACTGGTGGTTTCCAAACGTTCATTCCGCTTGCTTTCCATCCGGAAAACACCAAGTTATCGCACCTGAAAAAGCCCTCCGCCTTCATGGACCTGCGAACGATGGCTGTCAGCCGATTGATGCTAGATAATGTCCCGCATATCAAAGCCTACTGGATCATGCTGGGAATTGGTACCGCCCAAACGGCCCTCGCCTACGGTGCGGACGATATCGACGGGACGGTGCGTCACGAGTTGATCTACCATGATGCCGGGGCAACGACCCCCGAATTACTGACGGTCGAGCAAATTCGGCACTTGATCAGCGAGGCGGGTCGAGAACCAGTCGAACGCGATACCACCTACCATCGCATTCACCGTGATACCGCGAACTGGAAGGAGTGGACGGTCGGCGAGGCCTTCCAGCCAAGTCTCGACGGGCCGGTGGATTCGTTGAGCGGAACGGGGGGAGATCTTGTCAAGGCTCTCGTTCCAGGGTAGATAGCTGGGCTTTGGCTTTTCTTCTGCCCGGAGCCCTCCCGTGAATCCTCGCCTCAAGGCCATCCTTTTTCTGGTCTTGGTGAACGTGCTGTGGGGACTGTCGTTTTCAACCGTTAAAGCCCTCAACGCCCAATTCGATCTTCAGTTCCAAGGACGGGTCGATCCTGAGGGATGGTTATTCCGGATCAGTGCGGCGGCTTTCATCATCGGCTCGCGTTTCGCATGTGCCCTGGTGTTATTCCATGCTTTCTTTCCACGACTGACTCGACTGGTCACCCGTCGCGAATTCATCGCCGGCAGCTTGATCGGTCTTTCCTTCCTGGTCGGACTTATCCTGCAAACAATCGGCCTGGCGATGATTCCTGCCTCTCGAAGCGGTTTCCTGACCAGTTTGACCGTTGTCATCATCCCGACCCTCGTCGCTTGGACGCATGGCCGGTACCCACCGCAGCGAGTCTTCTGGGGCGTCTGCTTGTCGCTGCTCGGCGTCTCTATCCTCACCGGGCTACTGGTCTGGGATGAGACCGGCCTTCACCTTGCCCAGGACTCCCTCCGCGCCTGGACCTTGGGCGATACATTAACGGTCATCTCGACCTTCTTCTTTTCAGTACAGATCCTCAGCATTGACCATTTCAGTCAAAATCTGAACCCCGCTACCTTCACCTACGGCATGTTTGCTTGTATCACGGCTTGCGCCTGGCTGATCTTTTTTCTCTGCCGCTTCTATCAACCCGCCGTGCTACCTTGGAACGACTATTGGCTGCTGGCCAGCAAGCCAGGTTTCTGGTCCTTGATCGGATTGCTGAGCATCTTTCCGTCGCTGTTGGCGTTTTCCTGGATGAATACCTACCAACCCCAAGTCACCGCGGTACAAGCGACGGTCATTTATACGCTGGAACCGGTCTTCGTGACCGCATGGGCGCTGGTGCTTCCGGGATGGTTCCATCGGCTCTTCGCCTTACCGATGCACCAAGAAAGCTTGACCCTCCCGATGTTGCTCGGCGGGTTGCTCATCCTCTCAGCCAATGTCTTATCGCTTTGGCCGAGAGGCTGAATCGCGGCTGACGAGGCCTGCTTTATTTCTTGGCGCTGCGGGCGGCAGCAAAACGCATCGTTCGCGGTTTGACGCGACGGAAGGCTACGAGCATCTCGTTGGCATCGCGAAAGCGACGGGTCGGTCGAAGCTCAGTGGCACGACGAAGAAGATCGATCATGTCCGGGTGAAGTTTCCGCCGCAGGATCGCATAACCTGGCGGCGGCCAATCGAAAGGCCACTCCGGCAGATGATTCGTCAGAACCTTGTAGGCGATCAAGCCCAAGGAAAAAACATCGGAGCGGGCACTCGGGCGTCCCATAGCTTGTTCGGGAGCCATGTAACCCACCGTGCCAGACCCCGAGGCGATCATCGTCCGCACGATCGTTTTTTGTGCGACTTTGGCGATGCCGAAGTCCATCAACTGCAAGCGACCGTCGGGGAGTAGCAACATGTTGTCCGGTTTGATATCGCAGTGGATGATGCGATTGCGATGAGCATAGGCTACAGCATCGATCATCTGCTCGATGACGCTGATCGCATGCTGGAAGGAGATCCGCTTCCGCAGCCGATCGCTGAGTGTTTGCTCACCGAGTTTCGAGGTAATGACGAAGCGGCCATCGATGAACGAGGCATCTTTGAGCGGCAAGATATTCGGGTGGTCGAGCCTGGCCACCAACCGAGCTTCACGTTGGAAGGTCTCCAACATCGATGCTGTGACATTGGACTGGTGGGGCATTTTCAGCGCTACGCGTACACCTTCGATCGTGTCGACGGCTTGATAGACGTGGGCAAAACCACCCTGGGCAAGCTGTTTTTCAATTCGGTATTTGCCGAATCGTTGACGAGTTCGCAAACGTGGAACTTCGCTTCGATTCTTCGCCATTACATCAATGCTCTGTGCAATCATAGTCAGCGGGATCGGCTTCTTTCTGCCTACTCACTTATTCTATTCGCGAAGGATCGATGGCGTTCGATTCTGTACGGTATTTTTCGAGAGACGAGCTTTCCACGCTCATCCTAGGTATCGGCAATCGCCTGGACAAAGTTGCCCGCCTCCGGACACTTTGGGCGGCTTTTCTCGACTCCCCTCATTGCAATGGTCGTAAACTTTGTCGAATATGCCAAACGGGTCCCCACCGTCGTCTGCTTCAGGAAAATTGCCCATGCCTCCCGCCTCCCAACCACCATCCCCTCCGGTTCCGTACCTGCTGTCCGAAGCGAACCTCGAGGAGGTGCGCGGTGCGGCTTACGAAGTGGCGGTCCTGCCATTCGGGGCCACCGAACCGCACAACCTTCACCTCCCCTACGGGACAGACACCCTGGAGGCCGACTGGATCGGTCGCGAAATCTGCAAAAAAGCCAATGAAAATGGGGGCCGTATCGTGCTCCTCCCGACCATCCCGTACGGTACCGAAACCAACCTGGCCGGTTTCCCGCTCGCCATGAACCTGATGCCGTCGACCATCCTGGCCATCCTCCGGGATTTGGTAAAATCGCTAGCCGACTCTGGGATTCGCAAGGTAGTCCTGCTCAATAGCCATGGCGGTAATGATTTGAAGCCATTCCTGCGGGAACTCTACGGTCAGACATCCGCTCATCTCTTTCTCTGCAACTGGTTTCAGATGGTCCGAGATGCGGCGGGTACCATCTTTAGCTGCCCCGACGACCATGCTGGCGAAATGGAAACCTCGATGATCCTGGCTTACCGTCCTGAGCTGGTAGCGCGGCGAGCCGACGGTTCGCTGCGGGCCGATGCTGGCCAAACCCGAGCTTTTCGCTTCCAAGCTTTGGAGGCGGGATGGGTTGGGCTTTCCCGGCCATGGCGATGGCTAACGACCCATTCTGGTAGCGGGAACCCGCATGCCGCCAGCCCCGAGAAGGGTTTGGCGCTGATGGAGGTCATCGTCGACAGGCTAGCGCCCTTCCTGGTCGAGTTGTCCACCGCCGAAATCGGCGAAGACTTTCCGTTTCGCCCGGCATCGGCTACGGCTCCGGCCGGGAATCCCTCGGCTACCCGCTCCTGATGCATCTCGACCAATCAATCGAGGGGGGACGATCGAGGGGGGGGTGCCATGCGACGAGGGCGGGGACCTTCCCGGCGACCGGTGACTCGGCGCCGTTGAGGCTTTTTCGAGGAAAAATCTGGCCGGGGTAGGGAGGCCAAGAGTTGGCCGACCTGCTGTTCGGAATACTCCTTCCGTTTGGTTGCGTAACCGCGAAAGATCGGCAGTCCTTGTTGGACCGCTTGTAATTCCCGGCGCGAGCGACCATGCGGGTCCTCTGGCCATCCTCCCTCCTGTTCGTGCCATTCAAAAACGGCAGACACGACCTGGCGGATATACTGCCAGTAAGGGCGATTATCGCTCTGGAGGTAGAGCTGACCTCCGGCTGCCAGGGAGCGATGCAGCAGCCCTAAAAACTCCGGCTGCAACAATCTCAGCTCCCGTGAACCGCGATGGTCATGGTAGGGTTGCGGATGGTAGATATGGATTTCGTCCAGCGAGGCCGGAGCTACATAGCGACTCAAGAAATTTTGCCCGTCGCAGACCGCAAACCTCGCGTTTGATAAGCCGCGCTGGTTACCGCGCCGCGTTGCATAGCGGATTACTACCGGCAGGATATCGATCCCCAGGTGATCGACTTCTGGCCGTCGTACCGCCGAGGAGATAACGAAGCGTCCATTGCCGCAGCCGATATCCAGCACCACTGGGGCTTGGCGACCAAACCAATCCCGCCAAACTATCGGCCCCTGTTCAGGCAAGCGTTTGATCCCGGTCTTGGCCCACTGCTCTACCGGCAGGATACGCCCCGGGATAGGCACTCCCAATTCCAGTTCCAGCTCGGAGGTATCGGCCGGTTGGGACGAGGTAAAGTTCATTTTTTTTTGGTGATCGGGCTTCATCTGTTCAATTTCGGACTATGGTGAGTCAGGATGGATCGTTGGTTTGCATCCGGGGAGTAAACCTGAACGCTCTCGAACCGCCAGACGCTCCACCGACGACCGAAATAGTCCCTCGACTGTACCTGAAACCTCGCTTTTTCCAAACCTTCGTTGGCAATATTTCCCAGTCTCACCAGCGAGCGTCGAGCGGAGGAGAACCTCGAGCCATGTTCCGAAATTTCGCCCACTATGTCAGCTCGCACCCGTTGGTGATCGTGATCATCGGCAGCATCCTGGTCGCCTGCCTGCTATGGGGTAGCCTCTACCTGCTCCTCCGCTGCTTGCTGGTTTATCGACGGTTTACCCATGCCGAACGGCTAAAAATGATCGAGGCTGGTCAGTCCGCCGATGTTTTGCGGATGCTTCAGCAACAGGCAAAGGGCCGAAGATTTATCGCCGTCGCCCTGGCGTTGGCCCTCTGGATTCCGGCGATCGCCTTGATCGGGGCGACCTGCACCGCCATGACCAGCGAAGGAAATTTCGCGACGGCGCTGGTGGCTTGGTGCTCGGCTGCCGTGGCCAGCCTAGGGTCCACGATCTGTGCGACCCTGGTGATGTGGCGGCAGCGTGCGGAAGACGCGTCCCTCAACGCCGGCGGAACTCAGAACGGGACATCTCCCCCGTCATCGTAAACCTGCTCATCTAATTCAGCGTTCAAGCTGTCGGAATCGCCACCTTTTTGGTCAGCGGTGCGGCGAAAGCCCATGGCTTCCGCGCTCAAGAAAAACTTCACTTCGCTTTGGGCATCGCGCTGCCATTTGCGGCCGCTCAGACGGAAGTTGGCTTCGATCTCTTCGCCAACTTTCAAACCATCCACCTTGTCGCATGCATCGCCGATAAATTCCAGCGGAATGAAATTGGTGAAACGGCCGTTGTCTTGTTCGAGCACCACGAGTCGTTTGCGAAAACCCTTCTGGCCAAAAGTTTTCGTCTCTTCAATCAGATGGACGACTCCTCGTATTTTCGCCTCGCTCATTGGTCTTTCTCTACACGCCTTGGTGGATGGATGGAACAAAGCCTGCGCCATAGTCTACAAGCTGATGGCTGAAATCCTAGACGGTCAACCGCCTCAACCTTCTCCGGCCGTCGACTCCTCTGGATCTCTCCAATGCCCGAGATACTGCCGGTAGGCATCATGGCTCTCGCTCTCAGCCTGCAACCGCTGCCTGGCCTGTTCGACGAGTTCCCTTTCCCGCTCGCTGCTGATCGTTCCCGTCAAAACGCAACTCCGCAGGAACACAAAGTAGGTATCCAGCACATCGCAACGACAATACTCGTTGATTTCCTCGAGCTTTCCCTGGCTATAAAGGGTCTGGACCATATCCCCCTGCACATCCATCTTTCCCGGTTTCCCCACCAACTGGGCTGCCAGGCTCAGACCGCCACGAAACCAGGTACTCCCGTAATTGGTGAGGAATTCATGGAGGTCGAAATGCGAACCCACATTGTAGCGGTTGCGATATTGCTGATAGGAAGGAGCCTGCTGATTGAACCAGCCAGCGATACTTACCCCGTACCGGTAGGCTGCCAATTCGAGCAACGGGATATCGAACGAGCGGCCAT
>JBILTQ010000285.1:0-7483 GCA_044371435.1 Pirellulaceae bacterium | reverse complement strand
CTTCTCCCAGCCGAGCCAAAAATACTTGGTCATCACCGCAGGCCGATACTGGGGCGCATCCAAGGCGACGATCTCGACCAGGCTGAGATCCGCCCGGACTTTAGCCACCACGATCGCCACCGGAACATGGTACGTATAGGGGATGAAGTCGCGCCCGCTCTCAATGACCAGTTCCTGGCGAAATTTGGCGATCGCCTCTGCCGGCGTCAACTCCTGTCCCGGATATCGCGAGCGGGCGATCGCTTGCCCATCCGCCACGCTTTCACAATCAAATACCAGAAATTTGACTTCTGACTTTTCCGATTTGCTTGCCATGATTTACGCCATGTAATCCATTCAGCAGTCCCGAAAAACACTTTCCGCGTCTCCGGAAAGACTCACCGTTGCTTGAACCGGCCAAACGGATGATGATACCAACTCGTACAGGTATGGTTTTTCCTCATGGAGTATTTTCGTGATTGATCGCCAGCGGCTCTTGAATCGCTTCCTGGAATATGTGCGGTACGATACGGCGGCTGACCCGAGCAGCCACACCTACCCCAGCAGTCCCGGGCAGAAAGAACTCGGTGAACTTCTCTGCCAGCAACTGCAGCAAATGGGTATCAGCAATGCCCATCAAGACGAGTACGGTATGGTCTGGGCAACAATCCCGTCCAACGTGGGCGAGGCGGTACCCGCCGTCCTCCTGAACTCCCACCTCGATACCTCGCCGGAAGCCCCCGGCCATAATGTAGCACCGCAGGTAATCGCCTCCTACGCCGGTGGCGCGATTCCACTGGAATACAACCAGCTCAACATCACTACCGAACACTGTCCGGGCTTGGCTGGCCTCGTCGGCAAAACCTTGGTGACGACCGACGGCCAAACCCTGTTGGGCGGCGACGACAAGGCCGGGGTCGCCGTGATCATGGAGTTGGCAGAGTGTTTGATGTCCGAGCCGACGATCGCGCACGGCTCGGTCCAGATCCTCTTTACCTGTGACGAGGAAATCGGACATGGTACCGATCATATCGACATGCGAAAGATCATCGCCAGCGTCGGCTATACCCTCGATGGTAGTGGCCTTGGCGAGATCGACGAAGAGACCTTCTCGGCCGACCTGGCTACCATCCACTTCCGCGGACAGAACATCCATCCTTCGATCGGCAAGGGGCGGATGGTCAACGCCGTCCGCGCCGCCGGACTCTTCCTTGCCCAACTGCCTCGCGACCATTTGTCGCCCGAGACGACCGAAGGCCGGGAAGGCTTTATCCATCCCTACGATATTCGCGGCGGCGTTGGCGAAGCCTGCTTGCAAGTCCTGCTTCGCGATTTCAACACGGATCGCCTGACCAGCTACCGGCAGCTGCTGATCGAGTTGGGGCGGGATGTGGAAAAACGCCTGCCTGGTTTGCAGATCTCGGTGGAAATCCAATCGCAATATCGGAATATGGCCGACGGCTTGAAAGGCTGCCCGGCAGCTGTCCAACTGGCCGAACAAGCCTACCAACGCCTTGGGATCGTGCCCCAACGGACGATCGTCCGAGGCGGTACCGACGGCTCGATGCTGACCGCTAAAGGTTTACCCACCCCCAACCTTTCGGTCGGGCAGTACAACATCCATAGCGCCCGCGAATTTGTCTGCCTGGATCACATGGTGATGGCCGCCCGGCATTTAGTGGAACTCCTGCAGTTATGGAGTCGTGCCGCACTTCCCTGCCGGATTTGATTTCTTCTTGTCCATTCCTCCTTCCCTTTGTCGAGCACGCTGTGAAGAAGCCCCTGCAATTGGCCATCTTAGGCAACCCTGATGGCTGGTATGTCAAGGATTTGCGCCGCGCAGCGGAGGCACGCGGCCAAACGACGGTCGAAGTCCTATCTTTCGCATCGCTCCAGGCCGGCAGTACGCCGGCCGGGGCAGCGTGGATACGTGGCCATCGGGCCGAAGGCGAGCCGAAACCGGTCGCGCTGGTCGACGAAAATGGAGCTAGCCGCTATCACGGGCTCCTGGTCCGGACGATGCCGCTCGGTTCGCTCGAACAAGTCATCTTTCGCATGAACGCCTTGCACCTGGCACAGCATGCAGGGGTCGTGGTAATGAACCCACCCCGGACCCTGGAAATCGCCATCGACAAATGGCTAACCCTGGATATGGCACGCCGGACTGGCTTGCCAACCCCGCGAACGACCGTCTGCCAGGGACGAGAAGAAGCCCTCGCGGCTTTCGAGGCCCTCGATCGCAATGTCGTCGTCAAACCGTTGTTCGGTGGCGAAGGACGCGGCCTGATGCATCTCGATGACCTCGACTTGGCATGGCGGGTTTTCAGTACCCTGGAGCAACTGGGAAGTGCCATCTACCTGCAGGAATACATCCCCCATCGCGGGTTCGACCTGCGAGTGCTCATCATCGGCGCGAAAAGCTATACCGTCGCGCGTCATGCCACTGGCGGGGATTGGCGGACGAATGTCTCGCGCGGGGGACAGGCAAAGCCGCAAGCGATCTCGGCATCGCAGTACGAAATGGCGTGGCAGGCAGCCCAAGCCGTTGGAGGCTGGATGGTCGGGGTCGATATCCTTCCGGCAGCCGACGGTCGCGACCTGCTGTTGGAAGTGAACGCCGTACCGGGCTGGCGAGGCACGGCCCAAGCCCTGCATACCGATATCGGACAAACCGTCCTCGAGGAATTCAGCCAGCTCCTCGAATGACCCACCGAGCCAGCCACTCCCACCCCGGCCCCGAACCACCCCGGCCCCGAACCACGGCGGCCGCGCACCACGGCGGCCGGCCCGCGCAGGGGTAGCGGGGGTTCGCTGGACCACCCATTTTCGAACAATTGTCCAAGTTTCCCCGGGAGTGGGCTGACTTTCAGCCCCCTATCCCCCTCAGCAAGGGCAGATAGATTGCCTGTAGATGCCTTCCGGTTTTTCATTCGCGAACATTGCCTCGAAGGGGAACGATTCCCGCCGCGAACATTGGGTATCGCCCGCTGGACCGCGCTCATGCCCCCCTTCGACGACCGCGCTGCGAGGATTCGGTCAGCGCGAGCCCTTTTTGACTTCGCCCTGCTCCACGCCATACAATCAGGGGACCGTTCGAGGATGAACGCCGATTCCATCCCAGGAAATTCGGAGAGTAGGATGACTGATTCGGGTTTGATCAATGCAACCAACGCGGTAGAGCTTCACCAGCTTTTTCTCGAGGCTGCCTCCTACACGGATGAGCAACTCGTCGAGGCCTTCCGCTGTCGACGCTTGTCGCCTTATTTTGAAATCCTGGTCCGACGCTACGAACAGGAATTGTATGCCTTCCTCCGCCGTTTTCTCGGCGATGCTTCGCTGGCCGACGATTGTTTCCAGGCAACTTTCATCACGGTCTATCACCGACTGGATCAATTTGAGTCGGGCCGTCGGCTTCGGCCTTGGCTGTATGCCATCGCTACCAACAAAGCCATCGATTTGAAACGCCAAGCAAAACGCCGTGGGGCGTTAAGTCTGGATTCTTCCCGAGACGACGCCGAGCGCGAAGGACAGCAATCGTTGGCCGCAGGTATTGCTTCGCGAGAACCCGACCCGCTTCGGGCAGCCATCGACCGCGAGACCAGTCAAAACGTCCGCGAGCTGCTGGGGCATTTGAACGAATCGACACAGCTTTTGATACAACTCGCCTTCTATCACGGGATGAAGTATTCCGAGATCAGTGAAATCCTGGGAGTTCCTCAGGGAACCATCAAAAGCCGCGTCTTCAACGCCATGCGTAAACTGAACGCCGCCTGGCGTCGTAAGTATGATACCTCGCGTCCTACGTTGGATGAGCCATGCACCAGGCGATCGTCCACGGTGGAGACGGGGGTTCAGCAACCGCACCAAGCCGAGTGAACTGACGAATCATCGTGTCCGAGCGTTTTATTTCCGACGAAACCTTGATGGGTTACTTGCTGGGCGCCCTTGACGGCGATGAGCAGCAGCAGGTGATCCGTGCCCTGCAACAAGATCGTTACTTACGACTGAGGCTGAAGTCTTTGTCGACTTTGGCGGATTCCCTGGCAGGAGACCAGGAGAAATTCGAACCACCTCAAAGCATGGTCCAAAAGGTCATGGCCTCGGTCGACTCCGATCGCGGTGAGGATTCGACCGAGGCTCTCGCCGAAGGTTGCGAGCTAACGGCAAGCGACAAACGCGGGGTAGCGATAAGCCCTGCCGGGGATGGGCCGACGGCCGGGGGAATTCGCCTGCTGGACTTGGCTTTCCTATCGGGAGCGGCCGTTTTATTGGCAGCGATTGTCGGACCGGCCATCCTTCGCTCGCGTGAGTCATCACGGATTCAGCGGTGCGCTGCCGGTTTGGCTCAACTGGGGCAAAGTATTCATGATTTCGCTTTCCGCCAGCGCGACCAGCGAATTCCTGAGATCCCCATCGTTGGTCCGATGGCCTTTGCCGGCGTGTACGCTATCCGCCTGAACGACGCCGAGCTGCTGCCTGATCGCAGTGTGTTATGGTGCCCTAGCCAGCAGTCCCAGCGGAAAGTTTCGATGGCCTTCAGCGATCGGGAACTGCCCTCCGCCGAAAGTTTCGAGCGATTGCCCGCCGTCGAGCGCGAAGCCTGGCAGCATGTTGCCGGCGGGTCGTACGCCTACAACTTGGGCACGGTCCTCAATCACCAGTACAGCATGCCGACCCTCGACGATCAAACCAATCTAGCGCTGCTGGGGGATGCGCCACTTCCGGATGAAGAGGGAAAGCCGAGTTTCAATACCCATCAGGGTGAAAGTTGCAATGTGCTTTACGAGGATGGCAGGGTGGAATTGTTGCGATTGATGGAAACGATCGATCTCCCCGACCATCCGTACCTGAACCAACGCCAGGAGATGGAAGCCGGGCTTGCTCCCAATGACAGCGCCTTGGGCGCAAGCTTCTTGTCACCGCTCGGTACGCCCCCCTGAATGATGGAATTTCCGCGGCCTCGGATGGCCATAGAAGACGGTGAACTATGCGGAACTTAGGAGAGAGGCGGGGCGCTCGAGTGCAACTACTCTTGGCTCGCCGTACCCTTTGGCTGCTGGGGGTGAGCCTGCTGCCGGTGTTTTCCAGCCAAGGCCTCAGCCAGGCAATCGCTGAACGGCGTTTGGAGAACGGACTGTGGCAACTCGAATCGCAGCACCTGACGTTGGTGACCGATATCGTTCCGGATACAGAGATCCGAGCGATGCCAACACTCTTCGAACATGCCTTGATCGCATGGACACAACACCTCCCACCTCCGGGAGGAATCACCGAGGAGGTTCAGGTCACCGCTTATTTGATGGCTGATCGCCAGCGGTTTGTCGAGCTGAAGTTGCTTGACCCTGACGACAATTTCTTTCGCCACGGCTACCAATTCGAAAATCGTATTTTTCTAAGCGAACAACCTTCAGCCTACTATCGACGGCACCTCTTCCTGCACGAGGGGACCCACTGGTTTCTCTGGCGTTTTTTCTCTGGGAACGGTCCTCCCTGGTTCAGCGAGGGATTGTGCGAATGGCTGGGAACCCATCGCTGGAATGGCGAGGACTTGACCCTCGGCATCATGCCCCTAACCGCTGATGAAGTTCCCTATTGGGGGCGGCTGCGTATGATCCGGGATGACCTCAAGCAGCATCGGGCCCCCGACCTCACGGAAATCCTCCGTTACACGACTACAGCCCATCGCGTCGACAATCCTTATGCCTGGAGTTGGGCCGCCGTCTATTTTTTCGCCAACCACCCGCGTTACCGCAGTAACTTCCAACGGTTGATCCAGGCTCCTCTCGAGGATTCCCCGGCAACCACTCAGCGTTTCAAAGAACAGTTGGTCGATGACTGGCCAGTCGTCTTTCGCGAATGGAAATTGTTTATCGACGAACTGGATTATGGTTACGCAGCAGCAGCCTTCACCGACCTCGGTTCCGCGCCATCGCAACCGCAGCTACCAGTGAAACTGGAGATTCACGCCGACCGCGGTTGGCAGTCGACCAGTATCCTCTGCCTGCCACAGCAAACGATCTCCATCCAGGCGAACGGTGACGTGACCGTCCGGGCAGCCCGCCCCGTGGAAAGCGAACCGGAATGGATCAGTCAACCGCAGGGGCTTACTTTGGAATATTACCGACAGTATCCCCTGGGAAGCCTGGTGGCGACCTTCGTGCCGTGGCCTGGGCAATCGGGAAAACCGATCAGGATGCACGACTCCTGGGAACGCTGGTGCGTTGGTCGGGCAAGCCATCAGACGTCGACCGACGGGGGATGGCTACTGCTCCGGGTCAATGAAGCCCCCGGCGGTCTGCACGATAACGTTGGTAGCTATCAAGTCGTGATCGAACCACGCTGAGTATCGAACCGAGCGGCCAACTTTCCCGCTACCGTGATCATTTCCATGAACACGGGCTCCCACCGGCTAGAAGCCCGAGCTGGCCGCGATAAGATCGCCGGGTCGGCCTCAGCCTCGACGGGGTGGCGGTAGCGATTCCAGAAGCCGACCAGCTGGCCTCGGTGCTGGCTGGCCATGAATACCAGCCTTCCCGGGAGGTCGGGGCGTCGATAGCTTTGAGGCTATCGCAGGATGGCTTGAGCCACACTTAGGTAGACCACAATTCCCAGGATATCGCTGATACCAGCAATCAAGGGACTGCTCATCAACGCCGGATCCAACCCGAAGCGACGAAGCATCAATGGCAACATCGATCCGACGGAAGTCCCACCAATCACCACGATCAGGATCGTCAGGGGGATTACCAAGGCTGCCGTAGGGGTAGGGGCCAGAAAGCATGCGGAAACATAACCGATCAATCCCAACAGAGTTCCCAGGAATAATCCGCTCAACACCTCCCGCCGCAGGATACTCATCGCGTCGCGAGGCGTCACATCTTGCATGGCCAAGGCCGCGATGATCAAAGTCGCCGATTGACTTCCTGAGTTTCCGCCACTGCTGATGATTAGCGGCAGGAACCACACCAACCATTCGAAACGATGAAGTTCGGCATGATAGAACTGCAAGGCAAATGCCGCCAACAAAGCAGCGAAGAAGAGGATCGTCAACCAGATCCCCCGTTTCCATGACAGCGTCAGGAAGGGAGTTCGCATGTAAGAATCCGGCAGCGGTTCGACACCCGCGATACGTTGGACGTCGGCCGCCGCCTCGCGCCGCATAACATCGATGATGTCGTCGTGGGTAATAATCCCAGCCAAATGCCGCTGGTCATCGATCACTGGAATCGCCGACAAATTATAGAAAGCGACCCGCTCGGCAACTTGCTCTTGATCATCGGTGACGTTGACCGTCACCAGATCGGTCTTCATCAAATCGCCCAACCGCGTCTCGGGACGCCCGGTCGACGATAGCAAACTGCGAGCAGAGACGATTCCCCGCAAGTGATTGGTGCTGTCGATAACGTAAATATAATGGACAGTTTCCAGGTGCTCCGCCTGCTTGGCCAGCTGTTCCAACGCCTGCCGCACGGTCAAGTTCTCGGTGAGGCAAGCGACCTCCGTC
>JBILTQ010000459.1:0-4088 GCA_044371435.1 Pirellulaceae bacterium | reverse complement strand
GCTTGATGTACAGCCTGGCTGGGATTGGGATCGCTGCCTGGCTAGCCTGGCTGATCGAGCGTATGGCGGCTAGCCGGACGGGGCGGAGACGCCGGCTCGCTTGACCGCTGCTGCAGTCAACGCAGCGGTACTTCCATTTCGTCGCTGGCGGGATGTACGCTTCGATCGCCGCCAGCTGCTCCCCGGGGACAGTCGCGGCAAATTTCAGCCCCAACTGATGAATCCGCTCGGCCGCTTCCAACAGCGGCTGGCGATTTTTGAGTTGCAGCTGGACACCGGCGAAGGCCTGAAGGATTTCTTCGAGGACCGGTAACGAGACCTTGGCCTGCACCGACTTCAGCCTTTCAGCCGCCCGGGCCGCCCGTTGGGCGGAGGTAATGCCGAAGGTGGCTTTCTCGGTAGCCTCCGCGGTCGCCCGCAGGCTGAATTCGAGATCGGCGATCATTCCGGCCACGAACATCAAACGCAGGCGTTCCGGTGGACTGGAAGCATTTTCCTTGCCATCGGTTCGGACGAAATTATGCCGGATGGTCCCTTGGGACCAGCTAACCAATTCAAAGTCCAGGCTACCGGCGTTGTGGCCACCTACATTGACCAGTTTCTCGTCGGGAACGGTATGGCAGCGGTAGCAGGATTGGGCCACCAGGTAGACATTGACCGGATTCCGCATGCCGGCTCGAATACTTTCGGTCAACCGCTGCATGCGATGCTCCGCCGTTTCGGTATGCCGAGTGACCCCGGATCCGCCGTAGTCTTGATGGGTGTTGACCCAGCCCTTGGCAGGACCGTGGCATGATTCGCATGAGATTCCGGCGATCGCTTCGGTATGGCCGTGCTGGGCCTGCATGGTGTAGTGGCACTGGATGCAGTTGGAATCATTCTTGAAGGAAGCGATCCCTAGCCGCTGGGCGATCTCCTGGGCTTCTTTTTTGCGATGCAAGGTATGGAAGGTTTCGAAGTGCGGCGTCTGCTTCCACCGGTTGATTTCCGAGGCGTGGCATTTCTGGCAAGCATCGACACCGACCACCTGCTGCTCGTCGATGTGAAGCTTCCATGTCAGATCGCGAGGATCTTCCGTCACCTTATCCAAGGAATTGGCTCCGCTTCCGATAACCACCGAGGTGATGGCCAAAGCTACCAAGCCAAAGCGTGCAGAGTAACGGCGGAAGTTGGAAGTCGTTTTCATGATTGGAATCATAGGAAAGAAGGGGATGGTTATGTTACGCATAGATAGCCATGTCACTTTCGGCCACACACACGCAAGGCAGGATTTCTTCCTCTCCCAGTTCGGCTTGCGGCGGCTGCAGGTAGCGAACCTTGCCCTGCAACAAACGAACGGCACAGGTCCCGCAATGCCCAGCCCGGCAGCTGGCGGGAATCTTTACCCCATGCTGTTTGGCCACTTCCAGCAAGGTTTGCGCGGAGCCGCAGCTTGCCCCCGAACGGTGCGAAGCTTCGAAGGCGATCTGGAAGCGAGGAGAGTCGGTCGTGGCGGCGGTGGTCGTCGGTAGCGGTGAAGTCGGCCCTGACTCGTCACCCCCGAACGACTCCTCGTGGATTTGCTCAGCCGGGACACCGGCCTCGACCAAGGCTTGCCGCATCCCCTGCATCCAGGGGCCAGGTCCGCACATCATGACATGGATGTCGGAACTACCGACCTCGTCGAGGACCGTGGGAGCGGTGAACTTCCCGGGAAGGATTTGCGTTTTTTGCAAGCGTTGACGGGTTGCTTGCCCCAACTGCGACAAGTAAATCCTGGCCTGGCAGTTCGAGGCGGGCTCGATCAGTTGCACCAGTTCATCCATCAGCGGAGCCTGGTGATGTTGGCGAGCTTGATAGTAAAGCCAGGCAGGCCGTGAAGCCGGCCGACTCAGCTCCTGCTGCAGCATGCTAGCCATCGGAGTAATCCCGACGCCTGCAGCCAGAAAGACGACAGGCTTGTCCGCATCGGCCCGATCCAGTACGAAACTTCCACGCGGGCCACGGACAAATAGTCGGTCACCGACCCGCCATTCCCGATGAACCCAGGCGCTGAAGCTCTCGCCATCCTCCAGCGGCGCTTGACGACGGACAGTGATCCGCCATCGACCATCGTGAGGGAGCGAAGAGAGGGTGTAGCAACGCTGGCTGGAGGGGAAGTTGCCATGGGCCGGACGTTCGACGATGAGATGTTGGCCTGGGAGGAAAGCCGACAGCGGGAGGCGATCGACGGCTTTCAAGAAGATCGACAGCGTATCTGGCGTCTCGGGTACGAGCTGATCGATCTCGACCCAACGGCGTTGCCGCTGCGGTGAACGCAGGCCAGCCTGGGCCAGATGGATGCGTTCCTGGACAGGCAAGGCCTCCCATCGCCCTCCTGCTCCGCTCGAACTTGCCGGACGACGGCTCCAGCGTCTTCCGAGACTACCGGCCCAGCCCAGGGCTGCTGGCAGGCCAAGCACGGCAGAGGTACTGCTGGCAACGATTCCGAGGAAAAGGAGCATGACGATGGTAAGGGCGGTGGATAGAGGATTGGCTCGGGGAAGGTTAGGTCAGAAATGAGGGCGGCGAGCAAAAAAAGCGGAAATCCGAAAGCTTTCACGGTTTTTTGCCCGCCGCGACCTCTGTCGGCGGAAGGTGGGCTGGGTTACATTTTCCAGCGGAGTGTCGCCCGAAACCGCCGCCTGACGGAGGCCAGCTGTGGCTTCGGAGGTGCGAGTCTGGCTTCTGGCGGCCATCCAGGCAAATTCGCAAGTCGCCGCCCCATCGCCAGCCAGCCATCGTTGGCAGCCGCGCTGACGAGCGGGTCGAGAGTCACCCAGGGATCCAACGGTTCGCATGTCGGAAGAGAACCCCAAAACGCCGGTACCGGCCACGACAGACGAGAAAATGGAACTGTGTCAGCTCCGTATCGGATATCGGTTCGTCGATATCGAACTGTTGCGGGCCGCCCTGACCCATGCATCCGGTGCGGCCAAGCGTTTGGAATCCAACGAGCGACTGGAGTTTCTCGGTGATTCCGTGTTAGGGCTGGTGGTCTGCGATCAGCTGTTTCGCCAGTATCCAAATTATCTGGAAGGCGAGCTGACCAAGATCAAATCGATTGTGGTGTCGCGACGCGTCTGTGCCAAAGTCGCCAGGCAACTCGGTTTGGAGGAATGCCTGATCGTCGGTAAGGGACTGATGGGTAGCGGCGTACCCCGTTCGCTGCTGAGCGATGTTTTCGAGTCGGTGACCGCAGCCATTTATCTCGATTCCGGGATCGAAGCGGTCCGCGGCTTCATCCTGCGTTGCATGGCCAACGAAATGCAGTTGGCGGTCGAGGGTTTTGCCGGCGGGAATTACAAATCGATGCTACAGCACCTGGTGCAACGCGAGATGGGCGGAGCTCCGGTCTACATGATGGTGGCTGAACATGGCCCGGATCATAGCAAATCG
Organism: Pirellulaceae bacterium; assembly: GCA_044371435.1. Taxonomy (GTDB): domain Bacteria; phylum Planctomycetota; class Planctomycetia; order Pirellulales; family Pirellulaceae; genus JAIYDQ01. The sequence goes on along the minus strand of JBILTQ010000459.1, from coordinate 671 downwards.
TTTCAGATGGCCGCCAACATCAGCGGTCGTTGCTTTACGCCAGCCTGGGGACGCAACAAGAAAGATGCCGAGCAGCGGGCGGCCGGCAACGCGTTAGCCGAACTCCGCGGCGAAGTACCTCCCTACGCGTCTTCCTTCAAATAATGGAGCGTGTCATGCGCGTACCTCGACCCACGGTCGGTCGGTCCGGGACCGGCAGCAAGACCCGGGTGATGCCATCAGCATTTGTCTGCGGAGAGGAGCCGATGAGCGTCGCCAGGACGTATCGCGGGTTCACCCGCGTAGGCTTCGCCACGCGACTTTGGGAGCGTTGGTTACCGCGCGGCCTTCGCCGATTTGGGATAGTCCTCGCCGCCCTGGTTTGCCCAAGCCTTCTTCCGGCCCAAAGCGGAGATACTTCCGCCAGCTATACCCAGGAATTGAAAGAGCGTCATCTGAAGATGCTTGAACAACAGCAGTCGCTGGAGTCCTGGGATCAAAACCGGATGGCGAACTTCGGGAGGCTGCCACCGGCCGTCGAAGCGCAGCACGGGCTGCGCAGCCAAGAGGCCTTCGCCGAGTTCCAAACGGCGGTCATCGGCCTGCAGCGTGTCTTCCTGGAGCATCAAGTCGCCTTTGAGGCGACGCATGATCGCGAGCGGTTGGAAGCTTATGGTCTCCAGTTGAATACC
>JBILTQ010000122.1:0-13567 GCA_044371435.1 Pirellulaceae bacterium | reverse complement strand
AATAAACACCACGCGTTCGATCCGCGGCGAGGGATCGAAGAACATCGTCTGTGCTAATTCAGCTCGAGTCGCGGAATCGCTGGCGATACCGTCGAACTCCAGGCACGATACCGAACGCCATAAAGCTTCGCCGCTATGGGTTACCTGCAATTTACTGACCAGGCCCCCCATGCTATGCCCGACCAGGATCATGTGCCTGAGAGCTGGGTCCTGGTCGGTCGGGTCGACATAGGCCATGGCCTCCTGCAGTTCCTGGCGAAGACGTACGGCGCTTTTGACAAACGGTTCACCTGTCGGATATTCGTAACTCCAGAACTGAAAGTTCGCCATCAAGTCGGGTTGGCAGCGCACCTCATTAGCCATATTGGCCCAGGTCAGACGATCCGATAGCAATCCGTGAACAAAGACGACTGGAATCTTACCGGCCTGATAGGCTTCCATCATGAACAGTCCCGAATCGTCGGGGCGGGTCGAGCCTGGCTGCAGGAAGGCGCGAAGGTAGTCGCGGTCGCCGCTGGCCGTGGCCATGGCTACCGGCGCTGAGAGATCACCGCGCAGCGGCAGGGATCGCCCACCAATCACCAGCGTGCTGGTCTGCAAAGGGTTGTATAACGACAGGAAACCCGGCGGAGCCTTTGGATCGGCGGTCGTGTCCTCAAAGCGCAAGACCAGGGTGGCAGCCGAACCGCGAATGGGTTTCGCGAAGCGTTCGCCCTGGCGGCGATGGCGGATCGCGATTACCGGGACCCCGACACCGCCGCGATCGTGATAGCGATTGAGATGTTTCGAAGTCGGCTCTCGCCAAACGATCCAGCCATCGACTGGAGATCGACTCGAGCCACTTTCCTGGAGGTCGATCGGCAGCCAGTGCGTTTGCCCACCGAGCTCGATGCGCAACCCATGCCGCGGATCGAAGCGGCCGAGGGCCTGTCCCTGCTCGATCAATTCGGCCAGGGCCGTGTGGTAGAGGTTGGCGGCCGGATCGATGGCGTAGGCTGTGACTTCTCCCGAACCGAGCCATTCGGCCCAGGCCATCCGGGCGGCTTGATACAGATGATCGACACCGCTGGGATCGCCCCGCCGCACGAGCTCCCGTCCGCGCCCCAGGCTCTGCTCGGCGTCTTCAAGGTAGTCGCGAACGCTAGTCTCGGGGATCGCGGATGGTTTGCGCTGCCCCAAGGGCTTCCACCCGGGCTGGAGTCCTGCCGCGCAACCGATCGACCACACCAGGCCGATAGCCAGCAGGCAACGACTCGCTTCCGTTCCGAGACGCATGGAAGATATTCCGATGGTAGGCATGGTGCGGGCAACCTATCCCGCTGTGCGCGGTACGTCCCAACCGCTCGAAGACGCGCTGTCAGCCCGGCCGACGACGGCGCACGCTAGAACCTACCCCATCGGCTCGAGCTGGGAACGCGAAAGTGCCTGGCGTTCGACGGAATCGCGGAGTGGCTGGCTGGAGCAACCACCCCAAGCCGCAGCTTTTAACGGCGATTGCGGTTGCTCCTAGCTTGGGAAGCAGCCGCGGAGGCGATGGCTGCGCATGGCTCTGGGGCTGTTCGGGCCAACCTAGAGCACCGGTACGCCGCCTGGTTGCTCACCGCGTTCATAGACGACATGGGCACGACCGACCAGCAAAGGATCGAGCGGGCCGATGGCTTCCGGATTCTTGTTGGTATAGTCCAAACGATGCAGGATATAACGCATGGCGTTCAGCCGGGCGCGTTTCTTGCAATCGGATTTGATCACGGTCCACGGGGCATCGGCGGTATCGGTATAGAAAAACATCGACTCCTTGGCTCGAGTATAGTCATCCCACTTGTCGAGCGACGATAAATCGACCGGCGATAATTTCCATTGCTTTAGCGGATGGGCCTTGCGTTCTTCAAACCGTCGCCGCTGTTCGGCTTGACTGACGGAGAACCAAAATTTTACGAGATGGGTACCACTCCGCACCAGGTTGCGTTCGAACTCCGGAGCCTGGCGAATGAACTCGCGGTATTCCTCGTCGCTACAGAAATTCATGACCCGTTCGACCCCCGCTCGGTTGTACCATGAGCGATCGAACATCACGATTTCACCAGCCGTCGGCAGGTGTTGCACATATCGCTGAAAATACCATTGCCCGCGTTCGAGTTCGCTTGGCTTCTCCAAGGCGACGACTCGCGCGCCGCGGGGATTGAGGTGTTCCATGAAACGTTTGATCGTCCCGCCTTTGCCCGCCGCATCGCGCCCTTCAAAAAGGATCACTACCTTTTGCTTTTCGGTTTTGACCCAGGCTTGGAGTTTGAGCAACTCGACCTGCAGATGATACTTTTGCTTTTCATAGCTACGCCGCGATAACAGATGCTTGTAGGGATAGCCGCCATTCCGCCAATCATCCGAAAGTTCCAGATCGGGATTCCTTGGAAGACGCTCAAGGACGGGTCGCTGTGGATCCAAAGCTTCACGCAGGACAGTCGCGTCATCCGGGGAGGCTCCCGCCAGAATTGCCCGCAGCGCCTTAGCTAAGGATGCGACATCGTGAGGTGGTTGGCTGTCGACCATCGATTCCAACGCTTCCAACTGGGCGTTGCGGGCGGCGGCCGTCGATTCGGCCACTTCGTACTGCGCGATCTTCGCGGCCTCGAAGCTAGGAGCAGTATCACCCAGCCGCACCGGTCGCGGTTTACCATTCGGCGTCGCGTTGGCCTTGCGTGACCGATGTTCTTGGATGGCTGGCGATTGGGCGGCAGCAGATTTCTTTGCCATGATGATCAGCAGTTCCAGGGTGACGACGAACGACCCTCCCTGGACGACTCCCACTTCTAGGTACCAACATACCGGGAGTGGCAGAGCCGGTCAAAGAAAGAGGACACTGTGTTCGAGTCGTAGTCGAGCCAGATGGCTTGCCGGGAAGGCGGCTACCTGCCATTTTCCCGGTGTTGATACGGTCTTTTCCAGACTCCACCCTTAACGACAAACGTCGGGATCCCCAAGGTCGATGATTCGCCGGAGCTGAAGGCGATCATCCAGCGCGTCCTCGGCATTGCCCACCGCACTCGCATCTTCAGCGGCTGCTGGTTTGGGCAAGCTTGCTCCGATATCACGAACCAAGGCTGAAGCAGCCCGCTTGATTGCGCAGGCCAAAGACGACAAGATCATGCGTCAAGCTCTGCTTGCAGCTTTTACCGGGTTGCTTCAAGCGGCGGATATCCGTTAGGCGGAGGTGTTTTTCTGAGGGAGGTAGATAGTATGCCGAATCGACGCCAGATGTTGCTGCGGTCTGCGGTTGGCCTGACGGGCGCAGGCCTGATCGGTCCGCATCCAGCGGTGAAAGCCAACGCCATGGAACGGATTCGGATAGGGATGATCGGAGCTGGCGGACGCGCCACCTCCTTGATTCGTACCTTCAGCCGGAATCGATTGGCCGAGGTGGTGGCTATCGCCGACCCTGATGCCAGCCGTTTGCCGCCGGCGGGAGCCATCGCTATCGAGCAACAGTCTTCCCAGCCGCGTTTGGAGGGGGACTTTCGGCGGATCCTCGATGATCGGTCGATCGATGCGGTAGTGATCGCGACCCCGGATCATTGGCATGCGATCCCGACGGTGCTGGCGTGCCAGGCCGGCAAGGATGTTTATGTCGAAAAGCCCGACGCCCATAATATCGTCGAGGGGCAGACGATGGTGGCGGCGATGCGCAAGTATCGACGCATCATTCAGATGGGATCGCAGCATCGCTCGACAACTCGCTTGCAGTCGGCTATCGCCTGGATCGAAGGCGGCGGCTTGGGGCGGGTGGTGGTTGCCAAGGCGTGGGAGAATACCAAGCAGGGGAACATCGGTAAACCAGCCGACCGTGAGCCACCAGCGGGGGTCGATTATGACATGTGGTTGGGACCTGCCCCGTTGCGTCCTTTCAACCCCAATCGGTTTCATGGCCGTTGGCGATGGTTCCACGATTACGGCACCGGGGATCTGGGAAATGATGGGGTCCATCGGCTGGATATGGCCATGGCCTTGCTCAATGCCGCATGTCGCGCGCAAAAGGAAGCGGCCATTGGTCTACCGACGACCATCGCTGCCCAGGGGGGCAAATGGTACTTCGACGACCATCAGGAGTTTCCTGATACCCTGCAGGTGACTTACACCTTTGGAACGGGCATGACCGCCAAGCTGCTGACCTATGAGTTGCGGATTTGGGCGCCGTACCGGTATTTGGGCGAAGGGGAAGGAGCAGCGATTTTTGGGGATCAAGGTTATCTCATCATCGGTAATGAGGGGTGGAAGGCCTACGATAAGGGTGGCCAAGTCGTGGCCCAAGCGGAAGGTGACAGCCACGAAGCCAACCATGTGCAGGATTTTCTGGAATGCATGGTTTCGCGACGCAAGCCGGCGTGCGACTTGGAGACTATCGGCCATCCTGCCTCGCTGCTCTGCCATACGGGGAACATCGCAGCTCGCGTCGGACGCACCTTGACCTTGGATCCCAAGGCCGAGAGCTTCGTCGGCGATGAAGCGGCCAATGCCTGCCGCGGCCGGCCGGAATATCGTCGGCCCTGGAGTCTGCCAACTTTGAATTGAAGCAGCTGGATGGTTTCGCTTGAGGGGGGGCGAGGCTGCCATCGAGCCGGACTAGCGGGGAAACCAAGCCGCCATCGACAGCCGGCGGGCTGCCCGCCAAGGAATGGGTGAAATTCGGCGTGTGGCAGAAGAGGAATCGGAAGTTGCGAAGGCCAGACAAGCTCCCCGCTTTCGGTTATCATCCGGAGAACCTATCATCAACCCGTCGAAGCCGTTTGGCGTAGCTGCCTGGCTAGGCTTCGGCTCCTCCCTCCAGGTTTGCCCTCCGATGGTTCCCGCTCCGCTGCGTTCGCATAGTTGTTGGATGGTGGTCGTCTTGTCCTTAGGGATCTTTCGCGTCACCAGCCCGACGGCCGTGGCGACCGAGGATTCCTCGGGACCGGCGATGGCTGCATCCCACCGAGCCGTGTTCCAGCGATACTGTTTCGACTGTCACGGTGGCGACAAGCAGGAAGGCGGGGTGCGTTTGGACGATCTTCCCTTCGCTATCGAGCAGCTGGAGCAGGCCGAGCGGTGGCAGAAGGTACTGAATGTTCTCAACTCGGGCGAGATGCCGCCTGCCGAAAGTCGCCAGCCGACAGCCGAGGAAAAAACCAGCTTCCTCGAAGAGCTATCGCATGTGATGGTAAAGGTCCGCAAGCGGATGAGTGACCAGGGTGGGATAATCACCATGCGCCGCTTGAATCGGCGCGAATACGCGAACACCGTGCGCGAACTGTTAGGGGTCAGCGTCGACGTGAAGTCTTTGCCGAGCGATACCGGGTCTGCCGGATTCGATACGGTCGGCAAGTCGTTGTTTTTTTCTGCCGATCAGCTCGAGCAGTATCTCTCACTGGCTCGGCGAGCGATCGATGAGGTGACCGAACCGGGGGCTCGACCCGAGCGGCAGAGTCAGCTTCGCGAATGCGAGCAGGCCGGGAAAGAGGCTGTTGCCAAGTCGATCCGACAATGGAGCGACGAGGAACGCCGCGCGCGGTTGGCCATCCAAACGGGGAATCCTAGCAAGTATGGTTACCCGGACGTGGCGCGGGCCGAATTTCAGAAAGGGAATGCGGTCCTGCGTTTGCCGCTCAATCGTTACCTGCAGCAACATCCTTTGTTCGAGCACGGGGCGATGCTGACCCTCCTAACCGGTTACACCCAGGACATCACGACCTTTCCTCCCGAGGCCCCGCCTGGTCGTTATATCCTCCGGGTTCGAGTGGCGGCTTTGCCGGGGGTCGAGGCGCATCGCCACTTTTTGGAATTAGCGCAGCGGGTAGGCGGCGATACCGACAACAAAGGCTTGATGGTTTTGCGGACCTATCGTGTCCAGGGGACGCCGGACCAACCGCAGACGTTGGAGATTCCCGTCGAAATTACCAGGTCTGGCGAGCGGACCTTTGTCTTGCGGGAAAGGGAGCGAAGCGAAAAAGCGATTGTGACCTTTCGCCGCGACTTTGCCGAGAACCGCTTGGGGACCATGCCGGCTCTCTGGCTTGACGCGGTAGCCTGGGAAGGCCCGATCGTCGAGCAGTGGCCTCCACCTGCCTACCAGCGATTGTTCTTTCACGGTCCCGAGGCCGAGCAGACTTCGGAATACGCCCGCGCGATCCTCGAACGCTTTGCCGAGAGAGCCTTTCGCGGCAAGCCGATAGAACCGGTCTACGTCGACAAGTTGATGGAATTCTTCGAACTGCGACGGACCGAGGGGGTGAATTTCGAGCGGGCTTTACAAGAACCCCTGGCTATCATCCTGGCGTCGCCGAGCTTCCTTTACCTCAATGAAATCGATGATGATGAATCTACCCGCCAACCGCTGAACGATCTCGAACTCGCTAGTCGACTATCCTATTTTTTGTGGAGTTCGCCACCCGATGACGAGTTGCTGGCGTTGGCCAGGAGCGGAAGGTTGCATCGACCGGAGGTCTTGGCTGAACAGACCGAGCGGTTATTGAAGGATCCTCGCTCCCAGGAATTGGTGGCTGGTTTTTTGAGCCAATGGTTGCAACTGGACCGGCTGGATTTATTTCAATTCAACCCGGTGCTCTATCCGAAGTTCGATGCCAGCATGAAATTAGCTGCGCGGCAGGAAGTCTTTCAGACTTTTCGCTGGATCATGGAGGAGGGGCTGCCTCTGCGCGAGTGGTTGAAAGCAGACTACGTGGTCATCGATGATTTGTTGGCCGATTATTATGGAATCGAAGGGGTGATCGGGTCGGAATTCCGTCGAGTGGCGTTGCCCAGTGATTCTCCGCGCGGAGGCTTGCTAGGGATGGCGGCGATCCTCGCCATCGGCTCGGATGGGGAACGTAGTTCGCCGGTGGAACGGGGGGCCTTTGTCTTGCGGAAGGTGTTGCATGATCCACCGCCGCCCGCCCCCGCCAATGTCCCGCAATTGAGTCGCTTGACCGGCGAAGGGTTGAGCGCTCGGGAACTGTTGGCCGCGCATATGGAAGAAGCGCAGTGTGCCCAATGTCATCGTCATATCGATCCGATCGGTTTCGGTTTGGAGAATTTCAATGCTGCTGGTTTATGGCGTGAGCAAGAGGTGCTGGCCGCCGCGAAGCCAGGGAAGGCTACCCGCAAGAAAGCCTCGGGTAAGGATAAGCCGGCGGTGAACGAAGAATCGGCCAGGGCCATCGACAGCCACGGGCGACTCCCCGATGGGGCGGCTTTTCGCGATTATTTCGAGCTCCGCGAATTACTAGCCCAACGCACCGATCGGTTGGCCAGGGGCTTGCTTGAGGGGTTGATCGAATACGGCTTAGGTCGACCCTTCGGTGTGGTCGATGAAGCGTTAGCTGAGGAAATCATGCAGTCCGCCGCGGCTTCCGGCTACAACCCGCGGGTGATGATTCGACAGCTAGTACAATCGTCGTCATTTCAGCGGAAGTAAGTTTGAGTGTTTCAGGAAAGGGAAGAGTCATGATCAGCCATCCCATGCATCGTCGGCAACTGCTGCGTTCGACCTCGGCAGTGGTCGCCCTGCCTTTCTTGGAGTCGCTGCGACTACGCCCTGGGGTCGCCGCCATGGCTGCTCCCGCCCGGCCCAAGCGGATGATTTTTCTCGGGATGGGCTTCGGGGTGACCAAGGAGACCTGGTATCCCGATTCCCAGCAGACCGGGAGCGACTGGGCGCTCCCGCCAGGCTTGCAACCTCTGGCGCGTCATCAGCGGGATCTTACGATCATCCAGAATCTTTCCAACAAGTTCAGTAATGAGGCGCACTGGGGAAGTACTTTCTGGTTGACCGGGGCCAACCGTTATGCCGAACCAGGCCAAAGTTTCTACAACAGTGTTTCCGCCGACCAGGTGGCGGCCGAGGCTTTCGGTGACGAAACGCGGTTTACCTCGCTCTCCTTGGCGGCCGAAGATGCGGCGACCTCCGGGCATGGGCCGGGGCAATCGTTATCCTGGAACCGGCAGGGAAAACCGGTAGCCGGGTTGAATCATCCCGTCGCCGCCTATCATCGGCTATTTTCCGACGACAAATTGCCGCTGGCCCAGCGTCAGGCGGCTTTGAAGGAGCAACGCAGCGTCCTGGATACCGTCCTGCTGGATGCCAAGCGTGTTGCCCATGGGATCAACCGCGACGATCAACGGAAACTGGACGAATATCTGCAAAGCGTACGCGATATCGAGACGCGTTTATCGAAGGAAGAGCAGTGGCTGGATAAACCCAAACAGCAACCGGCGGACGCGTTGGCTTTACCGGATAGTGAACTCCGCGGTTACGAAGAGATTAAATTGATGTATGACTTGATTGTCGCCGCGCTGCAGGTCGATGCCACGCGAGTGATTACGTACCGCCAACCCCTGGAAAGTCTCTACCGCAGCTTGGGCGTCACCCATACGGCTCATAATTGCAGCCATTACTCGCCTGGTCCACGGATGGAAGCCAGTCAGCTTCGCGACCAAAAGCAGTCGGAGTTGTTGACCCACCTGATCGATCGTCTCAAGGCTAGTCGTGAGCCGGACGGCACGACATTGTTCGATCATACTTGCCTCACCCTGGGCAGCAATATTCACAGTATCCACTTCCTGAATAACTGCCCGACCTTGGTGACCGGCGGCGGTGCCAATGTCCGTCTCGGCCAGCATCTGGTCCTGGCGGATGACAAGACACCCCTGTGCAACTTGTGGCTGACGCTGCTGCGAGGCGTTGGCTTGCCCATCGAGGCCCACGGCGATAGCACTGGCGTCATTGGGAAACTGGTGGTGTAAGGACAGGGGGACCGCCGACGGTCGAGGGGCCTGGCTAGCGATCGTGGTTTGCTTGCACAGCCGCTGTGGTGCCGACAAGTATTCTGTAGTGGGCGATCGCTTGCTGTCAGCAGCAGGTAGGTTGCCTCCTAGGTCGTCGGTCGCAGGAGACTCGCTCCCCACGCGTTTGCTTCTTCGGTAAAGTCGGTCAGGTTGGCTCAATCTTGCCAGGCCGGAGAGCCGATGCAACCGTTAAAGTCTGCGTCGGTGTTTCTCCTGCGAGGGGTCGTATGCTGTCAATTCATCCACGATCGCGATCTGTTAACCGGCCGAGTTTCGTCTGGATGTTGGTCGGCATCGTCACCGGTTTAGCCGTGATGTCTGGCTGGCAGCCTGTCGTGTACGCCCAGTCCGGCAAGTCATCGACCGCAAAGCCAAGGCCTTCCTCGCCCCGAATTCGCCCCCAGAAAACCGCTGCCTTCCCGTTACCCGATCCGGCAGCAGTCGAAGATGGATCCAGGGTGGATTCGGTCACGGGGATGACAGCTAGCCAGGCCCAACCGTTATCGGAGGACGACGATAACGCCGAGGACTCCGCCGATCCGCCGGTGGTGGTCTCCGCTGCTTTCGAGTCCCCGTCGATGGTTTCCGAATCGCGTTCTCAGGGGCAGGTGGCCAACTCGTTGGTCGCGCGACAGGCGGAGGCCGCCGCTTTGGGTACAAGCATCGAGGGGACTGGGCTAGTTGTCGAGAACCCCTCGTCGGTTGCCTGGGAAGAAGAGGGAATGGGGAATGGCGAGGGTGGATGCGACGCTCACTGCGATTCGCAAGCATTATCCTTTGGGCATGTGCTGCCGATTTACGGTGAAGGATGTTCACCCTGGCTGCATTGGAATCGGCGATGGTACGTGCGCGGCGAGTTCGCCTGGTTCTGGGGATCGGGGCAGTCCTTGCCGACGCTGGTGACTACCAGTGTCGGCAATCCTCTTCCTCCCATCGAGGAGGCGGGGTTGCTCGACGATCCCGATACTCGAAGTTTATTTGGAGGAAGTGAAGTCGGCGTGGACGCGACGGTCGGCTGGCGATCAGAGGTCGGGATTTGGCTGGAGGACAACCAGGCTTCGGGTTTCCTGCTGCGAGCTTTCGATGCCGGGGAGAACGACCTGGGATTTCAGAGCAACCAAAGTATTCATGCAGTCATCGCCCGCAACTTCCTCGATGTCGGACCACCGCTCGAGCAATCGTTGGTATCGATCGCGTATCCAGCGCAAACTTTCGGCTCGGTCGATGCGAACCTTTCTTCCAACACCTACGGCGGGGATCTGCTCTACCGCAGCCTGATCTGTCAGGATGATCTCGGGCGGTGGGATTGGATTGGCGGTTATCAGTTAGCGCGGTTGGATGAATCACTACAGGTAGTCTCGCGGACCAACAGCCTCACGCCCCCCAATCCGATTCTCGATCAGGCCGATCATTTCGCCACCAGTAGTCGCTTTCATGGTGGGACGCTGGGGGTCCTTGGGGAGGTTCGCGATGGTTGCTGGTATTTTGGCAGTCTCATCAAATTGGGCTTAGGCAATATGGAACGGGAGACCGTGATTCGCGGTTCCTCGACGACAACGATTAATAGTAATCGCGATACCAGAGATGAGGGGCTGCTAGCGCGGCGGACCAACAACGGGACCTATACCGATGATACGTTCGTCTGGGTGCCGGAGTTGGGGTTGACGGCCGGCTATCGCTTGACCCGCTGCCTGGATGTTACGCTGAGCTACGGCTTTTTGCGGTTGCCGAAAGTGACCCGGGTGACTGCCGCCTTGGATCCCGAGTTGGCATCCAATCTGTCCGATCCACTGACCGGCGAAGTCAGGCCTCGCTTCCAGTTCAGTGAAGCCAACTTCTCTTTGCATTCCTTGAACGTGGGTCTGCAACTGGCTTATTAGAGGGGGACCGCGGCTAATAACGCGGCGGAGCGGCAGAAGGTTGGGCTGCAACATTCCCCGCGCCGGTCGAATTGGTGCCGGCCATTCCACCGGTGCTGGTAGCGGATGGCGGCACTCCGGAAGCGGGCGTGGTCTGGGTCGCGGTCATCGCGGTTTGGAAAGCTTGTTGTCCAGCGCGGAGGTCGACGGCGGCCAAACGCTGATAGACTTCCGGTTGCAGGGAATTGAGCGACAGGCTTTGCATGTAGTTCTGACGAGCTTGAACTAAGTCCCCGCTGGTTTCGCGGAGCCGACCGCGAGCCGCCCAGGCCATGGCGTTGTTGGGATCTTTGGCCAAGACCTCATCGAGGTACTGTTCGGCGATGGCGGTCTGCTGGAACTCGGCATGCAGGTTGGCCAGTTCGACTCGCGGATCGCTTAATTGAGGATTGGCCACCGCCCAATTCTTGAGGAGTTTGAAGGCTTTATCCGAGCGATTGGTTTCGACCAGGAGGACGGCTAGGCCGCGGTGACAGGCCACATGGTTGGGCGAGAGGTCGAGGCATTGGTTGTACAGGGCTTCGGCTTGTTCGGTCAGCTTCGCATCCTTCTGGCTGACACCCATCCGATGGTAGGTCGAGGCCAGGTTGTAGTAGGCTTCTGGATTCTGGGGATCGGTTTGCTTGGCCGCTTCAAACTGCTGCAAAGCCTCGACATAACGTCCTTGCTGGAAAAGCTGGACGCCGACGGTATTCTGCCCGACGGCTCCCCAGCGGCATCCCGTGAGCGTGGCTCCGGTGAGCAGCAGCAGGTAGCTAATTTGCACCGCGCCCGGCGGTGAAAATAATCGACGAAGCATCATGGACTCCTTTTCGAAGTCACCATACGTCGAGAGACTCGTCGGCGACAATGCCAATCCATGTCGCCGACCAGGGTAAGGGCTTTCGACGGAGCTAGCTCTACGATTCGGGCGTTAGGTACCAGCCTGGGCGGTCAGAACAGTTGTGCTAGCAGCGCCAGCGACCTGACAGGTGGAGCTTACCGGGAGGTGGTTCGGCAGCCACGCTCCCTTCTCGGTTCACTTCCCTTTCTTTTTCTTGGGTTTGGCGGTTGGGCCTGTCCATTGAGACAGAGGGGTTTCTTCTTTGCCTTCGCGGATGAAGGGCTCGCGGGCTTGGACTCCCGCAGCCGGGGCGTATTCCCGCACCCAAATATTACGGAAGCGAACCGGATTTCCGTGGTCTTGAATGGAGATCGGGCCTTTGGGAGGGTGGGACGTGTATTGGGGTGGGCGATTGAAAGGTGTATCCCCCTGGAGCTGGAAATGATTCAGGATCAAGACCCCGTTATGGATCGCCGTGATGTAGGCTGGGGATGCCAGTTGGCCATCTTCCTGGAAGCGGGGGCACGTCCAGTAGATGTCGTAAGTGTTCCACTCGCCTGGCCGACGCATGGCATTGACCATCGGAGGAGTCTGTTTGTAGATGGCGCCGGCTTGCCCATCGTAGTAGGTCTGGTTCTCGAAGGAATCGAGCACCTGCAGCTCGTAACGGCCCATCAGGAAGACGCCGCTGTTGCCGCGGCCTTGTCCCTCACCGCGGGGAGGCGTGGGGGCGGACCATTCGAGGTGCAGTTGGCAATCGCCGAATTCCGCGACGGTCGAAATAGCACCTTTGCCGCAGACCAGATGCCCATCTTCAATCTTCCAGAGGTCGGCGTTCTTCCATTGGGACAAATCCTTGCCATCGAAGAGGATCTTTGCATCGGAGGGTGGATCGCGATCCGTGGTCCCGGGGGTCACCACCTTGGGCGCGGTCCATTGGATTCCGTTGAGGTACTCTTCAGCGCGGGCGGTGGCCGTGGTCATGGTCAAGCCGGTGATCACGTTGAAAGCGGTGAGGATAGCCAGACCGCTCGGCCGTAGGACCAGAGACAATAAGGGGAGTTGCCGAAGCGTGAGGTGAGCCATGGAGGATCGTCGCTTTCCAAGAGAGAGGGTAAGAGGGGCCAGATCGCGGGCAGCTATTGCCGAGGCCGTGGCCGTTGGCAATCGGCTGCGAGGGCTCTGATTGTAGCTGGGGAATCGCCAAAGTCGATTCGATCAGAAAGGTGAGGGGGGCTAACGCTGGAGGCGATTTCATCAAGCAGTGGGTAGGGGAAATCGCTCCCCGCCCGTGCAGGAATGGCGAGAGATTTTGGCGGTTTGGGCCTTCTGCGGTTGCTGTCGACTGACGCGGTTGCCCCCTCATTTGCTTGGGCCCGCTGACCCTTTCACCTCGCGATCGAGTAGACTAACGGTTCGTTCTCAGGCCTTATCGTCCTCTCCTTACGATGGGATCCATCCATGAAATGCATGTCCGCAGGTTGGGCTTGTTTGGTCGCGGTTTTCGCTACCTTCCGTCGTTGCGGCCGTGGGGTGGCTGGGGCTTGTTTGGTAGTCGGTTGGGGGGGGCTGGGGGGGGCCGCCGAGGACAAACCCAATATCGTAGTGATCTTTACCGACGATCAAGGTTACGGCGATTTGGGTTGTTTCGGATCCACCAGCTTGCGTACGCCGCGGTTGGATCGATTGGCCGACGAAGGGACTCGTTTTACCAGCTTCTACGCCCAAGTGGTCTGTGGTCCATCGCGTTCTGCCTTGCTGACCGGCCGGTATCCCAATCGCAGCCTGGGGTGGTCGATGCCCGCGAGTGAAGTGACGATTGCCGAGGTTTTGCGGCCGGCAGGCTATGTGTCTGCTTGTATCGGCAAGTGGGATGTATCGAACCGCGCAGCCATCCTCGATCGGATGCCCAAGGCTCAGGGATTTGATTACTTCTATGGAACTTTGGGAGCAAACGACAACGGGCGAGTCACCTTTCATGAGAACGACAGGGAAGTGGGGGCTACCAAGGATA
>JBILTQ010000457.1:0-4096 GCA_044371435.1 Pirellulaceae bacterium | reverse complement strand
GGAACCAGCCAGCCTCGCCCGATGGTTGGGGACCCGAACTATGATAGCGAGAGTTTGACAACAGGACCGGGATGGGAACAAAGATGAATGCACGAACGATGGGCTATGGGTTGATGGGGCTGCTTATCCTCCAGTACGGGTCGAGTCTCGGGTGGTCCCAGGAGGCGGCTCCACCGGCCAAGCCGGCTTCGCCGCCGGTGGCCGCCGCCGACTCGTCGCCGCCCGACTTGCCGCCAGGTCCCAGCGAAAGCCCACCTTTTCGCGGGCTGGATGCCAATCTCTACATGCAGACCTCGGCCGAGTACCGGGCCTGCTGCTTGCAAGCCTACGCTTGGGCCAAACGCCTGGTCAACGAGAAACTGCGGCGGCGCTTGGCGGTGAGCGAAAAAAACTCGGCCGGCAAATCTTCGGAACCGGGAGTACGCGCTGGTCTGAAGCCGCCAGCGGTGATTCTCGATCTCGATGAAACCGTCCTCGACAATCGCGCCTTCCAAAGCCGACAGGTTCGCGAAGGCTGGGCCTATAGCCAAGCTTACTGGTCGAAGTTCGAAGAGAACGGCGGGGCGGAGGTGATCGCTATCCCCGGAGCGATCGCCTTTATTCAGCATCTCCGAGCGATGGGGGTGCAGCCAATCTACATCACCAACCGCAATGCGCGGGCTCAGTCCGCCACCATGCAAATCCTCGAACGGTTGGAGATCGCCGTCCCCCACGAGTGGTTACTGGCGGCGGACGCCGAGACGAAATCGAGCAAGGATAGTCGCCGCGCCAAGGTCCGCAAGCAGTGGGATGTTTTACTGCTGGTCGGGGACAACCTACGTGACTTCGCCGATTTCTTTCGGCTGGATGCCACCAAGTCGGCCGGCCAAGCCATCGACGAACGGAAGGGGCTGGTCGATCGACACCAGGCCCGCTTCGGGGTCGACTGGGTCTTGCTGCCGAACCCGGCCTATGGAGAATGGACCAAGGCGTTGGGGCAAGGGATCGAAGATGCCCGCTTGCTGGAACCACGACAACCCTAGGTGAGCCTGATGGATGTGAAGTCCCTGGAGGAATGCCAACCCTTTATTACCAAAGATGGCTCGATTATCCGCGAGTTATTGGCTCATCGAAATTCAGCGATTCGCCAGCAGAGCCTGGCCGAGGCCCGCATTCCGGTCGGTACCAAGACCCAGCCTCACTACCATCGCAAGACCGAAGAGATTTACCTGATTACGGCGGGTCAGGGGGTGATGCATCTGGCTGATGAAGCCCGCTCGGTAGCTGTCGGTGATGCGATTGCCATTCCCCCTGGTTGCCTGCATTGGATCGAGAATGACGGAGATGCGGAACTTCGTTTGCTCTGCTGTTGCGCCCCTGGCTACGAACACGACGATACTGTTTTGATCGAGTCCGACTAAGTCTTCGGCGGAGCTAGGGAAATTCACCTGCCGTCGTCTCCGGGGCCATCATCGACGGTCGTTCGGGGGTGATCGGTAAACGGTTTGCCGGTGCCAGCCAAGTGCATTGCCGCCATCAGCTCACGAGCGGGGGTGGAATTGCCGATGCACTTTTCTCAGCCGCGAGTTTTCGACCTGGGTGTAGATCTGTGTCGTTTGGATGCTGGCATGTCCCAACATCTCCTGGATGATTCGCAGGTCGGCACCGCCAGCCAGGAGATGAGTAGCAAAAGAATGGCGCAGGGTATGGGGCGAGATG
Organism: Pirellulaceae bacterium; assembly: GCA_044371435.1. Classification (GTDB taxonomy): domain Bacteria; phylum Planctomycetota; class Planctomycetia; order Pirellulales; family Pirellulaceae; genus JAIYDQ01. Next base: position 2,398 of record JBILTQ010000457.1, on the reverse strand, counting down.
TCGGCTTGGAGCCCAGCGCGAATCGCATAGCGTTTGACCAATTCCCAGATAGCTTCGCGACGCAACCGGCGTCCTGAACGAGAGAGAATCACCCACGGGGCAGCCAGGAGATCCGCCCCTCGGGCCAGGCTTGGTCGTTGCTGGGCGAGGTACTCGCGCAAGGTATTGATCGCTCGTTGTCCAAGCGGGACCAGGCGTTGTTTGCTTCCCTTGCCTTCGGCCAAGCAGAAGCCGTCGTCGAGGTGTACATTGTTCAACGTCATATCGCTGACCTCGCTGACGCGGCAGCCGGTGGCGTACATCAGTTCGAGGATCGCGCGGTCGCGGAGGTAGAGCGGATCCCAGCGTTGCGGTCCCTGCAGGAACCGCTCGACGGCGGCCGTCGTCAGCACGCGCGGGATCCGCTGCCACATTTTTTGCGTTGCCAGCAACTCGGCAGGATTGTCCTGAACGGCATTCTCCAGTTGGAGGAACTTGTAGAACATGCGGACGGCAACGATATGACGCGAAATGCTGGATGCCGCCAGTTGTCGTTGTTTAAGGTAGCCCACAAAATCGGATAGCTCACGCACCCCCATGCGCGTCGGCGAACGGCCTTGGAGCCATTCCCCCATATGGGTCAGGTCGCGACGGTAAGCCTGAACGGTATTTTCCGCCAAATGGCATTCACTTCGCAGATAGGTAGCGTAACGCTCGACCCAACCCGCCATGGTCTCTGCCGGTGAGCGATTTTCCTGGGCGATCTCGCGGAGTTTCTTGAGTTTGCTGACAGGCATGGGGATGGGAGAAAGCCCGGGGCGGGGGTTGGGGAAATCGCTGAAATCAGTTCAAATGAAGTGGTCTCATCGCGTCCCATGGAGGTTGATCGGAAATGAAGGTTTTGGTTGTCGGCGGGGCCGGCTATGTCGGCTCCCACACCGTGCGCTTGCTGACGAACGCCGGCTATGAGGTCTGGGTCTATGACAATCTTTCACGCGGGCATCGCGAGGCTGTCCCGGCTGGTCGACTAATCGAGGGAAATATTTCGGATCGTGGCCTGCTTTTGCAGGTTTTGCGGGATAAAGAGATCGATGCGGTCATGCATTTCGCGGCCTTTGCCCTGGTCAACGAATCGGTGCAGCACCCGGCCCTCTACTACCAGAACAATGTCGCGGCAACCTTGGATCTGCTGGAAGCGATGCGTCAGGCTGGCGTCTGGCGATTTGTCTTTTCAAGCACCACCGCTACCTACGGCCAGCCGGACAAGATCCCTATCGCCGAATCCACTTTGCAGCAGCCGATCAACCCCTATGGTTTCACTAAACTGGTGATTGAGCACGCCTTGTCGGATTATGCCAAGGCCTACGGGTTTGGGGTGGCGGCGCTCCGTTACTTCAACGCTGCCGGAGCCGCCGAGGATGGGACGCTCGGCGAAGACCATGACCCGGAATCCCATATCATCCCGATCGTGCTCCAGGTGGCCCTGGGCCAACGCGATTTCATTTCGATCTACGGCGACGATTATCCAACTCCCGATGGCACCTGCGTCCGCGATTATATTCACGTCAACGACTTGGGTACCGCCCACCTCAAGGCCCTCAACCTGCTTCAGCCCGGTTCCAATTTGCAATTGAATCTAGGAACTGGTCACGGCACGAGTGTGATGGAAGTCATCCAAGCCTGCCGGCGGGTTACGGGTCACCCGATCCCGGCTAGGATTGCCCCGCGGCGCGAAGGGGATCCGGCCTGCTTGATCGCCGATTCGTCCCTGGCGCAGCGAACCCTCGATTGGAAACCGCAGTATCCGACCATTCGGCCGATCATCGAGACGGCTTGGCGGTGGCATCAAGGGCATCCCAACGGCTATCGCAGCTAGGCTATGCAGTCGATCATCATCGAGAAACCGTACCAGTTCGTACCGCCCAGTCGCGGTGCTTTCCTGCCGGTTTGTATTCAAAAATTAGGACTGCTGGATTACTACCTTCGTCGCTACGAAGGTATTGAGTCGCATGAAGTCCGGGGCATCGATCATTTTCGCGAATCGTTGCGGCGGGGTGATAGTGTCCTGCTGGCTCCCAATCATTGCCGTTACGCTGATCCGCTGGTGATGGGTTACGTCGCGAAGCAGGCGCAGGTGTTATTCTACGCCATGGCCAGCTGGCATCTCTTTGAGCAGTCGGCCTGGACGCGGTGGGCGATTCGCACCATGGGGGCCTTCAGCATCTATCGCGAAGGGGTCGACCGTCAATCCTTGGATACAGCGGTCGAGATCCTGGTTTCCGGTGAGCGGCCGCTGGTGGTCTTTCCCGAAGGGGCGGTCTTCCGCACCAATGATCGCTTGCAGCCGTTGCTGGATGGGGTCGCTTTTTTGGCAAGGACGGCTGCCAAAAAGCGAGCTAAGGAATTGGAAGGTGCCCGG
>JBILTQ010000570.1:0-4100 GCA_044371435.1 Pirellulaceae bacterium | reverse complement strand
GGGACTGAACCAGGCCGCCCGGAATCACGTTCAACGCGCTCAGCCAACCGTAGCGACCCCGAACCAAACCAATCACCCAATAGTACGCCCGTACCAAGTACGGGGCTTCCGTGTTTTCACGGATCAAGCCCCCACCCGATCCCCGGCCCACCCCGGCAGCAGCAGCTGAAAGTCAGCACCCCCGCCGGGCTGGGCGGCCACCTGCACGCGGCCGCCCATCGCTTCGATCAGCAGACGCACCACCGAAAGGCCGATGCCCGAGCCGCGGTGGGGGCTGGCCAGGCCGGCCGTGCCGCGCACGAACCGGCCAAAGATTGCCTCGCGCTCCTCGGCGGCCACGCCGGGGCCGCGGTCGCGCACGTGCAGCACCAGCTCGCCGGACGGGCCCGTGCTGGCGGCGAGGGTGACGGGGCCATCGCTGTAGAGCAGGGCGTTGTCCACCAGGGCGGTGAGGCACTGCTGCAGGCGGTGGGGGTCGGCGGTGGCGCGGGGGGCGTGGGCGCAGGCATCCAGGCGCAGGCGGCCGGCGGCCTGGGGGGCCATGCGCTCGTGCAGCTCGAGCAGCACGTCGTCGGCCTGCAGTGGCTGGATGCGCAGGTGCAGGCGGCCGGCATCGTTGCGGGCCAGGTCGAGCAGGTCGCTCACGAGCGTGCCCATGCGCTGGGCTTCCTGCTGGATCAGCTGCAGGGCGGGGGGCTGGGGGCCGCGGCGCAGCAGGCCCTCGGCGTGGCCGGCGATCAGGGTGATCGGTGTGCGCAGCTCGTGGGCCACGCCATCCACGAAGCTGCGCTGCCGCTCCCAGCCCTCCAGCAGGCGGCCGTGCAGGTGGTTGTAGGCGCGGGCGATCGGCTGCAGCTCCTCGGGCTGATCGGCCACGTTGAGGGCATCGGCGGCGGCGGGCGGCACCTGGGCGGCGCTGAGCTGGGCGGTGAACTCGCGCAGGGGCCGCACCAGGCCGCGGTGCAGCACCAGGCGCAGCAGGGCGCTGGTGAACAGGCTGGAGGCACCGGCGGCGGCCAGCAGCAGCCAGAAGTTGAACGTTTCGCGCCGCACCGAGGCGGACACGTCCTGCTCCACGAGCAGGCCGGATCGGCTGCCATCGGCGAACTGCAGCGGCAGCTGGCTCACCAGCCAGGCCTGATCACCGCGCTGCTGGGGCTGGGCATCGCTGGGTTCAACGCCTGCGGGCAGCAGGCTGAGGCGCAGGTCGGGCAGCAGGGAGGAAGCGAGCAGGGAGGGGAGCTGGGCGCTGCTGGATGCGCGGCGTTCCAGTTCGGTGCTGAGCTGCTGCACCGTCTGCCGGTGGGCGGCGGTGCGTTCGGTGCCGGCGAGGCGCTGGTTGGCGAGCAGCAGCAGGCTGTAGCCGGCGAGCACGGCCAGCAGCGAGGTGCTCTGCAACCAGAGACGCAGCGGCGAGATCCGCACCGAAGGGGGATTCAGGGAATCCTCAGATTCTGCTCAGCCGCTGTTTGTTGGCATTCCCGGCCGGCGGCGCAATCCTATTGGGGTAACCCACCGAGGAGCACCCCTCCCATGACCTCCCGTCTCCAGGCCAAGCTGCTGGCCCAGCGCGCGCTGTTCCAGCGCCTGCAGAGCAGCAAGAAGCGCAACAAGTTGCAGGCCGGCTTCACGCTGGTGGAACTGCTGATTGTTGTGGTGATTATCGGCATCTTGAGTGCAGTTGCCATTCCAGGCTTCTTGAACCAAGCCAACAACGCTCGCCAACAAGCTGCATCAGCAGCTGTAGCTGCAGCAGTGAAAGGATGCCAAGCCGCAATCGGAACTGGAACAGAGGGAGATTTCACAAATCCCGACGGCATAACAGGAACGTGTGGCGTATCCCAAACCCTCACTTATACGGGAGCCGACGGAGAAACGGCCGAAATTACAATTGGAGCCGATGCCAGTGCTGGAGGAATCGACTACACCCCCGCCCCATAACGATCAGCCACTTTCTGGCTAAATACAAAGAAAAGTTTAAAGCCACCATAAATGGTGGCTTTTTAATGCGCATCGCAAGAGTAAGGTCATGCACCTCCTCTGATTTCACTGGCCCACAAAGGCTGGCTAATGGATGGATCAGCTATGTCGTTTGCCTTCGACATCGACATCTTCAGCTGGCCCGCAGCCAGAAAGCTGCTCTCCATTCCGGCCCTGCTCCAACTGTTCAGCCGCGGCGCCTAACTGATCCAGTGGGCTGCGCCGCTGCCGCTGATCTGGCCCCCGGCGGCTCGATCACCCCGCGGCTGGTCGGGTTGGCCCTGCTGGCCAGCATGCACCTGGGCTTCCTGCCCGTTCAGAAGCTGGACCTGTTCCCCTGGGAGAGCCTGGTGTGCCTGCCGCCCCTGCTGCCCGGCCAGCTCTGGCAGCGCTGGCTCAGGCCCCAGCCACAGAGCACCGCCCTGCCCACGATTGATTACGACCAGGACTGCCGCTTCTGCCGCGACGCGGCCACGATCCTCACCCGGCTGCTGCGCCTGGAGGGCTGCCCCCTGCTCCCCACCCAGAGTGATGCAGGCGTGGAAGCGGTGATGCGTCAGGCCAACTCCTGGGTGGTGCAAACCACCGCGGCTGGCCAGTGCACCGCAGAGTGCGCCGCCTTCCTGCAGCTCTGCGCCGCGTCACCCTGGGCCCACCATCTCAGCGGCCCGTTGGCCGCGATCACACCGCTGGGCACCCGCCTCTACCGGCTGGTGAGCCACCATCGCCGCAGCGCCTGGCGCTTGCTGAACGCCCTCCGCGGCCAACCGATCCACGTGGGCATCCGCCTGCAACAGGCCTGCGCTGCCATCGCGATCGGGCTGATGCTGGTGGCGGCCTGGCACGCCAACCTGGCCAAGGCCTCCGGCTCTTTCCGGCAAGCCACCGCCAGCTTCGGCAACTGGCTGCGGCACCTGGGCCTGCAGCAGCGCTGGAGCGTGTTCGCACCGATGCCGCTGGCCAACGACGGCTGGTTTGAGCTGCACCTGCAGCCGAACAACGGACCGCAGCAACGGCTGCTGGTGCCCAGCCTCACCCCCTCCAGCGGCAGCACCAACCCGTTGCGCAGCCAGCCGCTCTACCGCTGCCAACGCCAGCGCAAGTTCTTCCACAACCTGCAGCAGCCCGAGCACACCCAGGCAGCTGAGGCCTACACGCGCCACGCCTGCCGCCAGCTGGTGTGGATGTAGGAAACCACCCAGCCGCCGCCCGTGCAGTCCGTGTCGCGGCTGCGCCAGCGCTGCGGCTGAACCGGCTTCAGCCGGTATGTTGGGCCAGCCAGGCGGCCAGATCGTCGGCGCCGCTGAAATCCAGCAGGGCCAGCCCCAGGGCCTCCAGCCGCTCCAGCGGCAGGGCCTGGATGCGGGCGGTGGCGGCGGGGCTGAGGGGGCCGCAGCGGTGGGTGAGCTGTCGCAGGGTGGCCTTCGCTTCGCCGCTTGCTTGGCCTTCCGCAATCAACTCCTGGGCCGCCCGCGAGTGGCGCAGTGCGTGGGTGGGAATGTTCACGTACACCATGATCTGCTCAAGGGAGAAGGTGTGGAGCCGTTGCATCAGGATAGGAACAACGGCCGGTGCCAGATCTGGACGGCGCGTCAGGATCTGCTGGCTGTTCTCCTGCAGCTCAGCCTTGCGCCGCACCGGCAGCGTGAGCAAGTTGAGCAGCGGATCGAGCTCGTCCTTTTGGCCGAGCTCCTCCAGGCTGATCCAGATCACCTCATCCATCACCAACTGGAGCAGCCGCGGCAGCCGGGCCGGGCCCAGGTTCAGGCGGCGGTGGGGCACCACCACCACCACCCGCAGGTGCCGCACCTTGGGGTGGATCTGCAGGAAGCGCAGGGTCTGGGCACCCAAGCGGTGCTTGAAGCGGGTGTTGCGCTGCATCTGCAGCTCCAGCTTCACCACCGGGTGGCGCGCCGTTCCCGCCATGCCTCGCTGCGGCCAGAGCACGCCGTCGAGGCGGTGGTTCACCGCTTTGAGCTCCACCGCCTCAAAGCGGTAGAGCTGGTTGCCGGGGGAATCGGGGCCCAGGCGGGGAGCTGCAGCACCGGCAGCACCCGCCGCCTGCAGCAGCAGCGCGATCAGGTCGGGCGTGCTCTGGAACAGGCTGTAAAACCAGTGGT
>JBILTQ010000456.1:0-4108 GCA_044371435.1 Pirellulaceae bacterium | reverse complement strand
TTGCTCCCCTCGCCCCGTTCGGGGAGAGGGGCCGGGGGTGAGGGGTTGTGAATCTCGGCAACCAAGCCCACTCCTTAGGCTCGAAGGGCTTCATCCAAGCCACGCCAGGTTTTATTTTTTCTGCACCGGGCGGAAGGGGTGAACCCATGCCAGGAAAGGACTGACATAGCGGGTCTGGATCCAAACCTTGCCTTGACCCGCAAAGCGGCAGACCAGTCCCTCGCCGCTGAAGAACAACCGCCGGAAACCGCCGCTCCTCAAGCCTGGCAAAACACCGATTTGATACTGCAACGTATCCTCGAATGCCACCACGTAGCCGGTGTCCACGATGTAATCACCCAGGACGTCGATCTCGAGGATCGCTCCATAAGAATTGAAGAATAGGTCGCCGAAGCCGGAAGCTTTGAGCAGCACCAGTCCTTCGCCGCTGAAAAAACCTTTGGCCCCCTGCCATTGGCCGGTGACCTCGACCCCTTCGCTGTTGGCCATGTACGCCCCGCGCTGCAACATGAGCGAGCCGCCGGTCAAGCGATAATGCTGGGTATCACCGAGATGCCCGGGAGCAAAGAGCACCTCCCCGCCTGTTTGATGGGCGGTGAAGGTGTTGACGATCATACTTTCCCCCCCCAACAATCGTCCCAACGACCGCAGCGCTCCCCCCTTTAAGCCGGCTTGAAGCTTCAAACCAGGGGACATCGCGACCATCGCCGAGGGTTCGGCGAATACCTTCTGGCCGGGCTGAAGGTTGACCTTGAGCACCGAGAAATCGGGCCGCATTTGAATATCGAACTGCAATCCAGCGGACATAACCAATGGCCTCACGAGGTACGGTACAGGAGGGCAGTTTGGTCGGGCTGCACCTTCCCGCGGTAGGAAGCATCTACGGGAAACATCGAGCGTCGGACACTCTTTCTCATCAACGCGGTTTCAACTTCGGCCCCAGCAACTTGCCCAGGCTCGGCGGGTTATGGCTTTGGCAATACAACCTACCCTGACCATAGAATTTGCACACCAGCCCTTCGCCGCCCAGGAAACTCCCCAGGAGACTGCGATTGGCTTTGGACACGCGGAATTGGAGCGTGTCCTCAAATGCGACGATATGGCCGGTATCAACGATGTATTCGCCATCGATATCCACCGGATAGATAGCCCCGAAACTGCTCAGGAAGAGCTCGCCATACCCGGAACATTGAATCCAGAAGACCGATTCGCCGCTAAACACCGCCGCAGTCAGACCTTGCCAGGTCGTATCGATCTGGATACCCGAGGTGGACGCTAACCAACTGCTACCCTGCACGATCAGCCGGCCTCCGCGCAGCGCATGATGGTGGCAATCGCCAAGCATCGTTGGGCCGATGAGCAACGACTGCTGGGGCCGCTCCGCTTCGAAATGGTTGAGGAAGAAATTTTCCCCAGCAAACATTCGCTTCAGTCCGGTCATGATCCCGCCACTTCCACCGCGAGTCTTCGACGTCGTGGTGACCTGGATCCCCGAAGTCATCGCAATCATCGCTCCGACTTCACAGGTCACCGTTTCGCCGGGATCCAACCAAAAGCGGACGGCGGTGGTCGCCGGTCGGCAAAGCATTTCGTGTTTCATCGATTTCCCAGGAGCCGGAGGTTGGTTGTTATTATGTGTCGAGCAAAGGAAGAAATTGCCTGCTAGCTGCCGCGTCTCTCAGACGCGGGGCTCTCGCCATCGATAGCGTTAAAACAGGTGAGCGTTGGTCCAAGCCGCCAAGCCGCCGAAGGATCGTGATTGTAGGTAGACGCGCCCCGGACCATGCAGCTTGGTAACCATCCCCTCACCGCTAAAAATACTGGAGAACAAGCCGCCAGCCAGCCCCAGGCGAAGGGCCACGGTGGGCTCGTAAGCCACCAGATGTCCGGAATCGACGATGAACTCGCCGTCGATATCGCGGCTGAAGATCGCGCCATAGGCACCAAACCATACAGCTCCATGCCCCGAGACTTTTAAGCGGAACAATCCTTCCCCGGCCAGGTAGGGTCGCAGTCCGGCCCAGCCCAAACCCAAGCGGACCGAGGGCTCGCAAGCCAAGAAGGCTCCGGGTTGCAGGTAGAGGGTCTCACCCTGAAGATCGATGCGGACCAGGTCGCCGGGGAAAGGCTGCGTCAGGATCACCTCCCCCGACTCCCGCGCCGTGTATTCGTTGATGAAAACCGCTTCGCCGCCGAGAAACCGACGAGCGAGACCGCGGAACATCCCGCCGTTCCACCGCGTCCTCAGGTCGAGCGAGCTGCTCATGCTGGCCATCGCCCCAGCCTCGGCGATGAGTCGCTCGCCCGGCTGTAAAGAAACCGCCAGATGGGCAAAGGCCGGTCGTGCGCGTATTTCGGCTTCCATTCTTTTCGATAACTCCTCTAGCAATCGTGGAACGCGGGGCTGTCCGTCACCGCTTGGTGGCATCCACCGGCGGTGGTTTGCCGAGCGCCGCTTGAGCCTCGGCTAGGTCTTCCTCTAAACCGATGTATTCTATCCGCGGAAGACTCTTTTCGTAGTTGGAGATGTTCTCAATCCGCTGGGCATGCTGCGGATGGGTGCTGATCCAGGAAATCATGCCGGGGATATCGCCATGTTCTTCCTTGAGCAATGCGAAGAATTCCGCCATGCACCGCGGATCGATTTTAGCCGCGTGCAGCATCCGGGCTCCCTCCAAATCAGCTTCTGTCTCCGACTGGCGACTGTAGCTGGTGAGCACCGACTCCTGAGCGACTTGCGCTCCTAAGGCTACCAGCCCGCCGACATCGCCGACCAGGAATTGGATAGCGGCCACGATCCCCAGCGATTGGCTGACGCTTTGCAAGCCATGCCGCAAGGTGGCATGCGCCATCTCATGCGCGATCACCCCCGCCAACTGCTCGCTGTCCTTGGCTTGTTCGATCAACCCGGTGTAGACCACCATCTGCCCACCCGGCAAAGCAAAGGCGTTGACTTCGTCGCTCTCGACGACGGTCACCTCGAAAGCCATCTGCGGGATCGCCGCGTGCGGTTGCAAGCGATCCACAATCCGGGTGACTAGCTGCGAAGCCGGATGCGTCTTGGCCAGTCGCGGCGATAAGCCCATCGATTGCATGGCCATCTTGCCGATCTTCTCATCGATACTCAAAGGCAAAGCCCGCACCATGGTACGGGCTGCCGCCAGCATGCCGAAATATCCCACCACTCCGAACAGCCCCAGCAATACCAGCGACAAGCTGACCCAGAAGCGAAAACGATGGGCGTGAAATCGTTGCGATTGCCGCAATCGCTGCAGCTGTCCGAGCAGAGAGTCGGTCCCCCATCGCTCCAAATCACGGGCAAAGCCTGGGGCTTCGCAAAAGATGGTCAGGCTGCGGTCTGCCGCACGGCAGAAGATCATCCGGCCCGAAGCTCCACCCATATCGAGTTGGCATTCGGTCATCGGGATGAAGAATTGCGTCGATTCGGCCGATTGACACTGGGCAGTGATCCCTTGGGAACCCAAGGAGACGATGGCTCCGCATCGTCCACCGTCAAGCGAAGGATGGAAAACGCCACCTTGATAACCCTGGCTGGTATCGATCATCCGCAGTCCATGACTCCCGAGCGTTGGCCCTGTATTCTCATCTTGCCGTCGAAGAAGAGCATCCCAACTCCAAGTTCATGCTCATTCTCTTCATGGCCGTCCACAAGTATATCCCGCCAGCCTGGGCCGAACACCATAGGATGCCTTGTATACCCTAGGCTTTCGAGACAGCATGGAGCCCCCAATTCTCTTCAGGCCCGAAGGGCGAGCACCATTCATGTTTGCGTCTTGATGTCGGCCCTTCGGGCCTGGAGTCCTGATAGGAAACCTCTCTTGCTCCCCTCGCCCCGTTCGGTTCTTGCGGCTACTACCGACCTCCTCATCCTCTCCTTCTCCCCTCGCCCCGTTCGGTTATCGCAGCTGCTACCAACCTCTTCATCCTCTCTTTCTCCCCTCGCCCCGTTCGGGGAGAGGGGCCGGGGGTGAGGGGTTATGAATCTCGGAAATACTACCTCTGCCTTAGACCCTCTGGGCCTGGAATCCTGATAGGAAACCTCTCTTGCCCCCCTCGCCCCACACCGGCCTACGAGTGAAGCTTTTTC
>JBILTQ010000121.1:0-13642 GCA_044371435.1 Pirellulaceae bacterium | reverse complement strand
TCCTATCCCAACCCGAAGCGTCAGCGAGGGACTACACATCCCATCCCAACCCGAAGCGTCAGCGAGGGACTACACACCCCATCCCAACCCGAAGCGTCAGCGAGGGACTACACACCCCATCCCAACCCGAAGCGTCAGCGAGGGACAACACATCCCATCCCAACCCGAAGCGTCAGCGAGGGATACGCTTTTGTAGAAGACTCGCGTATTTCTTGTACCCCCAGGGTACCGAGAGCATCCCTCGCTAACGCTTCGCATGGGGATAGGTTGAAGATCGATCATGAATACCCAGAAGGTGCCCAAGTCCATGGAGTCGATGGCGGCTAACTGGTCGCCGCTGGCTGCTAAGGCACGCCGTGCTTCGCAGGCTCGCAACCAACCTGCTGCTCGGCGACACCGACGAAAAGCGGGAGGAGAGGCCTCTAGCGCAGCAGCTAGCGTCGCTGCCGGCCTCCCTAGGTGCTGGCCGCGATTTCGGTGATTTGCTTGGTAGCATTCCCGATCGGACGATCCAGTGGGATCCCGGCACAAGTCAGCAAGGTGGTCAGCAGGTCCCCCTGCGTCCCCCTCACGTCCGGCAGGAAACAGCCGGTTCGGATAGCCCCACCGCCGCGTCCCGCCAGGATAAACGGTAGGTTCTCCCGGGTATGCTTGTCGCCGTCCTCCAAACCCGAGCCCCACATCAGGATGCAGTTATCCAGCAACGTACCGTCCCCTTCCCGCAAGCTGTGCATCTTCTTCACCATGTAGGCGAACTGCTCGATGTTGAAGGCGGTAATCGCGGCGACCTTCCTCACCTTCTCGGGCTGCTGGTTGTGGTGCGTCTGCGAATGATGCTGGTCATTGAAGCCGAGCTCCGGATACGACGCCCCGTTAGGGGTCGAGCCGATGTAGGTGCAAACGCGGGTGGTATCGGTCTGAAAAGCCAACACATTCAAGTCGCACATCACCTGCATATACTCGCTGCGTTTATCCCCCTCGGGGATTCTGATCTCGATGGGTAGCGAATCCGACTCGCGGCGTCGACTCGGTCGCACCCCCGCCTTCTCAAAAGCCGCCTCCTGCTGCCGCAACTCGATAGCTGCAATCCGCCGCTCCACCGAACGGACACTGTCGAGATACTCGTCCAACTTTCGCTGGTCGCTCGGGGCTAAACTCCGGCGCAGGTCGCGGGCCCCGCCCAAGACCAAATCCAACATGCTGCGATCCAAAGGACTCATCCCTGTCGCACCCGCCTCACCACTATGACCCTTCTGGTGAAACAAGCGATTCAGAACGTTGCGCGGGTTGATCTCTGCCGGAAGGGCTTGCGTCGGCGAACGAAAGCTACAGTGCGAATAATAGGCCTCGTTCAACCCTTCCTGATTCTCCTTCCAGGTTTGCGGCATCGTCGCCAATTCCAAGGAGGGGAGAGCGGTCAAAGCCCCCACGTAGTTGGCGGCGATCTGGTCAGCCGAGATGGCGATGCTGATCTGGTCCCGCTTCTCCGGGTTCGGCAAGGTGGCGGTCAGCCACGTCGACAGCTCCAGCGCGTGCGGAGCCCCGTTGTACGGTGCGGTTGGAACGCCGGCGATCCCCTTCACCATCAAGCATTGATCCAACACCGGCTGAAGCGAAGCGAGGGCCGGCGGCGGCGAAGTTAAGAAACTCTCGGCATCGGCCGGCCAGAACTGATCCATGATCACCCCATGCGGCATGTACATGAAGCCCAAACGAACCGGAAGCTTCTGCCCCTCGCGCTGACTGGCTTCGGCCCAGCCCATCGCATCCAACAAGGGCAAGGCCAGAGCAGCACCAAGTCCTCGCAGGCAGGTGCGACGATGAACCTCTGATTTCCTATTCATAAAAAACCTCCGCAACTCGAATGAGGAAAGGGCCGTGCGATCCGTGAATCACCATCCCGACACGGCGGACATCGGCGACCGCGGCCGCCTCAAATAAATCCTGCGTCGAAGCTACCTGCATTGTAACCACACCCAAGCTAGAAGGGAGCGGCATTGCCCGGCAACGGCAAAAGAGCCACCCTAGTCCGCGGTCCGCCGATGAATGAAGGGATAACTGGTAACGATGGCCGTGACCAGCGTCTGCATCCGGTAGCCATCGCGTGAAAGCTCCTGCATCAATCCATCCACCACAATCTCATCATAACCCTCCAGCTTGCGACACAATGCATAGGCGAGTAATTTCTCGACCAGGTTACGAGCAAAATCGTCGAGCCGCCCGCTAATCATCGCCTTCAATTCCCGTGGGCCGGAAAACCGTATCCCTCCGGGGAGCTCGCCCGAAGCATCGATCGCCTCACCGTTCTCATCCCGATCGCGCCAACGGCCGATAGCATCGAAATTCTCCAAGCCAAACCCAATCGGATCAAGCAATCGATGGCAGTTGGCGCAGACGGGATCCACGCGGTGCAGTTCGGTCCGTTCTCGCACGGTCAGCTTAGCCACCGCCTGCTGGTCCTGCTTCTCGAGTGCTGGCACATTGGGGGGAGCGGCCGGCACATGCTCTCCCAAGACCTGCTCGAGGACCCAGACACCGCGATTGACGGGACTGGTGCGGTTGGGAAACGAGGTCCCCGCCAGGACACCCGGCATTCCCAAGATCCCACCGCGATTTCCATCGGTCAAAACCACCTTCCGCAGATCGCTGCCGGTGATCGAACCTTCTAGCCCGTAGATGCCCGCCAGCCTGTCGTTGAGGAAGGTATACTCGGCATCGATGAAACGCGCGATACTCTGGTCCTCGCGGACAACGCTTTCAAAAAACAAACGCACTTCGTCGTACATGGCCACGCGCAGCTCCTCGGTCATCTCCGGAAAACTGGAGGGATCAAAGACCTTGCTCTGCAAATCGTCCAGCCCCAGCCATTGGGCGCCGAAGCCATCGAAGAGGGCTCGGGAGCGTGGATCCTCGAGCATGCGTTTCACCTGGGCGGTCAACACCGCCGGCTCATGCAACTTCCCGGTATCCGCTAGTGCGAGCAACGTGTCGTCGGGCATCGTCGCCCAAAGCAGGTAGGACAAACGCGAGGCGAGTTGGTAATCGTCGAGCGGAACAATCGGCCCCTCGGCCGCCAAACCTTCCGCGGGGGTGATAAAAAGAAACTGGGGCGATAGGAGCATCGCCTTGAGCATCAATCGCAAGGCGCCCGGATATGACAGTTCGTTCCGTCGTCCCAAATCGTAGACGCTCATCAGCACCTCGACTTCCCCCTCCATGACTGGTCGGCGATATATTTTCTTCGCTAGCCGCATCGCCACCTGCCGGGCAACCTCCCGCGCATCCTCGCCTGAGGCTGGTGAATCGCCGAACCATTGTTGTTGCCATCGGGTCGGGGTCGCATCGTCGGGGGATACTACCTGCTTCAACACTTCTTCCGTGATCGCAAGGTACTGTTCGAGCTGCAGCGGCGAGAGAGAGTTCAGGTAGCCTTCACCGCTGACCTCGTCGGGCAACGGATGGGCAACACTCGGATCAACGTCGAACAACGCATGCAGGGTGTTGCCATACTCCGTTTTGCTCAAACGGCGAATGATGAATGGACCGGGATCCTTAGGGCTAAGGTACTTGACCCGGTCCAGCCAGTTCATGAATATCCGACGCTCCTTGTCGGTCGGCTGGTCCGAACCATCCGGTGGCATGTCGTGAGCCTTGACCCGGGCTGCGGCTTTCCTCCACTTTTCACTGAAAGCGGCATTCCCGGGGTTCTTCAGCGCTGGGCTAAAGCTGAGTCCAGCCTCGGTCGGGCGTTTATTCTGATGACACTCGAGGCAATACTTCTTGATAAACGGCGTCACCCGTTTATCAAAAAATTGCTGGGCAGCTGCTCGGTTATCCTCCGGCTTTTCCTCCTCAGCCGCTTGTAAAGCCCCCAGACTCGTCCATCCCCCAAGGACGGTGACGGTCAGCAGGAGGTATCGCCAACGTAAACTTGTGCGCGTCATTTAAAAACCCATGCGAAGTCAGCCATCTTACCAGAGAAATTATAGTCGCCTCGCGCTCGGACAAGCGATAGTTCATTACGGCGACCGGCGATCGGACGCTGGCTTGCCTTCCCTTCCGCCGAGTCTTGACCGCAGACTCTCGGCCTACAACGCGGTCGGGGATTGAAAGCGATCGAGGAGCCTTCGAGCGGATCCGAGGCAGACGGCCAAGTACCGATCGCGGCAGACGCCCTGCTCAGCTAACCACTTCCGTCAGTTCACCGCGGCTATCGGCAAACCCCTGCTGCTCCACACCCATCCGGTGCAGCAACGTCAAGTAGAGGTTGGAGAGGGGGATATCGTTGCCAAAGCGGCGATACTCGCCATGCTTTAAACCAAGGCTGGTTCCCCCAGCAAGGATCAGTGGGTAATTCAGATTGTTGTGGGTGTTGCTATTCGAGCTGCCATAAAGGACGGTGGTGCTGTCGAGCAGTGAACCATCCCCTTCCCTGACTGCGGCCAACTTGCCGAGGAAGTAGGCGAGGTTTTCCGCCTGCCACTGGTCCCACTTTCCCAGCTTCTCCGCTCCGCCGGGCTTATTCCAACCATGGGCCAAAGCATGGGTGGTATTACCGAAGCCAAGCAGTTGCGAAAACTTCACCGCGATCGACGTAGCCCCGTGCATGCTGGCCAACTGATAGGTAGCAATCCGGGTACTGTCGGTCTGAAAGGCAAGCACCAGCAGGTCGAGCATCGTCCGGATAAGTTCGCGGGGAGTGTTGTCGTCGGCGTCAAGGGTCAGACCACTGGCGTTGACCTGCGGCTTGGGTACGTCGAGCCAATCCGTCGAGCGTTGTACCTGCTGTTCGACCTGGCGGACCGAGGTGAGGTACTGGTCGAGCTTCTCCTGATCGGCTTTTCCAAGCCTGGCGTTCAACGACCGCGCTTGCTCCAACAACAAATCGAGATGGCTGTCGGTAACAGCCAAGCCACGACGCTGCGCCTCGATGCTGTCGCGGTTTAAACCAAAGAGCTGCTCGAAGATAAAGGCGGGACGGTTCAGCGAAGGAATGGCTTGACCATCTTCGGAGTACGAGAGGGTATTGGACCGGGTAGGAATACCAACGCCGCCGTCAGTGGAAAGGACGAGCGACGGATACCGAGTCTCGCCGCCGAGATGTTTGGCCATCACTTGATCGAGTGAAATCGAGTTCTTGAGATTCCCATTCCGCAAGGCCGCGCCGGTCAGGAAGGTGTCGCCCGAATCATGCCCACCTCCGTTTGCCATCCCTGGATGATGCAAACCGCCGAGGATCGTGACCTGGTGCCGCAACGGCTCAAGGCTCTTCAGCGACTCGCTCCACTGAAAGTCGCGCCCTGCCTGCATTGGGAACCAGTTCCACTTCGAAGCTTCATGCTTCTCGCCGGGAAGACTGACCCCATACGGAAAGTAGATGGCGCAAAATCGCTTCGGCGGGGCATTGGCCGCGGCCTTGTCGGCGAAGGCCTCCAGCCAAGGCAGCCCAAGGGTGATCCCAGAAGCGCGGAGGAAATAACGGCGGCTAGGCTTGATCGTGTTCATCGGGGGATATTAAGGTGCAAGGAAGGGTGGGCTGACAACGATATCGGTAATAAGCTGAGGCAACTGATAGCCGCCCTCCGCAAAACGGGCGGAAAGATGCTGGATGGTTTCCTCATCGGACCAATCGATACTCCGGCCGAGGGCATAAGCGAATAGCTTGCTCACGAGAGCTTTGGCAAACTGAGCTTGGCACTCGTTGAGCAGATGCTTCTTGAGGCTGTCGAGCCCATCGAGCACGATCCCACCCGGCAGCGTGTCTTTGGCAACCACCGGCAGTTCCTGAAAAATGGGACTCCCCTTCAGATCTTTCTCACCGCTGGGACGACGGATGACGTCGCGCCATAGCCCGACCGCGTCATAATGCTCGAGGGCTATCCCCCAGGGATCGATGCTGCGATGGCAGTCGCTGCAGGCGGGGTCCTGCCGATGGAGTTGCAACTGTTCGCGGATGGAGAGCTTGACAAAACTCGGATCCTCGGCTGGTAGGGCGGGAACATTGGGCGGCGGGGAAGGAGGCGAATCATGCAGCAGCCGCTCGCGGATCCATAGGGCTCGCTTGATGGGATGCGAGTCTTCGCCATTGGAGTTCGACAAATGCATCGAAGCATGACCTAACAAGCCTCCCGGGTGCCGGGTACCGACCAGCGAAACGCGAACGAAGGCCTGCGACTGCGGACCCTTCAGCCGATAATGCCGGGCCAATGGTGCATTGATCATCGTCCAATCGCTATCGAGGAACTGCAGGGCCGAAGTACCGGTCCGCAGGATTTCACCGAAATAGGCTTTGGTCTCTCCCGCCATGTCGACCTTCAATTCGTCCTTGAATCCAGGATAGTATTGAGGATTCACCGCCACCCGCTCCAACCCGCCAAGATCGAGCCACTGCGTGGTGAACTGCTCGACGAAGCGCTGCGCTTTGGGATCCATCAGCAGACGCTGCACCTCGCCCGCCAGCACCTCGGGCTCTTTTAGCCGCCCTTGCCCTGCCAGCCCAAGCAACGCCTCATCGGGCATCGAGCTCCACAAAAAACAGGACAATCGCGCAGCGATTTCATGATCATCGAGCAACCGAACCGCATTCCTTTTCAGTTGCGGTTCGACGAGATAGAGAAAATAAGGCGAGCTAAGAGCTACCGCTAGCGTCTCGCGCATTGCACCGACAAAGGGCATCTGCTGCGATAACGCCAAGAAATGCTGGTGATACCGGTCCAGCTCGCCATCGCTCACCGAACCGCGCCATGCCCGATGGAGGAATCGGCGCAAGACTTCGCGGGCGTACTCGGGGGTCCCCTCATTCGCTGCGGCGGGCAGGATCCGTCGATGCTCGGCCGGCGGCCACTCCGGATAATCATTCCCAACCAACTGGACCCAATCGATGACGAGGCGAGGAAAGTCAGGATCCAGTTCATGCTGCCTGGCCTTAGTTTTTCCCTGGAGGATCGCCGGTGGCAGTTTGACTTGGCCGTCGGTGAGGACATTTTCCACCGCCACGACTTGCACAGCGAGGTCGCTCTGCTGCAAAGCGTAAGGAAAATTCTGCGCCAGCCCGTGGAACTCATACACTTGGGCTTGCTTGTCGGTGATCTCTTGCCGGCTTACTTCCTTGTAGATCGGGATCGCTCCTGGAATCCTATAGCCATAGACCACCCGCATGATCGGCGCCGGCTGACCAGGCTGGAATTCCGCCCGCGCCTTGACCCGGATGGTGAAACGCCCCTCGGCGGCTATCTGTGCACGTTCCTCGGGATCTCCACCGAAAATCGCCCCAAAGACACCGGTGCGATCCAGAATGTGCCCACCTCGGCTTACGTTTTCCTTACCGATGCCGATTTTCTCCGCCGACTGATCGACGATTCGCGTTTCCGTTCGCTCCGGTTGCGGGCCGTCCACTAACACCTCCTCGAGGGCAGCCCGGGCACTCGCGAGATACGTCTCGATCTGTAGTGCCGACATCCCGAGCGTCTCGCCGTCGTTGGCAAATCCATCCGTCGATAGTGGATCTGCAGGCAAACGCTCACCATAGTTCGACGCCACGCCCAACAGGTCAGTCAGGGTGTAGCGATACTCATCCTTGTTAAGCCGCCGCATGACAATGTCTGTCCTCGCCAGCCTTGCGGCCGCAAGGCTGGCTGCCATCTCCCGACGAATCCAACCGGTCAGCGCACCTCGCGCCGCCTCCGATGGCCGCGGTTCTCCCTCGGGCGGCATCTCTCCAGTAGCCACCACGTTCAATACATCGTGCCAGACCTCGGCCGCCGCGCGGTCCGCCATGAAATCGATGGAGAGGGTGTCGAGGCGGATCCCACCCTTTTGCTCCTTATCCCCATGGCAGGTAAAACAATGTTCCTGCAAGACAGCCTGGACCGTCGAAGGCAAAGCCGCACTCTTGGCAGCCGCCACCACGTAGCCGAACACCTGTACCTTCCCGAGCTGAATTCCGGCATGAAAAGGTTTGAATTTCCGTCCAGCCTTAGCCTCACTATCGAAACCCGCAAAATGCACTCGCACCGCACAGCTTTGGCCAAGGACCAGCCGTTGATCGAGTCCAAGCGTCGTGTGCGAAGTCATCTTACCTGGCTCGTGCTTCGCTAGCGTCCCGACTAAGACTCCATCGATCGAAACCCGACTACGAATTGCCCCATGAACCTCAGCCCGCCGGCGACAGTTCGGCCGCGCTTCGTACGAAAGCCCGGTCACCCGCAACTCCGCTCCCTCAGGCAGTCCCGTAGCCGTGAAAGTGAACTCGGCAAAATGCCCCTCCTTCACCGCAACATCCAGCGTCTCATGGCGGTGGTCTTTTCCGTCGTCTAGCCACAGCACCACCGCATTCCCATCGATCTCACCGACCCCATCCCTCGCCGCCCTGAGCTCAGCTGAAAAGGTCGATGGCCCCGCCTCTAAGCAAACACTCCCAAGGCGGCTAAGCCTTGGCTCCAACACTCCATCGTCGCCGAGTTTGGCGTTGGTCCACTCCACCAATAACTCACCGGGCTCGCCGGCGGCGACCGGCACAGAGAAAGCAAAGAAGATCAATAAATACCGAAACATCACAGGCACTTTGGCAAAATTGCAAGACGAACTACTTGCTCGTTGAAGGTGTCGGCTCAAGCGGTGGGTCACCTACATGATATCCAGCTTGGCTGAAGCTGCGAGGATCCAGCAGCAAAACGGAATGAAAATCATGCAATCCAAAAATGTCGCAGTTTTGCTGTTTATCGGCAGCTAGACGCTGCGCCCCTGCGATTCGCGGAGGGGACGCGGCAATCGTGCTCCATCATGACCTTCACACGTCCCGCCTAGTGTGGTCACCGATTAAATTCTTGCGCTCGATGAGGTCGCCTTTCCAATCGTAAAACGCCGACGGCTGGTTTGCCATTTTGACGAAGGGTTTCCAGCCGCCATCCTAGAGCGCATGTACTCGCTCGTCGCTGGCTATGTCGCCTCTTTTGTTTTAGCGTCCGAACTACCTATCGGCTTCCGAATCCCTGCGGTGGAACCCCGTGGCGGAGACTTTCCTTTCCGTACTGGTAGACAGGCCGCCCATAATCCTGCCAACTTCCTTCCACTCGTCCGGGCGAAGATGGCAGGACCCACTGCGCACGAACCGGGCGCGAGTCGTCGCGAGTGCCAGTGAGCATGGGTAATCGACTGACGTCGTCGGACCATTGACCGCCGGGTGTTCTGACACCGGTGACCTCGAGTTCGGTCGTGACAAGATCGTGCGGCCTGATAACTTGGTATCGACCGCTACAAGCCGGCAAATGATCGAACCAGCGGACAATGATTGGCCGACGATGCCTCCCCTCGCCCATGAATCCAGTGCCCCGCGCAACCCACCCACGGCGCAATCACCGCCTTATCGCTCGTTTTGGATAAATCGGTTGCCGCAGGTAATTAATCAATGTCGTGGTAAGCAGGCTGCGGATCTCTAGCATCTCCATAAGCTTGCCCAAAAGCACCTTCGTCGCCATAACCATATCGGTGGGCGATGCCATGTGCGTCTAGTCCTCGCACCGCGACTCGCGAATAGCTGTCGAAGGGTTGTAGGGAGTATGCGTCCCATCATGGCAAACGTGCATTAAAAAGGGGGGCTGGCCTCGACTCGCCTGCGAGACGGCGAATAGTAGAAAAATTTTGCGCGGCACCCAACAATCGCTCGTTAAGCTGCAACCTATCCCACTCAGCTCTGAGCAATTCGTCGCCGCTCGCAATCCTGATACCTTCACTTGTTCTTTCATCCACCCTGTCCAAGCATAAAAAATCGACTGAACGGAGAGACTCCGCCAAGCCTGGCAGGGAAACCACTATTCCCGGCTTGGAAAAATACCAGCCGAAAAATTGCCGAAGTGATGAAGATCTGCTCTGGTTGAATGGCGTATACTGGGAAAACAAAAACCATCGTGGCGTGTTCGGATACGCTGGCGTAGCAAGCAGTGATTGTTTCGGGATGAAGATCTATTACGAACAACTAGGCCGGCTTGGAAACAACCTCTTTCAATACTTCGCCGCCAAGATCATCAGTCATCACTGCGGCCACACTCTGACTTGGGACCGAGCTCAACTATCCAACCCGGCAATCGTCACGGATCAACATTGGAATCAGATGAGACAGGCAGCCCGCCTCCCGTTGCAAGAGCACGATGTCTTGCTTTACGGCTTCTTTCAGACGATGGACGTTTATCAAAGCTACCGCGAGCACCTCAAGCGTCTGATCACTGCAGGAAATAATGAGCCCATCAATGCTCGTATCTCGGTCTCTGACCTCTGCCGGATAACATCGGTACCCGATCCCACGGAAGTGGTCGTTCATCTAAGGCTGGACGATTATCTCCAAGATGGCCGTAACTCGAATATCGTGCATCCAGCCTTCTATCACGCGGTTCTCGACAAAATTGCCGTGGGTCGTCCAGTGACGATTGTCTGCGACCAATTACGGCATGACTGGGAGCATGCCTACCTTGCCAGTTTCAGCCGATATCGTCCTAGATTTTTTTCTTCGGATTTGATCAGCGATTTCAACTACTTACGGCATGCGACGACGATCGTGAGCAGCAATTCAACTTTTAGCTACCTGGCATCATTTTTAAGTGATGCCACCGACATTTATCTTCCTTGGACGAACTATTACAAAGAGCAAACCTTGGTTCCCTTCCATGCGCGGTGCTGGGTTGTCAACACCGCGTGTACCAACCCGCTTACCGGCGAAGCCAGAACTTATTTCTAGGATTCCTTTTCAGCTGCCATCTGGGCAGACAGAACCACGCGTTTCGATGATAAATTTCGGGAAACGCTGCGTTTGCAGCCCGCCGTCACCACTGGCCCTGGAAAGCTCCGGCGATCTTTTTATCGGCTGATTTACGTAAGAAGCTTGATTCCCTCCTATCTTTCATCTCCATCCCAAGCGTATCCACTGGCCACTTGCACTTTCTACGGAAACGCGGTGACGAGCTATGGTAAGGGCCTCCGGGAATGAGACAAGCTATTCATGCCAAACGATCGGTCTCCGCGGAATTCCAGACCGTTGGCAGGGACAAGTCGCACTGCTCCCAAGCCATGTCGCCTCGGAGAAAACAGGTTGTCAGGGCTGCGGTGGCGTTCCTTTCGACTTCGCGATGAAGATATCGTGCTCAATATGCCAGCCGAGGTTATGTTCTTCAGCCCAATCCACGAGCGTTTTCAACGATGGGTAGGACGCAAATTCCTCCAGCGAAGAACCGAAGCAGCGTATATCATCGATCATGACACAGACATTTCCGAAATTCCTCAGATTGCCGGCAATGCACGACAACTCGTCCAGGATAGGTGTATCTTGCGGCCCCTTCTGGGTTACGCCACCCGAATAATGCCCATCCAGCCAGAAATTGATATCGCCAGATAACTTTGGGAGCAACGATGGGAGGATTTCCTCGCTGAAACCTCTCAGGATCTCAACATTGGAAAATGATTGAAAAAAAGCACTGGCGTTCGAGTACAAGGTTGGTTCCGGTTCGATGCTATAGACGAACAAGCCATGCTTGGCTAACTCTTTCGTCGTTTGCCCCAAATATGTACCCGTTTCAACCCAGATCGCATTCGGAAAACCATTCCGAAGAAGAACGATCTCCTTGATAAAGTGTGGCGATGGTGCAGCATAGGCGCGAGTGGCCCATTCCGAAATGCCCGCCGAGACGTTTTCACCGAGAACTGACCTAGCTATCCTCTCGGCGTGGGGTGCAAGGTCTGGATGCTGTGTTATGCAGTGATTCAGGATCTCGAGCAGCGTTTGTAACGGGTCTTTTACAGGCATATCGACAATTACTCTCGGGTGGAAGTTATCAGTTTAACACCTCGCGTTGTAGGAGCCTAGACTGCGGCTTGGACAGAGGATTGCGCCAGTGATGCCTCGCAATAGCATTCCTACATTCAACCAGGATCCCTTCCCTGAATTTTTATCCGCCTCCAGCCAACCAGTCGTAGTCTGACCACAGTACCAAGGTCTTCGATGAATCCTGTATTCGAAATGACCGCTACCATTCCCGGCGGACAGGCCCCGTTCTCAGCAATCACAACTCGACGACCGAACAGCTTTCCAGAGGCCTTATTTCCAGTAGAACTTTCCTGTTATAAGGGCTGGGGGTTTTCATCGAGGTACTCATCCTCAATGCCTGTTTGTACGATTCGCTCGGACAACAAGGAGGGCGACGAACACTCGGGCGTTTGCACTTTGGACTGCAAAAGAACGGAAGCCTGCCGCTAGAGACCTCCTGGAATCAATACCTTCGTGCCCATCGATTTCAGCAGTTCAGGATCGATGGCCACCAGGGATGCCGCAGGGATGATAGGAGAAAAAAGCTAACCCAGTCGCCCGTTGCCACTAACGATGGGGTTATGGATTCCAACCATCGGGTATCACTTGTCCATCGTTACGCCCGGCTAAAGCGCGAAATACAGTGATATCGACATCGGTCGAGATGAATTGGGTCGAAGTATCCATCATTACGAAGTGACATCCGCCTTGATGATTGGCCCAAAAACCACCGGGGCTGCCGTTCCGAGCGTTGGGACCGCCAGTTCGAACGTGGACCGTGACGGCCGTGATCGGCGGTCGAGAAGTTACTCCAACTTCTTGCTGGCGGCGTCCAGCCATCCAGGGTGAAAAAACCGTTCGCGCTTCGGGGATCACGCCAGCCCAGCCGACCGGTGAAAACATACTGGCCCGCTCACCGATCCCAATCGTATTCGACGTCCCATCCAAAATCCCGGCATGCGGTATAGCCGTGTTGCGATGGAACATCCCGTTGAACGGCTGCTCCTCATACATGGCGGTATAGCCAGGGGCGTTCGCTGGATTTCCACCACCTAGGCACGCGACATAGCTGTTGGCGGCCAAGTCGGTGATGGGAATGGACTTCGGCCATACCGCCACCGGCGCCGTCCAGACATCGCTGGGGCAACGATAGGCAGGGACGCTAGTGCTTCGTGCCCCTTGATTGGTCGGATCGCTGATCGTTTTCTTAAAGTCAATCGCCTGATGTAGCGACGATTGCTCGATGAATGGAAGAATCAGGGCAAAGACGCTCCACCCAGTCCCCATTTCAGGAATCCCGTCATTCCCCATTCCCGACCAGGTTCCCGTAGTCTGCGAAATGAACCCAGGGGGAAAAGTCTTGTAAGTTCCCTCGTAGGCCTGAAGAGCAATGCCGATTTGCCGGATATTGTTGCCGCAAGTCATTCGTCGAGCCGCTTCGCGAGCCTGTTGAATCGCGGGCAAAATCAACGACGCCAAGATGCCGATGATGGTGATCACGACCAACAGTTCGACGAGCGTAAATCCACGGTGGTAGGTCCGAGCATCGCTAGAAAACATATCCTTGGATTACTCCAGAACGGTATCGCAAACGACTACTATTGAGACTGCTTCTGAGACTCTTTCTCAACACAGCATAGGGTTTTCGGTATTTTTGGCAAGAGGAGCTGGGTTAAATCTTCCGATTTCGGAACCAAGGGAGCTCTCAGGAGCTTTGGCAGGTCAACGGAATTTACGTCGCGTTGCCCCCCAACCCTCGATCGCGGGTTCGGAAAAGGTGTCAGGGTTCGGAAAAGGTGTCAGGACTCAATAGTGCGAAGCACCCTCCGGGCCGTACCGGCTATTGAGTCC
>JBILTQ010000334.1:0-6142 GCA_044371435.1 Pirellulaceae bacterium | reverse complement strand
TCACGCACGCGAATGTTGCGCCATGCAACGTCGTAGGGACCGGTGCCAGCTTTGATACCATGGACTTGAAGGGCGATATGCCCGCGGGGGTGGGTCTTATAAATTTCTTCGTGGGTGAGATCAGCCACCATCTGACCATTGATCCACGTCTGAATCCGTGGCCCGCGAGCCACGATCTTGAATTGATTCCATTCACCGTTTTTCATGTGATTGTGACCATGACCGGCATTTTGTGGCTCCTTCGAGAGCCACCCGAGGCCGGTGGCTTCACCATAGATATAACCAGCTTGACCTGGACTAGCTTCGATTTCTACCTGGGGCCCGAAGAAGCGTCCAAGGGAGGCGTTTTTGTTCTTGGCTTTCTTGCTGTCGTTGGCCCCTTCAGCATCGACGTCGGCTTGGGCTTTGGGGCGGGAACGGATTTGTACCCCGCTATTCAGCTTGTCATGGACTTTGACTTCAAACTCCAACTCGAAGTCGCCGAATTGGCGTTCGGTATACAGGAACGAATTAGGGCTACCCTCGACTGTTTTGCCATGAACCGTGCCGTCGACGACCGCATATTCCGCCTTGCCCAACTCGTCGTGCTTCCAGCCGGTAAAATCCTTGCCATTGAATAAAACCACCCAGGGGCTGGTTCCCGAATCCTGGGCCGAGGTCGTCGGGCTGGGGACCAAGCCAAGACAACTGGTCGCGATGAGCAAGGCGTGAGTGAGGGTTCGCATGTTTGCAGGCTCCGGGGAGGAAAAAGAGGACAACGCCCGATTATGGTAATCCATTTTGGGCGGCTGCAATACGGTTTTACCCCTTCCGTCGGCGGATAAAATATCGCGTCCTGAAGTCCTGAAGTCGTAGCGCAGCCCTCAGCAAGGCAGGCGGACCTATTGCCAGTTCCAGGAGGATTTCCCGCCTGTCCACTGGTCAAGGGTCTTTTGCGCGGCCTGCTTAATGGAACTGAGGCTGGCATCTTGCATCAGTCCGCCTTGGTTCGCTTTGAGAATCGCTACGGCTAGCGCCTGACGATTTTGCCAGTCAGTCACGGTAAAGTCCCGAATATCCACGTAGGGATTTTCGAGTTTGGCAGCTAACTTCGGTACCAAATGGAAGCCATCTTTAGCGCGAATCAGATAAAACTGCATGGCGATGTACAGCCCTAACGCACCGACCACGATGCCCATCAGGAAGCTGCTGAAGCGATTCATGTTTTTCCTTTATGCATGGCAAACACTTGCCGATCGAACCTCCCCGAAGCCCGCGGGAGTTCCGACGGTCAAGGGGCCTAACCGAGGGTGGAAACCCACGGCCAAGGCGAACCAGGACAAAGCACAGCTATCCGATGCCAGCGGTTGGCTAGCACCCGCCCGCGATCGATTCGGTTAACATTTACCTGGACGGCTCCGGGAAGCTATTTCTCGTGTCTATGGTTAACGATCTTCGAGTTCAAGTACAAGAGGAAAATAGGTTCCTATCATGTTCGATCGTTCCTCGCTGCTCCCTGTGCAGTTGATTCGGGAATGCAAACATCGCGGTCAACGCATGAAAGCCGCCGATTCGACCGGGGCTAAGCTTTCAGGTTACGACTTGCTGATCCGAACCTTGATTCTTCGGCGGCTATTGCTGAGGCATGTTTTGCAAAGCGGGGAGCAGAATGTAGCCATCCTGCTACCGCCCAGCGTTCCAGCGACGGTGGCTAACTTTGCGGTTGCTTTCGCCGGCCGAACATCGGTCAATCTAAATTACACCGCCAGCAATGCCATCCTCAATCAATGCCTCAAGTTGGCGGAAGTCAAGCATGTCCTGACCAGTCGTAAAGTGATGGAGAAGCTCGACCTCAAGCTGGACGCCGAGTTGATTTATCTGGAGGATCTCCGCGAAAAACTCAGGTGGTGGGACAAGTTGCTCAGTTACGTGGAAGGCCGCTGGGTCCCGACAGGAATCCTCGCCAGGCGTTTGGGGCTCGATCGACTGTCGAAAGCCGATCCCGTCACCATCATTTTTACCTCGGGGTCGACGGGAACACCCAAAGGAGTCATCCTCACCTACGAGAACATCGCCCATAACGTCTGGGCCCTCGAGCAGGCGCTCGATCTGCGGGAGGATGATGTGATCGTCGGTATCCTCCCGTTCTTCCATTCTTTCGGTTACACGGTGACCTTGTGGGCTTCGCAGTCGCTGTCTTTGGCCGGTGTCTTTCATTACAGCCCGCTAGACGCCCGGCAGATCGGCAAGCTGGCCAGCGAATACCGGGCGACCATCTTGCTGGGGACCCCCACATTCCTGCGGAACTACCTGCGGCGGGTGGAGCCCGACCAATTCCGCAGCCTGGAGATGGTGATTGTCGGCGCCGAGAAATTGCCGGTATCGCTCAGCGATGCTTTCGAAAAGCAATTCGGTATTCGCCCCATCGAAGGTTATGGTACGACCGAATTAAGCCCGCTGGTGTCGGTCAATCTCCCTCCCAATCGGACCAAAGCGACCGATCCTACACGTGGCTTGCGGGAAGGTTCGGTCGGGCGTCCACTCCCCGAGGTGGAAGCCCGCGTGGTCGGCCTGGAAGGCGGGTTGCCTCTGGCCATCGGCGAAACAGGCATGCTCCAGGTGCGCGGCCCCAATGTCATGCGAGGTTACCTGCATCGGCCGGACCTGACCGCCCAAGCGATTCGCGATGGTTGGTATGAAACCGGCGACGTGGCTTACATCGATAACGATGGTTTCATCCATATTACAGGTCGGCAGAGCCGGTTTTCCAAGATCGGAGGGGAAATGGTGCCGCATATCCAGATCGAGGAAGCCATCCTGGCGATCCTGGGTTCGGATGCCGAAGGAGCCCAGCCGGTAGCGGTCACGGCCATTCCCGATGAAAAACGGGGGGAGCGTTTGGTCGTCCTGCATACATCGCTGTCGGTGGCTCCTGGCGAAATCCTCAAAAAATTGTCGGCGGCCGGGCTGCCGAATCTCTATCTGCCATCCGAGGACAGTTTTCTGTTGGTCGACGGAATTCCGGTGCTGGGCTCGGGCAAGCTCGATCTCAAAGGGATGAAGGAAATGGCCCTGCAGCGACTGGGCGCGGCCTAGTCACCTGGCGGGATCCCGATGCTTGGGCTGTTCTCCGATTCCCGAGTTTCCGGGGGGAACGTTACACTGATGCGATGAATCTCTTTGCGAAGCTCGAGGGCGACAACCTCCGACGCCATCAACCGCTGGCCGCGCGGATGCGGCCGCGGACGCTTGTGGAATTTGTTGGGCAGCAGCATTTCCTCGGAGCGGGGAAACTGCTGCGCCGCTTGATCGAGGCGCGGCGGTTGACGTCCATCATCTTGTATGGGCCTCCCGGAACCGGAAAAACGACCTTAGCCCAGCTGCTGGCTCGGGAAACTGGAGGGAAATTCCGCACCCTGAGCGCCGTGACCAGCGGTGTCAAGGAATTGCGGGAAGTCCTCGAATGGGCCAGGGAAGAGATCACGGCGACCGGTCTCCGGCCGGTCTTGTTTGTCGATGAGATCCATCGTTTCAACCGATCCCAGCAAGATGCGCTGCTGCCAGATGTCGAGAGTGGCTTGATTACGCTGGTTGGGGCCACGACCAGCAATCCTTTCTTCGCGGTCAACGGCGCCTTGCTCAGCCGGTCCCAGATTTTCCAATTGCAACCGCTGTCGCCGGCGGAGATCCGCGAGCTCTTGGAGCGCGCTATGGCGGATCGTGAACGCGGCTTGGGCTATTTGACGATCACCGCCGCCGACGAGGCCCTCGACTATTTAGCCACCATTGTCGAGGGGGACGCGAGGAAAGCCCTCAACGCCATGGAGATCGCGGCGTTGTCCTCATCCGATCGCTCGGTCCACCTGAGTTTGGAGTTGGCTCGCGAGTCGATTCAGGCCAAAACGATCCAGTTTGACCCGAGCGGTGACCAGCATTACGACCTGGCTAGCGCTTTGATCAAGAGCATCCGCGGCAGCGATTGCGATGCGGCTCTTTACTGGCTAGGGCGGGCCCTTGAAAGTGGTGAAGATATCCGTTTCCTTTGTCGGCGGTTGGTCATCCTAGCCAGCGAGGATATCGGGAATGCCGATCCGGCTGCTTTGAACCTGGCGGTATCCACCATGCAGGCATGTGAATGGATCGGGTTGCCCGAGTGCCAGTTGGCTTTGTCCCAAGCGGTCATTTATCTGGCCTTGGCGCCAAAAAGCAATGCGGCGACGGTGGCTATCGCCGACGCGCGACGGGATGTTCGGGAAGGGACGCTCGTTCCGGTCCCGGTGCATCTGCGCGATGGGCATTACGCGGGAGCCGAACGCATCGGGCACGGACAAGGCTACCGGTATTCGCATGATGCCGAGGATGGGGTGGCGACCCAAGACTACCTGGGAGTCGATCGCCGCTACTATCAGCCCACCGATCGCGGGTTCGAGCGTGAGCTGAAGG
Organism: Pirellulaceae bacterium; assembly: GCA_044371435.1. Lineage (GTDB taxonomy): Bacteria > Planctomycetota > Planctomycetia > Pirellulales > Pirellulaceae > JAIYDQ01. The sequence goes on along the minus strand of JBILTQ010000334.1, from coordinate 1,720 downwards.
TGCGATGGGAAGACATTCGAAGGAAGCTCAAAGGTGAGGAGGCCTAGCTGATGCGTTCGACACTTTTTTATATCCCGCATGCCTGGGGGCCTCTGCCCCTGTTGGGGTTGGGTTGGTTGCTGCTGGTCCTGGTGGTTGCCTTCGCGGTGAAGGTGGGATATGTGCGCTATCGGACCGGAAGTTGGGCTCGAGCAACCGCTGACTGGGTGGGTTGGTTGATCGCCCTCGTCGCCATTGTTTTCCTGCTGCCGCGGATGGAGACCAGTTTTACCGACGGCGCTGGCAACACCTATCCGGTCGGCTTGCCGGTTCGCGGCTACGGGTTATTCCTGATGCTCGGCGTGCTCGCGGCCGTCTGGCTGACGTTGGTCCGTTCGACCAAGGTCGGGTTGGATCTGGATGGGTTGCTCTCCTTGTCGGTCTTTACCGTGATCGGCGGGATCCTCGGGGCTCGTCTCTTCTTCGTTATTCAGAAATGGTCGGAGTTGCCGGGGGAGACAGTTTTCATGAAACTTTGGGAGGCGGTCAAATTTACCGAGGGAGGCTTGGTGGTCTTTGGCAGTTTCATCGGAGGGGCCCTGGCGGTGATCTGGTGGGCCAGGCGGCGGCGATATCGATTGCTGGTGATGGGTGACCTGATCGTACCAGGGTTGATGCTCGGGTTATGTTTGGGCCGGTTGGGATGCTTTATGAACGGCTGCTGTTATGCCGGGGTTTGCGAGGGCCCCTGGCCGAAGGTGCGTTTCCCGCGCGGCTCGTTAGCGTATATGGAGCAGCTTCAAGCTGGCCCGCTGTTGGGTTTGGAATGGCGGGGCGAGCCTGATTCCCCGGCGGGGGCGGAGGTATTGGCGGTGCGACCGGGAAGTTGGGCGGCCTCGACTGGGGTCAAGGTCGGGGATCGCATCCGTGGTTGGAAGCTATGGACCATGCCTCCGGCTCGAGGTACCGATCCGGCCGGACCCTCGGAGGTCTATGGGCAGTTAACGATCGCTGGCCAAACTTATCTCCTCAACCCGGAATTACCCCGTCACAGCCTGCCGGTCCACCCGATCCAGCTTTACGCTTCGCTGAATGCAGGCTTGATTGCTGCTTTCCTTTTTTTTCTTTGGCCGAACGTGGCCAGGGATGGACTTGTCCTTGGAGCGTGGTTGGTGATGTGCGGTACCAGCCGGATGCTCGAGGAGTGGATTCGGATCGATGAAATTGGCCAATTCGGCACCTCGCTGACCATCTCGCAGTGGATCAGCCTGCTCGGGATGGCTGGTGGCCTGATGGTTCTGGGATACTGCTGGCAGCGCCCACCCAGCCGCGCCTCGTTGCTGGGAAAGTCCAGGTTGTCGGAGCAGGCGGAGCCCAAGCTTGCCTAGTCATCCAGTCCCCTAGCAAATATGATTGGGACTCGTGCCGGTGGCCAGATCGGCCAAAATCCAACTTCGTTCACCTGCCAAGCAAATTCCATGAGCCTTCAGGTATACATCAACGGCGAATACTTTGACAAGGAAAACGCCAAGATCAGCGTTTACGACCATGGACTCCTTTACGGCGATGGTGTTTTCGAAGGAATGCGGGCCTATTCGGGGCACGTCTTCCGCCTCCAGGAGCATCTCGATCGTCTCTATGAATCCGCTCACGCCATTTGCCTTGAAATCCCCATGGCTCCGGCCGCCCTCGGGGAAGCGGTCAAGGCGACGTTGGCCCGTAATCATCTCAGCGATGCCTA
>JBILTQ010000284.1:0-7492 GCA_044371435.1 Pirellulaceae bacterium | reverse complement strand
CCCAACAAGACCAGCGATCCACGGATCATCATTATCACCGACTCGATCTCGCTCTACCCGGCAGAGTTCTACGAGAAAGGGTTATCGATCATTACCGCCAGCACCATTCGGAATCATCCTGCTGCCCTTAGTCCTCGGATCAAGTCACTCAACTACCTGAATAATATTCTGGCCAAGATTGAGGGACTCCAAGCCGGTTGCGTCGAGGCCTTGATGCTCAACCACAAGGGGGAAGTGGCGGAATGCACCGGCGATAATATTTTTATCGTCAAACGTGGTTGCTTGATGACTCCGCCCAAGGATGCCGGCATCCTCGAGGGAATCACCCGCAATGCGGTCATGGATCTCGCGCGTGAGGCTGGTATTCCCGTCGAGGAGAAAGCGATGACACGGCATGATATTTTTGTCGCCGATGAATGCTTTTTGACCGGGAGCGCCGCCGAGGTCATCCCGGTGGTCAGCATCGATACGCGACCGATTCGTGACGGAAAGGTCGGCCCGATTACCAAAAAACTTTTGGCTGCCTTCAAAACGTTGGTGCGCCACCAGCCATGAATAAACGATAAGGAGGTACCATGAACGCTCAGCCCCATCCGCCAGCCGATTCCCAGCCGAACAATCCCTCGGTCTCCAAGCCGGTCGCCGTCGAATATGCTTCGCGGGTGCATCAATTGCCCCCTTATCTTTTCGGGCGGATCAACAACATGCTGTATCAGAAGCGACGCAGCGGGCAGGATGTGATCGACTTGGGTATGGGCAATCCGTCAGAGCCGCCCGATCCGATGGTCATTCAAAAGCTGGCCGAAGCGGCCGCGGACGTACGTAACCACGGCTATTCCAAGAGCAACGGGCTGCTCAACCTCCGTCGTGAGGTCACTAGCAAGTATCTGCGGAAATACGGAGTACGGCTCGATCCGGAATCCGAAGTCATCGCCTGCCTGGGAAGCAAGGAAGGTTTTTCCCACATGTGCCTGGCTTTGATGGGCCCGGGCGATACCGCGATCATCCCCGCTCCCTTCTTCCCCGTTCATCAGTACGCGGTGGTGCTCGCCTCGGGGAACGTGGTCGCGCTAGAGGTCGCTGACAGTCAAAAGTTCCTCCAAAACATCGCCTATACCTGCGAGACGATGTTTCCCAAACCCAAATTGCTGATTATCAACTATCCGCATAATCCATCGACCGTGACTATTGAACCAGAGTTTCATGTCGAGGTGGTTCGTCTGGCGCGGAAGTACGGTTTTATGGTGATCAGCGATTTTGCCTACGCCGATGTGGCTTTCGATGGCTATCTCCCTCCAAGTTTCCTTTCAGCCCCCGGGGCAAAAGAGGTTGGTGTCGAGTTCACCACGATGAGCAAGGGTTACAACATGGCAGGGTGGCGAGTCGGTTTTTGCGCTGGCAACGCCGACATGATCCGGGGGCTGGCTGGGATTAAAGGGTATTATGATTACGGGATGTTCCAAGCGGTGCAGATCGCGGCGATCGTGGCCCTGCGTGACACGGAAGCAACGGTGGAACGACAGTCCAAGATTTATCAAAGTCGTCGCGATGTATTGCTGGAGGGGCTCCATCGCTTGGGCTGGGAAGCCGAAAAGCCCCGGGCTGGCATGTTTGTCTGGGCAAAAATCCCCCAGCCCTGGGCCTCACAGATGGGGTCGATCGACTTCGCCATGCATCTGTTGGAACACGCCAATGTTGCAGTCAGTCCAGGGGCCGGTTTCGGTCCGGTCGGCGATACCCATTTGCGGTTAGCTTTGGTCGAAAACGAAAACCGCCTACGGCAAGCGGTTCGCCAGATTGGTGCCTGCCTGGATCAGCCGCTGGCGAAGAAACTACCGCAAGGATAAATCTGGCAACGCATGGCGGCTAAGGCTGCTTGGACTTCATGGAATGCCCAAGCCGGATCGTCGCCAGCCAGAAGATACTTGGGTACTGCCGCAAAGTTTCGCGACTGCTCCTCGTCGCTGGCTAGGCCGGCTGGACGATGGCCGATCATCCCCAGCAACTCCGCCCATGGGCGACAGAAATCCTCCCAAAGGACGGTGGTCGGGTCCGGCGACGCCCCAGCGTAAGCCAGCAGGTTCAGGCGTTCATCGAGCCATGGAGATAAGGCCAAAGAGAGATTTCGTCGATAGGCGTCTTGTTCCACCGGAAGCTGCTGGCGACTCAGTCGCGGTACCAACAACAGCTTTATCCAGCCTAAAGTCAGGCCATGGTCGGCCACCAGACCCTCCGCCGAATACGACCAGCTTTCTTCGAATTTTGCCATCAGGTCACGATCGTCGACCAGGATCAGGATGCGCGGCCAGCCATGGGACGGAGCAGGGCTTGAAGACGAGGCTCGAAGTCGAGCAGCCAGCGTCTGGAGACTGCTGCCGGTAACAGGATCGATCCAATCGCCGGCAATTTCGCTGGCGGGTTCGAGGACGAAGGTTCGGATATGCATCCGCGGGTGCGGGATCTTGAGCTTGGGGGTCCAGATACGCTCATCCTCATGGAGCAGTACGTCCAGATCGATACGTCGCGCTTCCCATCGATGCCGGCGTTGACGACCCAAGCCTTGTTCGATCTCGTGCAACTGCTGCCACACCTGAAAAGCACTCAAGCCGGATCGTAAAGTTGCGACCGCGTTGAAGAAGTCGGCTTGCCCTTCCGGTCCGCCGATGGCCGGCGACCGATAGAGTCGACTGAAGCGGACATTGTCGGCCCCAAACCGTTGGAGAAGCTGTTCGCCCGCCAAGGTGATGAGCGATCGTGCGTTGCCGAGATTGGCTCCCAGGCTGATCAACGATTGCGCCATGGATTCATCCTTGCTCGACCAAGGCCTTTCAGTAGGCGACGGGTCTCACCTGTTCGACTACCCAAAATCGCTTTGGCTCTGGTGACTCCTTGTCGGGAAACTGCACTTTGACATCGACTATCACCGGTTTTGGGTTCACTTCGCTGGCGTCCACGAAGCTGACCTCGACTTCCAACAATCGACCGGTGCGGTGCTTGCTGCGGATCCCATGAGGTAGCCACCGGGCGCGACTACCCCGTTCGATGACGGCCTTGATGTTGGGGTCGTTGAGGAAGCTTCGCACTGCCGCCTGCTCGCGACTCATGTTCGCCTCATCGATCGCGGCGTCTTCGACCAAAGGGGGCAAGCCTACCATCCCGATGGCCGTAGTTCGGTCGCCGGCGGCCAAGGCTTGCAGGTATTTCTGGGCGACCGCGGTTGCCTGATTCTCGAGCTGACGTTCCTGCATCCAGAATCGCGTCATCCCGGCCATCCCACAAAACATGCTGAAGTAGACGCTGAGCCTGGCCAGCCTCACCGAAAGCTGAGAGAGCTCCCACTTGCGAGCAAACACGAGTACGCCGAGCCCTAGCAAAACCGCCACCAGGCTAGCGATCGCAAAGCTGGGGGCGGCTAAGGCCAACCCGCCGATCATTGCCGCCAAGGCTGACGCAAAAGCCATCAGAGAGTTTTTGGGGGAATCTACAACCCCTTCCGGGTCTATTGACATCTTTTCCGGATCGCGCATGATGACCCTCGTTGCTAGTGGCCGTTCCCCTACTCATCGTACCCAAAACCCTAGCTTTGACCAACCAAACTAACGATCGGTCGTCACTTCTAAAAGTGGGCGAGCGCAAGTACACTCTACGCTCGGCGTGGTCATTCCGGTTTTTTATTGCGAGGATTGTTTCGTGAGCTCAGGTAAGTATTTGTTCACTAGTGAGTCCGTATCTATGGGCCATCCTGACAAGCTGGCCGACCGTATCTCCGATAGTGTGCTGGATGCGATTCTCGCGCAGGATCCGTTTAGTCGAGTAGCTTGCGAAACGTTGGTGACTACCGGTCTGGCTTTGATCGCCGGAGAAATTACCACCAAAGCCACGGTCAATTACGCGGATGTCGTTCGCCAAGCGATCCTTGACGTCGGTTACGATGACGATGAATCCGGTATCTCCGGACGGACTTGCAATGTGATGGTGGCGCTGGATCGGCAGAGTCCGGACATCGCGATGGGGGTCAATGATGACGCGACCAGTGGCAAGGATATCGGGGCCGGTGATCAAGGGTTGATGTTCGGTTTTGCCTGCAACGATACTCCGGAGTTGATGCCGTTGCCAATCGCTTTGGCTCACCGTATCACCAACCGTCTGACGGAAGCTCGCTTCGCCAAACAAGTGGATTGGTTACGGCCGGATTCCAAGAGCCAAGTGACCATTGAGTATGACGGCTTCCAGCCCGTCGCCGTGAATACGGTGGTGGTCTCGACGCAGCATGCCCCGACCGTCCAGCAAAAGGCTATTCGCGAATTTGTGATCGAGAAAATCGTCAAGCCATGTTTACCGGCTGCCTTGGTTCGAGGCGATATCACCTACCATATCAATCCGACGGGACAATTCATTGTTGGTGGTCCGCACGGGGACTGCGGTTTGACGGGACGCAAGATCATCGTCGATACCTACGGTGGATGGGGGAGGCACGGTGGTGGTGCCTTCAGCGGCAAGGATCCCACCAAAGTCGACCGCAGTGCCGCCTACATGGCCCGGCACGTCGCCAAGTGTATCGTGGCCTCTGGTTTAGCTGATCGTTGCGAAGTTCAGGTTGCTTACGCGATCGGGGTTAGCAAGCCAGTCAGCGTCCGGGTCGACACCCAAGGATCCGGTAAGGTCGACGATGCTAAGCTTTGCGACGCTGCTAGCCAGTTCTTCGATCTTTCGCCACGCGGGATTATCGAATACCTGAACCTCCGCCGTCCCATCTATGCGAAAACCTCTGCTGGCGGTCATTTCGGCCGCAATGAACCCGAATTCACTTGGGAATCCACCGCGAGAGCGGCCGAATTCGCCAAGTTTGTCCTCGGTTAGAGGATCTCGGCTTGCGTTGACGAGCTACCTGGACCGCGATAGACTTGAGGTCCAGGAACACGGTGGTAGTAGTTCAGTTGGTTAGAACGTCGGATTGTGGTTCCGAAGGTCGTGGGTTCGAATCCCATCTGCCACCCTAGCGAAAAACCCAGCGATTCGCAGGGATTTTCGACACCGGAAGGCGTCTTCTTACCCTGGTTTTCCGTTGAGAAAGTGGTATCGGCGTACCACCTGTCAGGAAAGTCAGGACGTTATGGCAAAAACTCTCCGCCTTCCCAACCATCGTTATCGCTCGACTGGCTAGGCTTGCGTCGGATCCAAAGGTGGATCGCTACCGCGGCGTCTACGATTTGTCGCAAGGCCACAGCGATTGTTCAGCGGTCATCGGCAAGTAGCTTGAACAAGGTTATTCGCCGGGCATCTCCCGAGAGATCTCCTAACGCGGCGAACTCAGGAAGCTCGAGGCCCGTTGCGCTTCTCGGCGGGCTCTCCTACCCCCGGTACCGCTCGATCCCTTCAACGTGACTCGCTCGCATCAGGTGAATGCCGATGTAAGTTTGGGGGCTAGGCGACGATCGCCGGAGCGCGGGTTCGCGAATTGCGTCGAGCTCCCGGGCAATCCAGCTGTGAAGATTAGCTGCCAAGCGTTTGGGCGTGTTCCCTCGGCGGGGTCTTGCTCAGGATGGATTGCTCCAAGTCAACGGTAGGGACTGGCTCAGCGGTCCCTCGTCAGCCGTGGATTTTCTTAGGATCGAGTTTGTCGAGGGCTCGCGCAGGATGAGTTCCGTGAGGAGTCCTACCAAGACGATCGGAATTAACGGGAGACCAAAGATCTGCAGGAAGTCGCCTGCTGCCAAGACCGAGGCCAGGGCGACGAAGAAATAGGCGACACCACGTTGCGGTTCGCTGATCAGATACCAGAAGATCGGGACCATCAAAATCATCATGTCGTAGTAATACGCGTGTGGGCTGAGCAGGAAAGTGGCCAGCAAGAGCTTGAAAAGATCGTCCGGACGATCGAACCGGAGCGTGGCTGGTGACAGCAGGCGGGCTAGCACGTAGAGCACCAAGGGGGCTACAAGTAACCATTGCAGGAAGCGGAGATCGGGTGGACTGGAAGCGTTGGCGAGTGCGATCAAGTTGCAAGACCAGTCGAGATGATAGCCACCTACTGCAGCGTAGTTGCTGGCCAGACGTCCTTGGTCGGCAAAACCTCGCCAAACCTCACTCGGCAGCAAGAGCCACGCCCCACCCCACAGGATGGCTACCGACCAGGTCGATCCAGCGAGAAATCGCCAGTGACCGAAACGCAGCATGACCAACGGTAGCAAGAAGAAGAGGGTTGGCTTGATGGAGAGGAGTCCGAAAATCACCCCAGCTTCAAACATTTTTCGGCGGCGCAGCAGGCACCAGGTCACCGCCAGCAGCAACAGCCACAAAGGGCCTTTCTGACCCATCAGGATACTGAAGAAGAGAGGTGGGAATCCGACAAAAGCCAACCAAGACCATTTCGCGACCAGCGTTTGAAAGCGGCTTCCGCCAGATAATGGCTGGCTGGCAGCCAACTCCCTCGCGATCACGCTAATTCCGAGCCAAAGGCTACTGGCCAAAAGGATATGCCAGACGATCACCGCCCAGCGATAATCGAACCAGGCCAGAGCCGATGCGAGCAGATAATGCGGTGGGGGATAGACCGGAGGAAAGAAGGTTTCGCGACTCCACTGAAAGCCAACATTGCGTGGGTCGTGCTGCCGTTCGTCGAAGACTTTCCAATCATACAAGGAGGCGGCTTGACCATCGAGAATCATTCGGCCGCCTACCCATTCCTGAAGGAAGTCATTACCGAACGGCGGGACCGTGGTCTGTTCCGGGAGCCACTGATAACCTGGGACCAGGAAGATCAGGCAGAGATACATACCGATAAAGGATAGGCCCAAACCGCACCACCATCGCGATGAAAGATGGCAACACCCCTGTTGCGGCGAGGGGGCCGCCTCACCGGGTTCGACGAGATGGGATATGGGAGGGGAGGACGATGCCGTCATGAATACTCTTGCAAGGGCTGTGGAATGCCGAGATCTTTGACGCAAACGGTAGCCGTCGGCAGGCATGCACGCAGCTCGCGGCAACGATGCTAGGAATGACGACCGCGAAGCGTGGCTTGTCGCCAAGGGCCAACTTCAAGGGATAGCTTATGAATCAGGCATCGGCAACTCGTGCACGTCGGATATCAACGCGAGTCCGCACGGCTGGCAAGTTTGCCTGGAAGATACGGGGGATAGCCTAGAGGGAAGCTCCGGGAATCATCGGCCGTTCATTCGGTGAAACGGACGCGGCCTCCCGTCAATCACAGGCGATGAGCTACGACCGACCCTCGATAATACGATTCACCCCCGACCGACAGGCAAAAACCTGGCGGTCGGGGGTGAAAAGCGGGCGACCCGTGGGTCACCCAGGCGATACTCTTCAGCCGCGTCAAGCGAGAGCTTGACCGCCGCTACGGAGGTTTAGAAATACATCCCTTGGTAGGCAAAATATCCGAGGGCGGCCACCGTCATCGGGATTCCGTAGGGAAGCAACCGCATCCGCGGTTTCCGTTCGGCCGCTCGTTGATAGAGGGCTTCGGCGTCGC
>JBILTQ010000455.1:0-4119 GCA_044371435.1 Pirellulaceae bacterium | reverse complement strand
ACGGTTGGCCCTCCGGCTATCCCTTCCTTTCTCAGCCCCATTTCCCCGATTTTGACTCGATTTGTAAGATATAGATACCTTGCACAGGGTTAAGTAAAACCGCCCTCGATCTGCTCCCTATGGTCCGTGCGACTGTGCTAGCAGCCACCCCGCTCCTTTTCCGTCGGTGGCTTCAAGCTTTCGAACCAGACGAACAACCCGTGTCGCCAGCAGCCATCGTATCGAAGGCGGTCCAATAGCAACATCCGTGGAGATTTGTTCGATGCGATCCTTCCTTTCGGCAGTCTTGGTGATGGTCGCCGCCGGTCCGCTGGCCGCGGCCAACACCTCAAGCCTGTTCCGTGATACCGATCACGATTTCGGCACGGTCGCCCGGGCGGCGAAGACCGAGCACCGTTTTGAGTTTACCAACCCCTATTCGCAACCGTTGCACGTGCGTAGCGTCCGCACCAGCTGTGGCTGCACCACCCCGATGATCGAGACCGAAACGGTCCCGCCGGGTGGCACCGGGGTCATTCTCGCCCGTTTCAATACCGGGACGCATACCGGGTCCCGGTCGGCCACGGTGACGGTCACCTTTGACCGACCGCAGTTCACCGAAGTCCAACTGCATGTGAAAGGCTATATCCGCCGCGACGTCGTTTTTCATCCGGGCGAGCTCTCCTTTGGCAACATCCGCGATGGCGACGCCAGCCAGGCCGCGGTCGATATCGATTATGCCGGCCGTAATGACTGGCAAGTGCTCGAGGTTGTCTCGCAGGATGCTTTTTTATCCGGCCAAGTCGAAGAACTCGGCCGCAGCGCGGGTCGGGTGAAATACCGGTTGAATGCTCGGTTGCATCCCGACGCCCCGGCCGGCTTGCTGCAAACCGAATTGATCTTGAAGACCAACGATCGCAACCTGACGCGGATTCCGCTGCGAGTCAACGCCAACGTTCAAGCCGAGGTAGCCGTCACCCCGCAGTTTGTGACGCTTGGACAGATCCGGCCAGGGGATTCGGTGAAGCAGGTCGTGATCGTCCGCGGCCATCAACCGTTCATCATCACCGAGGTCAGCAGCCCGGAGTTGGACATTGTCTTTGAGCCGACGCCCGAACCGAAACCGCTGCATGCCTTGCCGCTGACCTTGTCCCCCAAGTCCGGTTCGGGTGAGGTCAAAGGGAAAATTTTCGTGAAGACCAACCTCCCGGGAGACCAGGTGGTCGAAGTCGGAACCGTCTTCCAGATGCCGGATACGCCTTGAGCTGCTTCCCTGCAGGCGAATCCGGCTGAAGCGGCTGGGGCGCCTCGGGGGGAGCCCGCCGGCGGCAATTTGCTCAAGATGCCAGCAGCGGATGGTCCCACTTCTGGGTGTGGACCATCCCGTTCGGGAGTCATGGTGACATGCGGGCACCTCCGGCCAACCCTCGGACTTCGCCCACAGGCGATGGCTGGCACTCGGAGTCCTGGATGCGACCTCGACGTGGGGTCAAGGTCGATTCGCAGGGTCTAGCGGCCGCTGCCACGCGTCCAGCTTGGCTTCGGGATAAAGTTCCCTGAGCAACGCCAGGCTAGCCTGATGAATCCGGGTCGCATAGGGGTGGGCCGGAGGCACCAATCGCTTCGCCCACAGCCATTCCTGCAGCGCCTCCGACTTTCGACCGACCCGTTCCAATTTGTCGGCCAGGATGATCGTTGGCCCTAACTGCAACGGTAGGAGCAGGGTGGACCGCACCTTCCGCCAGTTTCCAACACGCGCCGTAACCTCCTGCGGGGTAGCCAAACGCCACAATTGCGAAGCCGCCAACGCCCCCAGCACCGGTCCGCGTTCGCCTGCGATCCTTTCCAACTGCTGTCGGGCTTCATCTTGGCTGACACTGAGCAGCAACCAGGAGGCCCCCAACAAGGGTGCAACCTCGGGCTTCTCCATCTTCAACCAGGCCTGGGCTTGTTCGATGAGTCGGCCATCGGGCCGGTCATGAAACCAATTCAGCGGCAGGGCAGCATACATCAGCGGCGGCAAAGATTCCTTGGCCAACGACACGAATACCCGTCCCGCATTGCCGATTTGCCCCAAAGCGAGCAGGCTCTCACACATTTCCATCGCCAGCAATTTCTGCTGCCAGCGAGGCGTTTCTCCCAAAGCGATTACCGGAGGAACCAACAGCGGAACCTTGGCCAACTCGCCGTTGGCGAAGGCGGCATGGGCTTGCTTCGCTGAATCGTTGGACCATTCCGCCTCGATCGCCTGAATCTCCGAGGAAGGCATTCGCCGTGTTTGCCCGCTGGCGGCATCCAGGAAGTGGAGGTCGCGAGCATCGATATCGACCACCATCAACCGCTTCCGCTCGACCAGCGGCACATCCCACCCCTCGGATGCCGCCTGAGCCGGGGCGAACCAAAGGTTGGCCGCCGCGGCCGAGGAAGGTCGCGGAGGGTCTTCGGAGGTCGCCATCCCCCCAGCCAGCATCGTCCCGGCCCAGAGAACGGCGACCCACCCGTCCCGCCATCCGGTAGCTAAACTCGAGCAATTCCATCCATCGCTTTTCGTCATCACCATATCCCCGAAGTAGCTCGGGGCTCACGCATCTGCCATCGCCGTCGTTGCCGATCACTCGCAACCTACAAGACCGCCGACATCCTACACGATTCCCAGCAGCCCGATGATGGTATCCGGGATGGAAGCAAAGCGGAGACCGAGTGACTCCAGATTCCTGCGATCGAGCCAACTCCTCGCCGAGATCGCTCCCGCTCGTTATGATGGGGAGGGTGGACAGCTAACCGCGTCGGCCCAGGCCCGTCGGATGGAACCTGGTCTTGGATTCGCAGGGCCCTCGGATGGAGCGGGCGCTTTGAGAATACCGCTTCGCGAGGGGCCGCCCTCGCTCCGCCTTCGATCGTCGATTCCCTTCATCCGCTCGACCTACCTCCCATGCCTGACTTGCGATTAGCCATCCATCCCCATCCTATCCTGCGTTACCGCGCCAAGTCGATCGCGCGGGTCGACAAGGAACTGAAGGGCTTGATCGCTCAGATGTTCGAATTGATGTATCACCACCAAGGGGTAGGCTTGGCTGCTAGCCAGGTGGAATTACCGTTGAGGATTTTCGTCTGCAATCCGACCGGCCATCGGGACGAAGGGCCGGAACTCGTCTTCATCAATCCCGTGCTCAGCAAGCCGCGGGGGATCGAGGAGCAGGAGGAGGGCTGCCTGTCGCTGCCCGGTATCCGAGCCCAGGTCAAACGCAGCAAATCGATCTGGGTGAATGGTTACAACGCCGTGGGCCAAGAGATCAATCAGGAATTCAGCGGTTTTCTTGCCAGGATCATCCAGCACGAGACGGACCATCTCGATGGGGTTTTATTCCTCGACCGGCTCCTGCCGGAACGCCGCAAGGACCTCGATACCGCCGTGGAGACCCTGATGGAAGATCATCTCTCCCGCCAGCGGACCGGATCGACCCCCGACGACAGCCAGTTGATGGCTCGCGTTCCCGAATGGGAACAGCGATACTGCTAACGACATGCGTCCCGATCCGTCCGCCAGCCACAGCCCGTTAAGAAAACCGTAGGAACTTGAACCATGAGCAGTCTTTCCATGCCAAGCCCGCCGCTGAAAACTTTCCTGTGGCTCGTGTTTGTCTGTTGGGGAACAGTCGGGATCCATGCCGCTGAAGCGACGAAGACGAATATTATCTATGTGCTGGCCGACGACCTGGGCTGGACCGACCTGGGTTGCCAAGGGAGCCGCTATTATGAAACGCCTCACCTGGATCGGTTAGCCGCGGCCGGGATGCGATTTACCAACTATCACAATTGCCAGAACTGCCAACCGACCCGCGCTGCGCTCCTTTCCGGACAATATGCCCCGCGAACCGGGGTGTATACCGTCGGAGGCATCGATCGTTTCGACTGGTCCCAGCGTCCGTTGAAGCCAGCCGAGAACGCGACGAAGTTGCCGTTGTCGAAGATCACCATCGCTCAAAGCTTGAAGCAGGCTGGCTATGCGACCGCCATGTTCGGCAAGTGGCATTTGGGAGACGATGGTCCGTACCATCCCGGCCAACGCGGCTTCGACGAAGCCCTCTCCTGGAAAGGGGACCATTTCAACTTCACCACCTCGCCCGAATCGACTCACCC
>JBILTQ010000120.1:0-13705 GCA_044371435.1 Pirellulaceae bacterium | reverse complement strand
ATGACTCCGATCGCCAAGTCTGTCGGCAAGCGGAAGAGGGTGGCCAGCGACCAACCCGCCAGCGGCATGATGGTAAACTGCAGCAGCATCCCGATCGCGATCGCTTGCGGCATGCGAAAGACCCGCACGAAGTCCTGCCAGGAGAGGGTAGCCCCCATCCCAAACATCGCCAGCTGAATCAAGGGCGCCACCCAGGCCTTACTCGGTCGACCCCACCACTCGGCAAAGAGGCTGGGCTGCAAGTAGGCGATGGTGACCGAAGTCAGAACCCAAAAGGCGAGGGAAAAGGGTCGAGTCCGGCGATAGCCTGTCAAGACACTGGCGGCCAGCAGCGTTAGAATACAAATCAGCCAGGGAACGAACATGGAGCGGGCTCGCTAGGGACGGATCAACCAGCGGGCGAGGATACCAGGCTTCAACCCTTTCGCAAGGCACCCGCCCGGTTGCCCCCGATGCTGCAGGAAACTCTCCGCCGCCATGAAGCCAGAGCGTACCGCCCCCTCCATGGTGGCTGGCCAACCGGTATCCGTCCAATCCCCAGCCAAGAACAGTCGGTTCCGCGCGAAGCGATCGACGCTCGGTCGAAGCTCGTACTCGTCGGGGCCTAGAGAGAAAACCGCTTGCGGGTCGGTCACCAACCGGCTTCGCAGCAACTTCGCCGACCGAACCTTGGGAAAAACCTCCTCCAAGTCGGCCACCACCGCCTGGATAACGGCTTGCGGGTTCCCTCGCGGCAAATCTCGGGAACCGCTGATGACGACTTGGTAGTAAACCTCATCCGCCGAAACGCGTTGCGGATCGGGATGGGGGAAAACCCATTGGCACAAGCGACCGACCAGGATCGCATGCGGGCGATCGAGCCACGGGCGATCCCACCACAGGTGAACGCCGGTGATCGGGGAAGCCTGGAAGCGTCCCAAGCCAACCGCCCACGCCTGAATTTCGGCGGGGCACTCGCCCGCGTCCAGCGTTGAATCAGGCTCAAGCTCCGATGGCGGCGGCCCGGATCCGACCTGCCCACCCACCAGCTTTTCCAAGCGATACCACGGGGCGGCCACCACCACACCATCGGCTGGCACGATCCGTCGATCGGCGACCTGCACCCCGCGAACAAGACCATCGCTCCAGCACAGGCGACGTACCGGCGTTGCCAACTGCAGTTCGACTCCGGACTGCTCGAGGGTAGCCCGCGCCTGGATATCGATGAGTTCGGTGAGCGGCCGCTGCGGCACCAACAGATGATAAGCGTGACGATGGATGGCAAAGCCATCGATCAATACCTTGCGGGTCGCGGCCAATGAGATTCGGGGGAGTTGCTCCCCCAAGGCACTCACCAGGATCGTCTCCCAAAAGCGGCGGATCGTGTTCGGGGTCTGGTGCTGCTCCAACAACCAGGCGTTGATCGGTCGATGATCAGCGCCCGCTGCCGACAAAGTCAACCGCATCAAGGCCCACAAGCCGCGGGCGATCCGCAAGCGTTCCCACCAGGCAAGCCCTGGCCAGGCCCCGAGCAGCCCCGCCAGGTGCAACGGGGCCGGGAGAGGAAGACCGCGAACCACCAACGGCTCACCGGCCTCGTCCATGAAATGCAGTTCGGCTTGTCGCTGCCATAGGTGAGCGACCTCCAACTGCTGCAACAACCGCCACAGGTTAGTGCAGCATCCCATGCCGACATGCTGGCAATAGTCGATCGCCTGCGCGGACGTCGGATCATCGAACGATCCCACCCGACCCCCCAACCGCTGCCGCGCCTCGAATAGAGAAACATCGCAGCCAGCTTGTCGTAACGACAGGGCAGCGCTGATACCCGCCAGGCCCCCACCAATCACCGCAACTTTAGCCGGCGAGCCCCCCCTACTTCCCGCGGTATCGTCCCGATTATCCATCGCTGGAGGGCCCAGTCGCCAGGCTGTCAAAGCAAGGACGGAAGGCATGCTGGGCATACAATCCCAGCTTGACCGCCGCGTTCAAGCGCACCCGCCCCCGCCATACGGCGGCCTTGTCCCTCGCGATTTTCTCCAGCAGTTGTCGGTAGGTATGCCACATCAACGAAAACATTCGGCGACCATCGGCCTGCAAAAACTGGGAAACCTGCCAACCCACGTCAAATTGGAGGCGTGCCAGCGAAACCAGCCGCTCGGCTAACCCCTCCCAATCCCCGGTTGGCCGCCCGGCCAGCCAAGCCTCGGAATCAAGCCCGAAATCAGCCCGCCACACGGCTGGAATGTAGATACGATGGTTGGCCGCGTCCTCGGCGACGTCGCGCAGGATGTTGGTCAACTGAAAGGCATAGCCACAAGCGATCGCCGGCGGCAGGGCGTCGGGTCGATAACCACCCCAAATACTCAAACAAGCCAAGCCTACGGAAGAGGCCACGAGATAACAGTAGCGTTGCAACTCTTCCTCGGTCTGCACCTCGATCGCCCGCTGTCGATCCAGCGTGACCCCCTCTACGATCTCATGCAGATGACTGATCGGCATGGCAAAACGTTCGAGCATGTCGTGGAGGGCCGGAGCGATCTGCTGCGAGTCGCGTTGCCAAGGGGAAGCCGTGGCCGCTGTCGCGGCGGCCGCAGCGATCAATTCCGGGAGCGGTGTCTGCCGGCAGTGTTCGAGGTAAGCATGCCAATCGATTAACTCGCCCGTCGTACCCTGCGGATCGTCGCTCCAATCGTCAACCAGTCGAGCAAAGGCATACAAGGCCCACAGCCCGCGGCGTTGCTCCATTCGCAACAACGAAAAAGCCCAAAAGAAATTGCTGCGACTGCGTCGGGCAATCGCCAGGCATCTTCGATAAGCCGCATCCACGGCTGTTTTGGGCTGGCTGTTCACATCCATACGCTAAATCGATCAGCCCGCCTGCAACCGGTCAAGCCCAGGCAAACCAGGCGGTCGAGGCCGTTTTGGTGGGCCGCGAAACAGGCAAGCTCGAAGGAGCAAGGAAAGCTTGTCGAAACGGTTAACCCGTATCCGACCGCTCCAGACATCGCCGCCCCGCGTCAGGATCTTGTGCAGGATGCGCATGCCACCGCCAGCGAATAGCCGAATGTCACGGGCTAGCCACGCCGGCACATGCTCGGACAACTGCCAGCCTTGATCGAAATAGTCGAGGGTGTCCCATGCCCAAGCAGCGATCGTGTGTCGCAACGCTGGCGAACCACGAGCGGCCAGGATTTCGGCCTCGTCGACCCCGGGCAGTTTCCACCGCGATCGCGGCAAATAGATCCGACCGCGCCCCGCGTCGCCGGCGACATCCTGGCAGAAATTGGCCAACTGCAACCCGGTACAAATCTGATCGCTCCAGGCCAGGCAGGTCGGTGCATCGACCCTCGCCATCGCCAACAAGATCCGTCCTACTGGATTGGCGCTGCGCCGACAGTAGTCGATCAACTGGGCATCGTCCTCGTAACGAACCACCGTCTGATCCTGAAGGAAGGCTGAGAGCAAATCGCGAAAGGGAGTCGACTCGAGCTGGAAAGTCCGAATGGTAGCCTGAAGCGCGATCATCACCGGATGCCGCGGTTGCCCCTGAAAACAGTCGTCCAATTGCTCCTGCCACCAACTCAGACGGGCCGTCGCCTCGGCCGTCGTCGAGGACTCGTCAGCCAAATCATCCGACCAGCGACAGAAAGCATACACATGCTGAAAATGGCGGCGTAGGTCGATCGGCAGCAAGTAACTGGCTACCGAGAAATTTTCATAATGGGTCTGAGCCAGGCGGCTACAGTAGGCAGAAGCTTCGGAAAAGGAAAGCGGCGGGCCAGCCGGACTATCCGCGCCGAACAAGGCCCAATCGCGATCGAGCCACCTTGCCGATGGGGAAAAATTGCACCGATCCAAGCGAGACATGGAAACTTCCGTTGCGGGGATGGACGACCCCGGTATCATACCCTTACTTCGCGCAGCGACGTATGCTCGGGCAGGCATCCTTGCCCAAGATTCCCTTTAACCTGCTTCGGAATCCATGGAAATCATTTTGGCCTCGCCGCGTGGCTTCTGTGCTGGTGTCAACATGGCGGTGGAGAGCCTGTCGCTGGCCCTCCAACACTTCGGGCCGCCGATCTACGTCTACCATGAGATCGTTCACAACCAATATGTGGTGCAGCGTTTTCGCAGAGAAGGGGCGGTCTTCGTCGATAATTTGTGCGAGGTCCCTGAAAATGCAACCGTGCTGTTCTCGGCGCACGGGGTCTCCCCAGAAATCAGGCGGCTGGCCCGCGACCGGCATTTGACAGCGATCGATGCCACCTGCCCGCTGGTGACCAAAGTCCACCTGGAAGCGATCAAGTTCGCCAAGGAACGCTACACCATCATCCTCGTCGGCCACCAAGGCCATGATGAGGTCCTGGGGACGATGGGGGAGGCCCCGGAAGCGATGGTGCTGGTCGAGAATTGCGAGGATGTGGATCGGCTTGAATTTTCCCCCGAGACCAAATTAGCCTACCTGACCCAAACGACGCTCAGCGTCGACGACGCCAATCGCATCATCCACCACCTCAAACAACGCTTCCCCTGGATCGAAGGCCCCAACAAGGAAGATATCTGCTACGCGACTCAGAATCGCCAGGAAGCGGTGAAGCAGTTGTGCCAGCAAGCGGATGTGGTCATCGTGCTCGGGAGCCAAAACAGCAGCAACAGCCAGCGGCTCCGCGAACTCGCCCAGGAACACGGCAAAGCTGCGTTCCTCGTCGACGGCCCCGAGGATTTACAAGAAGCTTGGTTTTTCAAAGGGCAGAAGGTGCTGGTGACCGCCGGCGCCAGTGCTCCGGAATCGGTCGTCCGCAGCACCATCACCTGGTTGGAGGAAAAGTTCCAGGCGACGCTCCGCGAGGAAACGGTCCGGCAGGAAGAGGTCTACTTCCCGCTCCCGCGCGCCCTGAGACAGCTCCTCAACCCAGCCGAAACCAAGGATGTCTCCTGAGCGTCTGCTCGACTTGCGTGGTGTCGGCTTCGGGTTCTGGCCGATGGATCCGCGTGGCCTCGGATGTGACGATGCCCAGCGCCCAACTCACGCTGGAGACCACCTTCGGACGGAGTTCTCTGAACGAGGTATCGGCAGCCACCGGGAAATCGGTACCTTGAAAGCAACGGTGGAATTCCGATGAACCAGGTGGAGCGAACCAAGGCACCGCGAGCGCGCGTGGAGGGGGGGGCGGTTTTTATTCAACGCTTGCTATTCGGCTTCATCGCCCTTTGGCCCTTGGCGACGATTCGCGAAAGCCTCTGGATCGATGAATTGCATTCGGCCTGGGTCGTGCAAGGCCCGTGGTCGGAATGGATCGAACGAGCCGCCATCGGCAATCAATCGCCTGTCTACTTTGCCCCTTTGAAACTTTGGCATGACGTGTGGGTCGGAGGCCTCGCAGCGGTCGGCTGGCCGCGTCCCCTGGCAGCCGAACTCAGCCTCCGCAGCTTTTCCTGGTTGAGCTGGTGTTTCTTGCTGGGATGGATCTACCGAAGCACATCGAGCCGAGCTTGGCTTGGGCTTCCGCTTTGCCTGTGGCTGGTTTTCGATCGCATCGGCATCTTCTATGCCAACGAAGTCCGTCCCTACCTGTGGGTGATGATCTTCGTGTGGTTGATCCTCCAAAGCGACCGTCGGCTGGCTGACCAACCGCGTCGCGTCGGTATCGGCTGGATCGTCGCGAGCCTGCTGGCTTTTTATACCCACTACACGGCGATCGTACCCGTGACCGTCAGTTGGCTGATCCGCACTGGGTTAAGCCTGCGAAACGCGAAGCATCGCCTAAGTCTTGGTGGTGCCCGGGCGCTGGAACTCTTCCTGGTAACACTCGTTGGCCTTCCGGGCCTGTTGCAGCTGGCTGCGATTTCCGGCCGATCACCGCAATGGTCGTCCTTTGCCGGCGATACCTCGCTGCACACCATCGGCCAGGTCGTGCCGTGGCTGGCTTGGTTGCTAATCCCGTTGGTCGCTCGGTGGATCGAAGGCTGGTGGTGCCAGCGCCGCCTTTGGCTCCCTGGGCCGACCGCCGCGGGAAGACAGCCTCTTCGGCCCACCGCCGCGTCGAGCGTGGACAACCTGCCGTCGTTGCCGGCGGGCCATGATCCTTCCGCCGCCAACCACTGGCGGTTGGCGGCGGTTCTGGCGATGGGAACTCTCGGCGCTGCCTGGTTATTGGCCGCGGCTGGGATCGCTCCCTTGATGCACCAACGCTACCTGAGCGGGGCTTACATCGCTTGCCTGGCCGGCGGGAGCGGCTTGATAGCGTCGTTGCGACGGTGGCCCCTCGTTGGCCTAACCCTCTTGGTATCGCTCGCCGCGCTCGGCTGGTCGCAAGGGACGCTCGGCGAATGGTATCGCGGTCATGTCCTCAGCTGGCAACGCCAGGAAGACTGGCGGGCGCTATCGGCGACCATCGCCGCCGCGGAAGCCGAGGGCGATCTGACGTCCGAACTCATTTTCCTTGCGCCGATGTTGATCGAGACCGCCGGGGCCCGGCTGCCGAGCGATCTCCCCGAGGAGTATCTCGTCTGCCCACTCCGGACCCTCTACCAGCCGCCAGGCAACCCGTGCGTGGTCCCCTTGCCCAACGAGCCAAGGTCCTGGGAGCAGCTGATCGAGGCCCGGTTATCCGAATCCGGCGGGGACGGTCTATGGATCGTCGAGCGACGCTGGCGACCAGCTATCGATGAGGTGCTTGCGGAGCGTAGGAAGCGCTCTGAGGCCTCTGCCTCCTGGCAGATGGCGAGACGTTGGAGCTTCGGTCGGTTGCAGCTAGCTTACGTCCGTCTCCGCTGACGCGCGAGAACTCGACAAGGATCTACACTATCAGACAAATCCCGCTGGCAGTCCCAGCCCGGGTAGCTAATCAAGTCTTCAGGAGGTGGGAGGCATGGTCGATCGATCCAGTTCCAACAAGCATGGCCGTCCAAAGTTCTCGGCTATGTTGGCTGGTTTGCTGCTCGCCTGCGGTTCGGCCCTTCGGCTCATGGCCGCCCATACTACCGAGGATCGGGCAACGCCGGTATCCCAGCCGGACACCATCGATGGCGTCCGGGCGACGGCTGACGGGCAGGCCCAGGTGGCGTTGCGAACGGCCTTGAGTCAGCATGTAGTGACGATGCTGTCTGGCCTTTCGCCGGCGGCCCGGCGCGGATACCAGCATTTGACGCAACGCCCCTACCTGCCTGCGGACTTCGATGAGCGGGTGATGGAGAGGTTGGTAGTTGGAGTCCACGCCAAGTCGGGGACGTTGGGAGAACCGGCGGTGTGGGATACCTATGGCCTATCCGCAAACCCCGAGGAGCCTGGTCGGGCACTGCAGTACGTCAGGACCGAGTCTGGCGAATACGCCATGAATTGCTTCGCCTGCCACGGGGGCAACACCTTTGGCGTCAGTTTCCCCGGCGCTCCGAATACCAGCTACGCCCTCCAATCCCTGGTCGAGGCCGTCCGGCGGGTGAAGCTGCAAGACAAAATACCGCTGACACACATGGATATCGGTTCGGTATTTATGCCGCTGGGTGGATCGGTGGGAACCAGCAATGCCGTCATGTTCGGAGTGGCCTTGATGAACCACCGCGATCCGGACTTGAATATCGTCCATCGACTCCCGGGCAACATGCTTCATCACGACATGGACGCACCGGCCTGGTGGCATTTCTCGAAGAAGAAGCGATTGTACGCCGATGGCTTTGCGGAAAAGTCCCACCGCGGTCTGATGCAATTCATGCTGGTTCGCCAGAACGGTCCCGAAAAGTTTCGTCGCTGGGAGGCCGAGTTCCGCGATGTCTTCGCCTTTCTGTCGGAAGTCCAAGCTCCACCTTACTCAGGAACGATTGATCACGACCTGGCAGCCCGCGGACGAATCGCTTTCGAACAGCACTGCGCGGTATGCCATGGTGAATACGGCGATTCCCCGAAGTATCCGGAACTGACCATCCCCTTGGCGGAGGTGGGTACTGATCCGGTGCGGTGGCAGGCGCTAACGCGTGAACATCGAAGGCACTACGGCGAGAGTTGGTTTGCCGAGTATGGGGCCCAGGCCACCGTCGAAGAGCCTGTCGGTTATGTTGCGCCCCCACTCGATGGGATCTGGGCGTCAGCCCCTTACTTCCATAACGGCAGTGTCCCGACCCTGTGGCATGTGCTGCATCCGACCGACCGCCCCCAGGTTTGGCGGCGGACCTCGATCGACTACGACTTCGACAAGTTGGGGATGACCATCGATGTCCTGGATGCCGTCCCCCCCAACCTGAAGGCGGAGCAGGAACGGCATTTCTTTGATAGTCGGCGACGAGGCAAATCGGCCAGCGGGCACGATTTCCCCGACGCCCTGTCGGAACAGGAAAAAAAAGCGTTGCTGGAATACCTCAAGACGCTCTGAGCCAAGCTCGCGTTCGGTCCTCCGAGGGGGGCGTCGGAGCATGGCTGAGGCCGGCCCATCCCCCAGTCGCAGCGGGTACCATCCTCTGCCGCTGCATCTAACCCTTCGCTCCACCGCAAGTCGGCGAAGTATCGACCATCGCCAAAGCCGCCAGGGCAGCCTCCTCTCCTTTGTTGCCGACGTTGCCGCCAGCCCGATGGATGGCCTGTTCGAGCGAGTTGACGGTGAGGACCCCGAAGGCAATCGGCTTCATCGTATCCAGCGAAAGCTGCATCAAGGCTTGCGATACGGCTTGATTGATATGCTGGTCATGGGTCGTCTCACCACGGATAACACACCCCAAGGTGATCACCGCCGCCACCTCCGCTTGAAGAGCAAAGCGTTTGGCCGCCAAGGGGATTTCCCAGGCCCCGGGGACCCAACTGACCACAATCTGAGGATCGCCGATGCCGACGCCATGCAGCGTGCGGCGGGCTCCTTCCAGCAATTTGCCGGTGATGTTCTCGTGATAGCGAGAAACGACGATCGCATAACGCGGATGAGGGACTTGCTCAGGCATACTTGCTTGGGGCGGAGTGCCGCCGAGGGAAGGGTGGTGGTAAATAACGTGGGAAGGCTTCGACAACCAGCGTTTGCCGGTACCACGAACCTCAATTCAGTCTTTGGCTGAGGAGAAAATCGGCGTTGTTTTTCGCTTTCTGAAGTTTCTCCACCAACTGTTCCATCGCATCCGACTCGTTGAGCCCGCTCAGGGCTCGGCGGAGCACATTGATCCTCCGGTACTCTTCGGGATCGAAAAGCATCTCCTCGCGCCGAGTTCCAGTAGCATGAATATCGATTGCTGGCCAAATGCGTCGATCGGCTAGACCGCGGTTGAGTACGATTTCGAGGTTGCCGGTCCCTTTGAATTCCTCGAAAATCACGTCATCCATGCGGCTACCGGTATCCACCAAGGCGGTCGCGATGATGGTCAGCGAGCCTTGCTCCTCCACCTTGCGGGCAGAACCGAAGAAGGCTTTAGGTTTTTGCAGCGCATTCGCATCCAAGCCACCGCTGAGTAATTTTCCGGATTGAACGCATTCGGTGTTCCACGCCCGGGCCAGTCGGGTGATCGAATCGAGAAAAATCACGACATCCTTGCCGTACTCCACCATCCGTTTGGCTTTCTCCAACACCATGTTGCTGACCTGGATGTGGCGTGAGGCTGGTTCATCAAAGGTGCTGCTGACAACTTCGCATCGCGAACCGGTAACTTCGCGTTGCATGTCGGTGACTTCTTCCGGACGTTCATCGATCAGCAGCAGGATGACGTAGGCCTCAGCGTAATTCTTCAGTACCGCCCGGGCCATCTTCTGGAGCAGGACCGTCTTGCCGGTACGGGGCGGAGCCACGATCAGACCACGTTGCCCAAAGCCGATGGGCGCTAGCAGATCGATCACCCGCGTTTCAATGATCTGCGGATCGGTCTCCATCACGATCCGCTGCTGCGGGTGGAGCGCGGTCAGCGCATCGAACGGCTTGTATTCCCGCCGCAAGCCAGGTTCCATGTGATTGATGGCTTCGACGCGGAGCAGGGCGAAGTAGCGTTCGTTTTCCTTGGGTGGGCGGATTTGTCCAGCGACCACGACTCCCGTCTCTAAACCGAAGCGACGAATCTGCGATGGGGACACATAAATGTCATCCGAGCAGGAAAGGTAATGGGTGCGGGAACTGCGAAGGAAGCCGAAACCATCGGGGAGGATCTCCAGCGTCCCTTCGCCATACATCAGACCATGATGGCGAACCTGTTCTTTCAAGACTCGAAAAACCAGATCGTGTTTGCTGAGCGAATCCGCCTGGTCGATCGCGAAGGGCTGGGCGTAGGCCAACAGCTCTTCCCGGCTCATCGCCTGCAACTCGCCCAATCGCTTACTTTCCCGCTCGGGCGGTGGCTGGCTCGGGCCTTTTCGTGGTTGAGAGCGCGATTCGGCCACGATCTGTTCGGGGATCGACAGCGGGTCACGCTCCGCGTTCAATTCGCGGAGACGGCGGACGACATCCCGCTGCAGTCCGTGGCTGGCATCGGCCGAGCTCGACGAAGATCGGAACGAGGGATCCGGCCGAGGAAGATCCGCAGGTGGCTCGGAATCCGGAGGACGAGGACTTGGCCCAGACATGGTATACCGACGAGTTTTCAAGTAAGGGAGGGGTGGGATTCACGCCTCTGGGTAGGACTTCAAGGAATGCCGGCGATGAGCACCGAGGGATACTGCGCCACGAGGGTGAGAGAAAACTTGGGAGGAGGAGAGATGAGATACCTCCATCATAAGCGCGTAGTAGAGGCGATGACAACCACGAAAAACGTGTAATTTCCCCTACCGTAGGCGGTCCAGCCTCATCGTCCTGACCAGCTGTCGGGGAAAAGCGCCGTGATGGCTGATGTGGGTGAATCTAGGCCACCTTGGGTTCGATGGCGTGCGACCAAAAACTACAGCCTACATCCGGCAGATCAACAACTCCCGCTCGTAGATCATCTCCTTGGGCAAGTGCGAATGGAGATCGAGGAAAAGATTTTCGTGATCGAGCACCTCCTGCCGCCACAGGCTGCGATCGAAATACTGGAGTTCGTCGAAGCGTTCGCGGGAGAAGTCCAGCCCGGTCCAGTCCAGATCCTCGTAACGCGGCACCCATCCGATAGGCGTCTCCTTGCCCAAGGCTCGGCCGCGGGAGCGGTTGACGATCCACTGCAGCACCCGCATGTTCTCGCCAAAGCCAGGCCACAGGAATTTGCCTTCCGAGTCTTTGCGGAACCAATTGACGTGGTGTCTCCGACAGATTGCGCTGCATGGAAATCCAATGGCGAAAATAATCGCCCATGTTGTAGCCACAGAAAGGGAGCATCGCCATCGGATCGCGACGGACTTTCCCCAAGGTCCCGGCCGCCGCGGCCGTCATTTCGCTGCTCAAAGTCGCTCCCAAATAAACCCCGGTGCTCCAGTTGAAGGCTTGGTAGACCAGCGGCAGGGTGGTGGCGCGACGACCACCGAAAACGATAGCGCTGAGCGGAACCCCTTCCGGGCTCTCCCAAGCCGGATCGATGGTCGGGCATTGGGCTGCCGGCGAGGTGAATCGGGAGTTGGGGTGGGCTGCTTTGGTCCCATGCTCTTTGCCGATGGCCGGGGTCCACGGGTTGCCCTGCCAATCGATCAGTTGGGGTGGCGGATCGTCGGTCATCCCTTCCCACCACACCCCCCCTTCCGGGGTCATGGCGACGTTGGTGAAGATAGTATTCCTGGCCAAGGCGGCCATGGCGTTGGGGTTGGTTTTCAAACCCGTGCCGGGGGCCACCCCGAAAAAACCCGCCTCCGGGTTGATGGCATACAGTCGGCCATCGGGCCCCGGCCTGATCCAGGCAATGTCGTCGCCCACCGTCCACACCTTCCACCCTTGCTCGGCTAAAGGCTTGGGGGGAATGAGCATGGCGAAGTTGGTCTTGCCGCAAGCGCTGGGAAAAGCCGCTGCCACGTAGGTTTTTTCGCCGGCCGGATCTTCCACCCCCAAGATCAACATATGCTCGGCCAACCAGCCTTCGTCGCGAGCCATCGCCGAAGCGATCCGCAGGGCAAAGCACTTCTTGCCGAGCAGGGCATTGCCACCGTAACCTGAACCGTAGCTCCAGATTTCACGGGTCTCCGGGAAATGAACGATGTATTTTTCCTGATTGCAGGGCCAGGGAGTGTCCTGGTCGTCGGCATCCAGCGGAGCCCCCACCGAATGCATGCAGGGGACGACGCGCTTCTCGGATTGATTGATGGCCTTGAATACCTTCTTTCCGATCCTGGCCATGATTCGCATGTTGACGACAGCGTAAGGGGAGTCGGTGAGCTGCACCCCCAACTGCGACATGGGGGAGTCCAACGGTCCCATGCTGAAAGCCAAAACATACATCGTCCGGCCGCGCATCGCGCCGCTGAAGAGGGTCCGCAATTTCTTCCGCATGTCGAAGGGATTCATCCAGTTATTGGTCGGACCGGCGGCCTCCTTGGAGTTGCTGCAAATAAACGTCCGGTCCTCGACCCGCGCCACATCGCTAGGATGCGAGCGGGCCAGGAAACAACCTGGCCACTGCTGCTGGTTGAGCTTGATGAACGTACCCTTGTCGACCAACTCCTGACAGAGCCGATCGTATTCGGCCTTCGAACCGTCGACCCAATGGATACGGTCAGGCTTGCACAGGGCGGCCATCTTATGCACCCAGCGGATCAGATGAACGTTAGCGCTCAGCACGGTGTTCGACGGGATCTCAAGCATCGCGAAGCCCTTAGACATAGAAGGGGGTAGCTGGAATGCATAGCACGGGCAGGGTGAGGGTGGCTAAACCCAGGATCACGCGGAACCACCCTAGCGGGCGACTGTCATCGCTGCTCGGCGGGTGCTTCAAGCCCATCAAATAAATCAGCACCAGCATCAGCGAAAAAAAGAAGGATCGCGATACGATCATGTAGATGACGATGGCGGCGAAAGTCGTTTTGGCGATCCATTCGGATTTTTCCCCGAAGATGCCGAAGGCGATATGCCCACCATCGAGCTGGCTGATAGGCATCATGTTGAGCCCGGTGATCAGGAAGCCGATCCAAGCCGCCATGAACAGCGGACTGGAGGTATTGACGAGGGTCGTGCTGGCATTGGAAATCAACTCCGTTCCCATCAGGAAATCGATCAGGTACATCGCCAGCGGTTGCCCGATCCGCAACGAGTCTGGCTGCGGCAAGGCTGGCCCTTGCGGGTTGAGCAACCCCAAGGCAGCCAGCGGCACCGCAATCAATAACCCCGCCAAGGGTCCGGCGATTCCAATATCGAAAATCTGCCGCCGATCGGCGTCCGAGGGATCCATCGCGATCAGCGCGCCACAGGTTCCAAAAGGGGAAATGGGGAACGGGATAAAAATGGGAAAGGTGGAGCGAATCCCGTAGTGCCGCATCATCAAGTAATGGCCGAACTCATGGGCGACCAGGATCGTCATCAAGCTGGCGGAAAACTGCAAACCATTGGACCAGTTAGCCAACACGCAGCGCCGCAGCATCTGCATCGCTTGCGGATCCCAGATGGCGAAAGCTAGCTCCGGAGCCCAACCGAGCATCCCTACCCAAAAGGTCGAGAACGCGGTCAAAGCGAACATCAGCAAGGGAAATTTACCAGACCGCCAAGCGGAACGCCGCCGCGGCGCCACCGGCAAGTCCTGGACAAGCTCGCTGTCGAAACGCTCCAGCCGAAGCTGCTCAAGGGCTTGTTCCGCCCCGTGCGGTAGTTTCATCGGGCGTCATCATCAGGTGAAGTGGGAAGGAAAGCCAACCAGCAAGCTTTGATTCTAACGGATC
>JBILTQ010000454.1:0-4134 GCA_044371435.1 Pirellulaceae bacterium | reverse complement strand
CGCGGAAATTGACGGATTGAATTCCTCGGTCCTCTGCGAAGAAGTCGAACATATCGACCTGATGCGGCTGGCAGACTTCTTATGGACCCCCTCCCTCGAGCGTGGCCAACTCCTCAACAAGCTGCATTCGCGGATCGACATCGATTGGATCGATCCCGCTTCCTGACCAATGAATCGCGAGCTACCCTTCAGCCGGCTGCCTGTTCCGCTGGGTTCTAGCCTGCCGGCAACAGCCCTTCGACGGTTAGCAAGGGGAAACATCCGTCACCGGACACCCTGAAATTCTAACCATCTCCAGGGTAATCATTCGGCTTTCCTCCATGTCGAGATTCGCCCTGATCGGACGATTGCCGTCAGATGTGCGATCCGCGTTGCGTGGCGATCGCGATCCCGGCCTTGGATGTGTGGAACGTCGAGCCTTTTACCAACGGAGGCTCGCTGGGTTGCCCTCCACCTTTCCTCAAACTCGCAGGATAAACCGTCTTCAGTCTTTCCTGGACAACGGTAGGAAATGGTGGAATCGGAATTAAACTGAGGGACCAGGGAGAATGCCCCATTCGCCAAACTAGCCAAGAGACCGACTCGAGGCTCAGACGATTGCGGCGAGCTCATGCCTTATGGGAACCTTGCAACGATCATGGCGAAGGCTTTGCGAATGGGTGCGATAGCGGTGGTGGTTCGTGACCGAGACTCATGCCTGAAGACGGCCAAGCCTATTCCAAAGGTTGGCGAAAAATCCCATCGGTCCTACACGAACTTTTGGTTCCGGATTTACCGAAGATGATAGCCAACAAACTCTTGACATCCCCTGACCTCATCCGGCAGCAAGTGCCTTCAGCCCTGGAGACCAACCCGGCTGATCGCTATCGATTGCGTCACTTTCTTCTGATCAGCGGAATCCTCAGCACCTTGCTGGTAGTCTATGCCTCCCTCGTACCGCTCAACCTGACACCGCTTTCATGGCAGGAAACCCTTCACCGGTGGTCGTCCATCCCTTGGCTGGATTTAACTGTCCGGCAACGAGCCGACTGGATTGCAAATACTTTGATTTTCATACCACCGGTCTTCCTGACCAGTGGCTACTTCCTCTCCGCACCGGAAAACAACCGACGCCGTATGGCTAGCGCATGGTTCCTGATCGTAATCAGCTTTTCGTTGCTTGTTTTGCTGATTGAACTCCTCCAGGTTTGGTTTCCTCCTCGTACCGTTTCCTGGAATGACGTCGCTGCCGGTTTATTCGGTGTCATCCTCGGATGCTTTGCATGGCAGGCATTTGGTCAGCCGCTTGGATTTTGGTTATCGGACATGCTGACGCAGCAGTCCACCGCCGGAAAAGCTACCAGTGCCATCGCGCTGGCGATGCTGGGGTGTCTAGGGTACAGCCTTTATCCATTTGACTTCGTGGTCTCGCTCGCAGAGCTCGAAGAAAAACAAGCAATCGGTCGATTGCGATGGTGGGTAGATACCGCTGCGTCGAGCTGGCTGGACATCGGTCGAAGCTGGGGGGTTGCCGCGGTTCGACTTCTTCCCTTTGGAATCTGGCTGGGCTGGAAGGTCCGGCCCGGCCTAGCCTGGTTCGGTATACTTTCCCTCGCCGTCCTGTTCGAACTTGTCCAAGTCCCGATTTTTTCCAAACATGCTGCCGGAGACGAGGTCATCGCTGGTATCTTCGGTGGAATCCTCGGCTGGCTCCTGACCTACAACTTGGCCTGGTGGAAACCCCTTCTGGATCGATCATGGATATGGGGATGCATGGCCACGATTTGGAGCGTCATGATCCCGCTTGCTTTCCTCAGCCGCTGCACCTCCTGGGTTTCCGATCCCCAACAGATCCATGAGCGTTGGTGGTCCATGCTCAGCCCACCATTGCTACGTTATTACTATACAAGCGAATATAGCGCACTCTCCAATCTTGCCGGTAAACTAGCGATGTTCTCTATGCTCGGCTTCCTGGTAGCCGGCTTTTCGCTAGCTCGTGATGGCCGTTCTTCCCGCTGGCCTCTCGTCTCTGGATTGGCAATCACTATTTCATTAGGCCTCTTGATTGAGATCTCGCAAGTGTACCTCTATCCTTTGATTGCAGACATTTCAGATATCATCATCTACCTCCTCGGTTTTGGCTTAGGAATACTGTTTGGGAAATGGCTTTTGAATCGAGGAATCCGGCAAGGCTCCCGGATTAGCCTGTGACTACTCTGACTTTGCAGGAAAGGCCCACTCCGGGACCGCTCCGGACCTCTCCCATCGCCTGGCTTGGTGGAGTGATGCTGGCCGCCGCAGTCGGAGTGGCATGGTTCCATCCGCAATGGCCACTGATTGCGTTACTCCTGACTTGTCTTTGTTTTCTCGTGACCTGGAATTGGCCGTCGGTATTCAGCTTCCTTTTCCCGTCGGCCCTGGTCTTTGGTGATCTCTATCCGTGGACTGGCCAACTCCTTTTTCAAGAGTCTGATTACCTCCTCTTGGCAAGCTCTGCCGCCTGGCTGATTAGAGTCCGCCACCGACGGTTGGAGCGGGGCCCGCTGGGCACTTCTCTGGTGGGGTGGCTACCGTGGTGGCTGTCTCTCGTTTTGGCAACTGGTATAGGCTATACCGCCCTGTCCTCTTACGGCTATGCAGACCAGCTTTCCTTTTACTTCTCGACTGGATACGTGGTCCGAATTATCAAAGGAAGTCTCTGGGGAACCTTATTCACCATCTATTTTCTCTACTACGATCGCTCAGGCCGAAAGCTGTCGGAAACCACGGAAGAACCTCCGATTGCAAGGAGACTGTTTGCTTCCGGCATGCGTTGGACCTGCCTGCTCGTCTGTAGCACGTTGGTCCTGGAACGCCTTATATTTCAGTCGCTAACAGATTTTGACCAGGAATTCCGAGCGACTGGTCCTTTCCATTCGATGCATATCGGCGACCAGTATTTAGATGCTTTTCTCATCCTCGGCTTCCCTTTCCTGAGATGGAATCTTGCGCGGCTCGGCTCAGCCATCGCCTGTTGGGGAGCATTCGCCGAGTTGGGCCTTTTCTTCTACGCTATCGCGGCCACCATGTCGCGAGCAACCATGCTGGCCGCATTCATCCAACTGGTGATAGCTAGCTGGCTGAATATTCGGGACCTTCAACTCCAAGGACCGCGACGTTTGATTCGGCACGGTCTATTCGCATTGGCTGGTTCTGTACTGGTGATCGCGTGGCTTTGGATGATTGGTAATGACAATGCTTTCACCCAACGTTTTCAAACCATCCGCGACGATTGTCAAAGCCGTTGGCAACAGTGGATATCATGCGTTTTCGATCCCGAGCGTTCGTTTGCTGGATATTTCGTAGGGAATGGGATCGGTACCTACCCGCTATTCCAGAACACGAAACTTGGCCGGCCGATACCTCCTCTTCAATGGTCCAGGCAAGCCGACCAAGGTTGCTTCAAACTGGCAGATGATTACTCCATCTACTTGCAGTGGGTCCTAACAACCGCCTGGGACCGAACCGTGCGTGTGCGCTGCCGACTGGAAATCGAGGCAGGAGATCACGACACGATGGTTGCCATTCAACGGAGTGAGAAATCGCTGCTCCACTCTTTCCGATCGGTCATCGTTCCGATTACCTTCTCCGGAGATGAGAAATATCGTGAAATCGATGTGATCCTGCCATCCCCACGACAGGTTTCAAAATCGAATTGGGACTTTTCAGCCTTGCGTCCGCAGACGATCAGTTTCTCTTGGCAGTCCGGCTCTCCCATCCAATTAGGGCAGGTAGAGATCACCGATAGTCAGGGGGATTCCTTGATCGGGCCTGATTCCTCGACAAGCAGTCCGTGGATCTTCACCAGCGACGACTTGAAAAACTGGCGAACTAACAATGCAGGTGTACAGATCCTCTTTGAACAGGGAGTTTTTGGAGTAGCCGCCTTCCTTGTCCTGAGCATCGCGATGGTCCGCGGGAGGGTGGATTGCCGACCACATTCCACCCAGCGCAGGATCGCCTACCTCGCTCTCAGCGGCTTCATGGTCGTCGCCAGCTTTGGAACGCTGGTGGACAACCCGGTGATCCTCGGCTTGTACTGGGCTATCCTGGGATTCTCCGGGAACTCGCCTTGCCTTCGTCCCTCGACCTCGTGACTCTTGGCTTTCGCACAAA
>JBILTQ010000632.1:0-4139 GCA_044371435.1 Pirellulaceae bacterium | reverse complement strand
GTCCGTTGGCGGCCGGAAATGTTGTAGGTGTAGCGGATGGTCCGCCCGCCTTGGGTCGTCCTGATGATACGATTGGCACCGTCATAGACGAAGGTCACCATCCATCCACCCTTTTCGGCGGAGAGCATCCGCCCAGAGGTGTCGTAGGTGAACTCGTCGTCTGAGGCGACGGGATAATCCCGTTTCAGAAGGAAATAGAGATCGTTGTAAAGATAGCGCGTGACCTGGCCTTTCTGGTCCGTCCGCGTGAGCATGTTGCCGGCGAAATCGTAGGTGAACTTACGGGTATTCGGCGCGGCATCGGGATATGTCTCTCTGGTCCGGCGGTTCACGGCGTCGTAAACGTAGCTTGTGGTTTGCCCCTTCGCGTCGGTGATGGCGAGGAGGTTGCCCACGCGGTCGTAGCCGTAACGCGTGGTCGCCGGCAGTGCGTCTGTGGTGCTGGTGCGGCGATTGAGGGCATCATACGCGTGGGTCGTGGCGCGGCCTTCGCGGTCAGTGACTTTGAGGACATTGCCGACCGGATCGAATTGCGACTGGGTCGCCTGTCCCATCGGATCGGTGACCCTAGTGACCCGGTAAATGGGATCGTAAGCAAATCGCGTGGTATTCCCGTTGCCATCGGTTTCACTCAGGCGATTGGCTTCCATGTCATAAGTGTACCGTGCCACCAGCCCAACGAGATCCCGGACCTCGGTCAGGCGGTCACGGGCATCGTAGCTGAACGTGACTACATTGCCGTTGGGCTGGGTGATCGTGATCATGTTGCCGACGCCATCATAAGACCAGCGGGTCACATCGCCGGCGGCGTTGGTCTGTTTGATGCGCCGGTTGAGGGCGTCATATTCGTAGTCAGTGGTATTGCCGTTTGGTTCCGTGATGGCCTCAATGTTGCCATTCCGGTCGTAGAACCGCTCTGTCAGCGCATCGCTTGCATCGGGCACGTCGGCGGTGTCGCCTTCTTTCCGGATGACATCCAGCAAGCGGTAAAGCGCATCGTAGTAGAAGTAAGTGATCTTTCCGTTGCCGTCGGTGATCTTGCTGATGACACTCTTCCCCACGGTCGGACCGCATTCAGGGCAGCCTGGTTCGCCGGCGGAATCGTAGCCATAGCGGGTCACGGCGCCGATGGCGTCGGTTTTTGTGACGCGCCGGTTCAGGGCGTCGTAGCTGTAGCGTGCGCTGTTCCCGTTGGGGTCGGTTTCGGTCAGTACATTGCCAACGCCATCATAGGCCATGCTGGTCGTGAACCCCAACGCGTTGGTGGTCCGGACGAGACGGTTCTGGGCGTCGTATTCGTAGCGGGTGGTGCGCCCGCTCTTGTCTGTAATCGAGATGCGGTTGCTATTCCCGTCATAGGTTTGCGATTCGCTCTGTCCAAGCGCATCCGTGGTCCGGAAAAGACGCTTGCGCAGGTCATACACAAACTTCGTGCTCCTGCCGTTGCGATCGACGATCTCCAAGCGGTTGCCCTCCCCGTCATAGAAGGTCTGCGTCACCTTGCCGAGGGGATCAGTTTCCCGCACCAAGCGATTCAGCGCATCATATTGATAAGATGTCTGGCGTCCGTTCGCGTCGAGGCGTGTCAGCCGGTTTCCGACCGCGTCGTAGGTCATCCGGAAAATGTTTGCCAAGGCATCCGTGGTCTTGGTGCGGTTCCCCAGCGCATCGTAATTATGGCGGGTCACTTTTCCACGCTTGTCCGTCTCAGTGAGGACGTTGCCACGGGCGTCGTAGGTCCAGCGGCGCACTTGGTTCAGCGCGTCGGTTTCGCTGACTCTGTTCCCACGCGCATCGTAGGCATACCGGGTGATCCGGCCATTCGAATCGGTCATGCTCGTCATCATGTTGAAGACCGGCTCGTAGGTCATCAAAGTGACGTTGCCGAGAGCGTCCACCTTTTTGATGGGGTTTCCCATGGCGTCGAAGGACGACTTTGTGGCATTTCCGTTGGCATCGGTCTGCGTACCCATCAGCAGCGTGCCGGCATCGTAAATGTAACGCTTCTTCGTTCCGTCCGGCGCAGTGACATCCGTGATTTTGCCGTTGGCATCATAGCTGTATTTCCATGTCTGTCCGCGACCGTCCGTTTTGGTCGTGGTGGACGGCGTATAGACCACAGGGTTGCCCCGGGGGACGGTACGGTCGTAAGCCCAGTTGGAAGTGTTGGAGAGCTTGAAATACGCGCCGCCAGCGCCGTCCTTGATCGCCACGGGGCGCCGGAACACGTAGTCATACACGAACACCCGGCCGTCCCGGTCTGTCTTTCTAATGATCTGATCGAGATGATCGTAGGCAAAAGCCTTGGTCTTGCCCAGTGGATCGGTGATGGACATCAATTGCTTGCCAGCTCCAGCATAGCCGAACGTTGTGACTCGACCGAGGGGATCCTTGACCGATGCGAGTCTTCCCGCGGGATCGTAGCCGAGCGCCACCGTGCGGCCATAGGTATCGGTTATGCGCGTGAGCAAACCGTCCGCATAGCTCAGGCTCGTGACATTGTCATTGCGGTCCGTGATGCGGATCAGACGCCAGACCTCGTCGTAGGAAAAGGGCGTCTTCGGAATCTGGGCGAAGTCGTACTCGGTTCCGTTTTTCTCGAGGATGGTGAAAGTTCCGTCGGGATTCTTTGACAATTCCTCAAAGTAGCCGGTCTGGGTTTGGTAGCTGCCGGTCGCGGTGCGGGTGAATCCTGTCCTCCGGCCATTTCCGTCCATGCGATACATACTGGTTCCGATATTATGCAGGAAGATATTGTACGAATGGGTCCACCCGAAGCCCATGCCGAAGTTTTTACTGCCTCTCTTCGGGTCGGCATTTTTCGAATTGTAAGTCAGGGAAAGGTCGATGGTCGCCCCGAAGTCCGATCGGACAACGGTGATGGGAATGGCGTCGTGAAAGTTTCCCTCGCTCAGGCTGATCTCGCTGTTTCCGGTCGCGTTAGAATCCGGTTCACAACAACATTGCGGCGTGTCCGAATGATTTTCGTGAGCGTAGCCCAGCCCTGCGATCGAGAAGAGGAAGGCCATGGCCAGGCTGCTGGCGAGTCTTCCGTTGAACCGTGATGTGAGGTGAATCCGTGTTTTCATAACGAGTTTTTTTAGCGTCGCACCGGAATCGCCGCTACACGGCGATTGCCAAGAACCGCCCTAAAATTGCACTGCTTCGTCCACCTCTTTTTCCAGAGCCAGATGCTGCCGCCGGGGTTTTGCATTCCGCCGGGACCGGGAACAGCTCGAGACTTTCGCTCCCTTCGCGGATCATCTTCGAGTTTCCGCAGTTGCTCCGGCTCGCATTCGAAATTCGGTGCGCGCGGAGGGCGGCGGAATCCGTCAACCAACCCGACAGGACGACCCTCGCGGAGTGCGTGTGAGGAAAATTCCGCTCGGCCGCATGGACAGGTCAGAAGTAGAAAAGTAGAAAAGGGGTCAGTCCGTGCATCTGTGCAGAATTCACAGCAGCTTAGGTGGGGAACGGATGCGCTGCGGCGCAACTCCGATTCTGTGGACGGCGGGTGGTCATCGGCGAAGTTCGCCTCCCGCCGGTCCCTGCGGCACATCACGTGATAGACGGCTCCTGCATACTGGACTCGCGCCGGTCGGGGCATGCTGACAGTTCAGCGTTCCCGCGCACGGCTGACAACTCGCCTCCGCCTGCGAAAAGGAGGAGATTTCTATGCCGCAGACTCAGGGCAGGGTTTCGCGACTGGGCTCCCAATGAACGTCCCGCTTTCTCAGAGGCCCGCGGATTCACGGGGCGTGAAGGAAGCAGCGAGTTTCCAGCCGCCCACCCCACATCGCGCGCAGCGCCAAATCTCGCCGGTGGGCGCCCGGCACACCGCCGCCTGGCCAAACATTTGTGCGCCTCCGGCGCAGCCGGTGGTCGGCAGCTGGAAGCACGCCGCTCCATTTTTTCTTGCCAGCGAAGCCTCTTCTCTTACCAGCGAAGGGACTCTACTTGTCTGCAAACGGATTCCGCAGCCTGCGGAAACGCCGCCACAACCAGCGGAACTTCCACCACCAGCGAAGCGCTTTTTCTTCGGTCAAAGTGCGGTGCGGGGGCAGAGATGTCAGGAGATGGGGGCCTACGACATCTACCAATGCTCAAGCAGAGATTTTGAAAAGGACGGCGGTGGACGG
>JBILTQ010000453.1:0-4164 GCA_044371435.1 Pirellulaceae bacterium | reverse complement strand
ATGGACCCTTCCCGATTCCTGACGTCACTGGCGCGGCGGCAATTCTTCGGTAGCGTTGGCTTGAACGTGGCGGGTGCAGCCCTGGCTGGTTTGCTCCGGTCCGATGGCTACGCGGCGAACGGCCAGGTGTTTCCGCCACTAGCGGGGTTGCCGCATTTCCCCCCGCGGGCCAAGCGGCTCATCTATCTTCACATGAACGGCGCCCCTTCGCAGCTCGATTTGTTCGACTACAAACCGGGCCTCAAGGAGCAGTTTGACAAAGACCTGCCGGATTCGATCCGCAAGGGTCAGCGGATCACGACCATGACCAGCGGGCAGTCACGCTTGCCGGTAGCTCCCAGCATCTTTGACTTCAAGCCGTGCGGTCAAAGCGGCATGTTGATGAGCAGTTTGATTCCCCATCTTCATGAGATCGCCGACGACATTACCTTGATCAAGTCGGTGCACACCGATGCCATCAATCATGACCCGGCCTGCACCTTCGTGATGACCGGGAGCGAAGTGCCAGGGAAGCCCAGCCTCGGTTCCTGGTTGAGTTACGGTTTGGGGAGCGAAAGCAACGACCTTCCGGCCTTTGTCGTTTTTACTCCGAGCTTCCCCAAGGAGAGTCAGGCCCAAGCCCTGTTTACCCGGATGTGGAGCAGCGGATTCTTGCCGACTAGCTATGACGGCGTGGCCTTGCGCGGTTCGGGGGATCCGGTCCTCTACCTACAGAATCCCCCGGGGGTGAGCGGTTCCGATCGTCGGCAAATGCTCGACGCGCTGAGTCGGCTGAACCAGCAGACCTACGATAAGTATCGCGATCCCGAGACTCAGACTCGTATCGCTCAGTATGAGATGGCTTTTCGGATGCAGACCAGCGTCCCGGAGCTCACCGACTTGTCGAGTGAGACTCAGACGACGCTAGAGATGTACGGTCCGGAGGTGCTCAAGAAGGGGACGTTTGCGGCCAGCGCTATCCTTGCCAGGCGTCTGGTTGAACGCGGTGTTCGCGTGGTGCAGATCCTTCATCGCGGTTGGGATCAGCACAACAACCTGCCGCGATTGATCCAAGGGCAATGCCGGGATGTCGATCAGCCAGCGGCGGCCTTGATCAAGGACTTGAAGCAGCGAGGCTTGCTGGAAGATACCCTGGTGGTATTTGGCGGTGAGTTTGGTCGGACGGTGTATTCCCAGGGGAATTTGACGGCGGATAACTATGGTCGCGACCACCATCCGCGCAACTTCTGCATGTGGTTGGCTGGGGGTGGGGTTCGCGGCGGTTTGACCTACGGCGAGACCGATGATTTCAGCTACAACATTGTCGACAAGCCGGTTCATCTCAACGACTTGAACGCCACCATCCTCCATTGCATGGGGATCGACGATCGACGCTTGAGTTTCAAGTTTCAAGGTCTCGAACAACGCTTGACGGGGGTGGAACCACCCACCGTCGTCCACGACATCCTCAGCTAAACCGGACGCGTGTCAGCCCATCAAGCGAGCGGAGTTCCATGGGCAGAGCCGTTCCTTGCTGGCTGCAGCTGAAGCCCTTACCAGGCGGCGCGTACCGCATCAGGGCTTGACCAGCACCGCTTCGACCTGGGCCATGATCAACCGCTTCCAGACTTTGTAGCCGTCATCGTTTTGATGGAGCCGGTCGCTGACGAAGAGTTCCGGACGCGGTTGGCCTTCGGCGGTCAGGTAGTGCGGGTGGGTTTCGATGAAGTGCAGATGGTCATCCGCATCGCAGGCGGCTTTCAATTGCCGATTCGCTGCCTGGATCTGAGGCCAGGCTTGGAAGCGCGAGGGGGCCGGGGTGATTTCGACCAAGAAGATTTCCGCCAGCGGATTGCGTTGCCGGATACTACCGACCACCAGCTGGAACAATTCGACCACCTCCTCGGGACGCTTGTCGGTATCCTCCTTGCCGGTGATGTCGTTGCCGACGTAGATCACCGCCGCGCGCGGCTGATGGGCCTGGAGCAAGCGCGGGGCGTAGATCGCCAGGTCAGAAAAACGAGCTCCGCCGTAACCGCGGTTGAGGGCTGGCCAGGGAGCCAGGTCCGTGGTCAGCGTGGTCCAGCGTTTGATGCTGGAACTTCCCAGGAACAGGATCGTCCGTTCGTCGCTGGCCTGGCTCTTGTCGAGCTTTTCTAATGCCTGGATATCCTTCTCCCATTTTTCGGCTGCCGAACGGTAAGCCGCCAGCGGATCGCTGGAAGCCTTCTGGGCTAGGACTGCTTCGGACAGCAATGCGGCTTGGGAAAAGATCGCCAGCAGCACGATCAGGCTTCGGCTGGCAACGGCGTGCCAAGCCCACTGTTGGGGTTCCGTCGGCTGAAGGTGCAAAGTCTTTCGGCGGGTTGAGCACGGCATCGAGCGCGAGGGAGGGAACATCGGGCACCATCCGGGAAGGTTGGAAGGAAAAGAAGCAGACAACCCAGGGGATGGGTCAACGGGTGAACGGCGAAGGGGGGACAGTGAAGAATCGATGGAGCGCAAGATAATTCTTGGATCCCACCAGGTCAACTTCAGCGGCCCGCAGCACCGACCAGACCAGTTCCGATTCGGGAGTCGACCAAAAGCGGAGCTTGCGGCGCTGGGCATGCACGCGGGCTACCAAGGCCAGCAGCCGGGCGCGTTCGAAGGAGGTGAATTCGGATTTGCCTTGCCAGCGAAAGTGGGCTGACCAACGCAGGCTGATGGTTGGCATCCAGTGGTTCGGGGCAGGGGTATCGATATCCGAGAGGCGACCGTCGATGGCCGCATAGCGTGGATTTTCCGTTGCGAGTTGTTCGCGGGCGACGTGGCCGCCCAGCACAACCGTCACCGAATTGGAAAAGACTTGGTCATCGCTGACCGAGGTCAGCATCGCCGAATATTTTTTGAGGAGCGGCTGCAGGACGCGATAGCTCAGGGTCGGCTCGGATTTGATATCGAGGAAGAGCATCACCGGTTGGCCGGCATTTTCCAAACGCGGACTGGCTGAACGGTGGAGTTGCATCAGCGGTTGCAGATAAAGCTCTTCCAGACTTCCTTGGGTTTGCAGGTCTAAGATCGAATTGCCGACCATCAGGCGATCATCGAGGAGGAAGACATCGGCTTCGATGTGGCGAAACCCCAGTTCGAGGCCACCCAGCAGCGGACGAGGTTGGACATAATCGTTTTCCGCGAAGGCCTGTGGGAGCGGGGTAACTTTGGCGGGAGCGACCAGTTCTTCTTCGGCCAGCAGTCGAAGGTTCAGCCAGCCTTCGCAAGCGGCGGCGAGGGTCAGGAGCAGGGATAGGAGTAGCTGATACATCTCCCCTGGGATCGGAAAGGTGGGCGATCGCATACAGCGGATCTCTATTTCCATGGCAGCCCGTCTCCGACATCAACTCGTCGTTGCCCTGGAGGGACGACTCATCCTCTTGCCGCGAGCTAAACGGTGCTGCGAGCTAAACGCGGCTGCACAATCGTCATATCCCGAAGGGCAACCAACGTTTCCTTGGATATTCGGTCATTATCCATAGTTTGTCAGCGGTGTCCAATTAGTCTGGAAGCTATGTTGACCACCATCCAATTCGATCGCTGCCGTGACGGTTGGGCCCGCCTGACCGGACTATTGGTTCCATGCCTCCTCGCCGGTTGTTGGCTGGTGGCGTTTTCCAGCGTAGGGCTCGGCCAGCCAGCTTGTGCCGTTCGCTTGCCGGAACCGCAACCCGCCGCTGATTGGACCCTCTTCGCATCGACCTATACCCACGATGGCGAGGGACGTCGCGTCGATCAGCATTCCCAAGGGGTCGAACCGGTTATCTACGAGCGGCCGGACTATCAACGTGCTGGTTTTCGTCACACGCGATCGACCGTCCAAGCCGGGACTTCGGTCGACAATTATCATGTCGTCGATCGTTGGGGGCCCTCGGTTCAGCCCTATGGTGAGTGGCGCTACCCTTACCGTCCATTTGCGGTTCCCTATGGAGCCTGGGGGCCCCCGACCCCGTTCGTCAACGCCCAGCAGAGCAATTTCTGGCCGGGGGGAGCTTGGCATCCGGGGGCGGCTCATCCGGGCCATCCCGGCGGAGACCCTGCGGCCCACGCGTCTGCGGCGGGGGCGATGGACGGCATGAGCCAGGGAGGGAGCGGCTTTCCAGGTGGTGGGTTCCCGGGTGGTGGGTTCCCGGGTGGTGGGTTCCCGGGTGG
>JBILTQ010000138.1:0-12584 GCA_044371435.1 Pirellulaceae bacterium | reverse complement strand
ACTAATCGATGAGTGGATTACTGATTCCACGGGGCCTGCAATCGCTATTTTCCAGCAGTTCCAAGGCATCTTCATCGCGGGTGTGGCGGGCGCGGTTGGCGGCCGCCCGTCGATCGGCGAAACGGCGTGCGTTGCGGTTGGAGGGGTTGGAGCGGCGTGAGTTGATGGCGGCCGATACGGGGGTGAGTTTGCACAACGCGCTGGTGCCGACCGACGTGAACGGCGACTTCGCGATTTCTCCGATCGATGCTTTGCAGGTCATCAATGCCCTGAACCGGAACTCGGGAGGCGAGGGGTTGGGAGGGGCTTCCGGCGAAGCGGATTCCGAAGAGCAGGTTTTTGTCCCGATGGTCGACGTCAACAACGACGGGAGCCTTTCGCCGATCGATGCTTTGATGGTCATCAATCGCTTGCGAACAGGTGAAGGGGTGGGGGAATTGGCGGAAGTCAGCGCCCAGGTGCTGAATTCTACCGGCGGTTTGTTGACACCGACGGTGGTCGGCGGAGTCCCCGAATACACCATTGGGATCGGTGAGCGTTTCACCTTGCGGACCCGCACCCGCGACCTGCGACCGGATGCCTCGGGGGTGTTTTCCACCTATCTCGATGTGAACTACGTAACCCAAGGAAATGCATCTTCCGAGCTGGCCCAGGTCTTGTGGGGCGAGTATCAGACGGTTCGCTTTGGTGGATTGACCAACGGTGGGACTTTCACTTTGAGTTACGGGGCTGAAACCACAGCCCCGATCCAGTACACGACCAACACTGGGACGATGCGGACGCGGATCGCCAATGCGGTGGGGGCCTTGTCGTTTGTCGGTGGAACGGCCAACATCCGAGTCGACAACTTTGAGATCGAAGGGCCAACGCCGCGAGACCAGGTCTACGGCATCTCCTTCATCAACTCATTCTTTCGCCAGAACATCACCGATGTCGCGGTCGGCAGCAACAACTTGACCACCTCCAACGGCAGCGCCGCGATCATCCAGGTCAACTCGACGGCCGATCCTGCCAACAAGGATGTTTTGGGAGCGGCTATCACCTATCCGATCAATCAGGCTTCCGGTGGCAATACTTTCAGCTACAACGCTGGTCGAGCCACCGGGACGTTGTTGTCATCGGCTGGCGGCTTCAAGCTGGACAACGTGGGGAACTTCACCGGTTCGCAACCCAACCTCGACGACAGCTCGGTCTTCTTCAGTATTTTTGATACCGCCTTCCGCGCCGCCAACTCTGCCGGGGTGGTCGATTTTACTGTCGGCTCGTCTGGCGACAACAAATTGACGGTAGCTCTTTTCGGCAGCGACACGGTGGTCCCCGACAACCTGATCACCTTCCCTTCTCCGTTCCGCATCCGTTTCACTTCGGCGTTGCAAGCGGTCAACGATACCTTTGCGGTTACCGAGAACAGCACCAATAACTCGCTCGACGTGCGGGCCAACGATACCTCTTCCGTCGGCAGTTTTTTGGTAACAGCGGTGACCCAACCGGTCTCGGGTGGCAGCGTCAGCATTGTCAATGGTGGTAATGCCGTGGCTTATACCCCGACCCCGAGCTTCTCCGGGACGACGCAATTTACCTACACCATCACCGCCGGTTCGAATACCAGTACGGCTACGGTGACCGTCAATGTGAATCCCTTCAACGACAGTCCGATCCCACAGACGCTCCCCTCGGTGGCCGAGGATTCTGGACCGACCACCTTCACTCCGAACACTCTCTTTAGCCCTGGACCGGGCGAGGATGCTCAGACAATCACGCTGAGCAACGTGGCGCTGGTGCCAGGCCAGACCGGCGGGACGGTGGTTTTGCAGGGTGGGAATGTGATTTTCTCTCCGATGCCGGATTTCTTCGGTAGCGTACAGTTTGTCGCTACCGGTACCGACAATGGGACACCGCCGGCCTCGACGACCGCCACCTTCACCGTCAACGTGACGCCGGTCAATGATCCGCCGGTGGTGATTCAAAGCAGCTTCAGCGTCAATGAAGATACTTCGTTGACGATCAACGCGCCGCAAATTTTTTCCCCTGGTCCGAGCAATGAAAGTTCGCAGACGGTGACCTTGCTGAGCGCGGCCGCCGCCGATGGTCAAACCGGCGGTACGATTCAGGTTGTCAACGGGAATGCGGTCTTCACCCCGACGCCTAATTTTCATGGACCTTTCCTCTTCGTGGCAGTGGCCCAGGATAATGGTTCACCAGCGGCTCAGAGTCAGCCGGCCACAGTGACGATCAACGTCCTTCCGGTCAACGATCCGCCGATCGCTGTCGATGATACGGGAGCCAACCGCTTTGTCGTCCTGGGTGTTCCCGGTAACAGCAATCTGCTCGATGTGATGGCCAATGATAGTCCCGGCCCGAATGAACCGAACGATATCCGCATCACCGCCGTCGGTAACCTGCAAGGTCCGGGCTCGGTTCGTGGTACCGTCAGTATCAACGCCGACGGTAGTCGGGTGGTCTATGCACCTCCGAGCGGCTTGATCAATGCCACCGAAACCTTCAGCTACACCATTACCGACGGAGGCGGCCTGACTGCCTCGGCGACGGCCGAAGTTTTCATCATCCCGCCCACCTTCCCCTTCGCGGTCAATGATAGTGCGGTAGCTGTCGAGAGCGGGAGTGCGGTGACCATCGATGTCCTCGCCAATGACTTTATCAACGATGGATTTGCTCGCCAACTATTGAGTTTCTCCAGCCTCACGCCGAGCGCTGCTGGCACGCTGGCCTTGAACGACAACGGGACGCCGGTCGGTCTGGTGTATACGCCGGCTCCTGATTTCAACGGTTCGGTGACGTTTACCTATACCATGAGCGATACCAAGGAAGGTAGTCAGCCGTCGACGGCGACGGTCGCCATCACGGTATCGGAGGTGAACACGCCGCCAATCCTGGTCAACCAAAGTGTGGCTGGTACCGAAGACACGGTGCTGACAATCACCGCGGCGCAGGCTTTGAGCGGAGCATC
Organism: Pirellulaceae bacterium; assembly: GCA_044371435.1. Lineage (GTDB taxonomy): Bacteria > Planctomycetota > Planctomycetia > Pirellulales > Pirellulaceae > JAIYDQ01. The sequence continues at coordinate 9,616 of JBILTQ010000138.1, read as the reverse complement.
GCCGGGGGTCAATGAAGCCGAGCAGACGCTGACGATCACCGGCGCGTCGGTGGTGACCTCAGGGGCGGGAACGGTCGCGGTCAATGCGAGCGGCAACATTGTCTTTACCCCTGCCGCCAATTTCGTGGGGGCTGCCGTGATTCAATTCACGGCGACCGATAATGGGACGACCAACGGCGTGGCTGATCCGAAGTCGGCCACGGCTTCCATCACCGTCAACGTAGCGGCGGTCAACGATCCGCCGATCGCGGTCGACGATGTATTTACCCTCCGCGAAGATGAGGCCTTGCCCATCGCCACCTCGGCCTTGACGGCCAACGATCGGCCGGGCCCGAACACTGCCAGCGATGAAACCTCGCAGTCGTTGACCGTCGTCAGTGTAGCTATGGTCAATCCCGCTCAGGGGGCGATCGTCCTTCAAGGGAACAACGTCATCTTCACCCCGGCCGCCGACTTCAACGGGACGGCCTTGGCGACTTATGTCATCCAGGATTCTGGACCGGGGAACCCGCAAGCCACCGGGACCATCACCTTTACGGTACGCGAAGTGAATGATGCCCCGGTTCCGCTGAATGCGACGCGTGCAGCCTTCGCCAACCTGCCGACGGTCGTCAATCTGAGCGACGAATTGGCTCAGTCTTCGCGCGGGGCAGTCAACGAAGCCAATCAGACGCTGCAAGTCATTCGTGTGATTCCGCTCACCGGAGCCAACCCAACCCGAGGTACCGTCGCCTTGAATCAGGACGGGACGATTACCTATACCGCCCCGGCTGGTTTTGAAGGGGTCGATGTCTTCGATTACGAAGTGATCGACAATGGAACGACTGAAGGGGTCGCCGATCCCAAACGCGGCATGGCCAGGGTGACAGTCAATGTGAATCCGTTCGCCCCCAGTCGCATTGAAGGGCGGGTGTGGATCGATGACAACAACAACGGCCGGCACGATATCGATGAACTGGTGTTGAATGACATCGAAATCAAGATTTCCGGTCAACCTCAAGGCGGTAATCTACGGGCCTCCGAGGTCATCGTGGAGACCGACGCCTTGGGACGCTATTCTCTGGAGCAGTTACCTCCGGGCCAATACACGATCACCATGATGCGTCCGGAATTCATGATCGATGCGCCGGAAGTGGAAGTCATCGCCGCCGCGATCGGGCCGGCTGGGGGAGCGGCCTTGACCGCGAACTTCCGTGTCCTGGGGATCAACAATGTCGCCAACACCCTGTGGGAAAGCCAGATCTCGACTTTCTACATGCGTCAGGGGACAGCCTGGGGACACCGCGGTTTCACCGCTTTGGTGAGCGCTGACGGTAGCCCGCTGTGGAATATTCATCGCGGCGGTTTTGAAGGGACGTTGTCCAACGAGATCTCGCTGACCAACAACGGTCGCGATGTGGTGCTTCGCAGTGTGGCTCCCGATGATCAGGGGGGCTTGGTGGAGATCCAAGCCACTGTCCCTCGCAATCGGGTGTATCGCACGACCGTCGACGGTGGCAACATCTTGTTGCGGGTGCTGGCTTTGCCCGATGAACTCAACTTCGAAGTGGTCCAGATTCAGTCAGCAACGCCCAGCATCACGGCCGAAGGGTTTGCCTACGCGGCTGACGACATCTATTCGCGAGACCTGTGGCGTTAGCCATCTGCCGCTGCAGCTTGTCTGAGCTCTGTCGCCTGGCGATGCGGCGGCGGGCTTGTTCCGCGAGTGGAGCCGAAGGTGCCCCGCGGGAGCCGCGGTGGGATGAGGCCGGAGCGTGACGTGAAACGAGGGGGCGAAGTTCCAGGCAATCGGAAGCCATGTTGGCTTTCTGCCCGATCACGAAGGTCCATGACCAGCAACCATCGCAAACCTCCTGACGAATACCGATCGGGCTGAGCACGACCGAGCAGACATCGACCGGGGCGAAGAACGCCTACGGGCGGGTTTTGCTTTACGCCGATGCTGGCTTGAAGGTCTTGGCCAAGAGATGGCTGAGCCGGCTCTTGGTCCGCGCCGCCTTGTTGACGTGGATCACCCCCCGCGCGGCTGCCTGGTCCAGCGCCTTGTAGATCGAAGTCAGGGCAGCTTTCGATTCGTCAACATTCTTGGTAGAGACCAGCTCGCGGAGTTTCTTGATGCCAGTTTTCAGCGAAGACTTCACTGCGCGGTTCTTGGCGCGTCGCTCGAGACCTTGGCGATGGCGTTTCTTGGCACTCTTGGTATTCGGCATCGGAACTTCAGGAAATCGGCTAGAGGACAGCGTGACGAAAAGATTCACAGGTCGGTTATAATGCGCGACGACACCTGGTTTGTCCAGCCGAAATACCTCATCGGAGTACGTTCTTTTGACTGAGTTGGGCCGAAATGGCAAGGTTTTCCTGGTCGGGGCGGGACCCGGAGATCCAGGCTTGATGACGGTCCGCGGGGCCCAGTTACTGAGGGAGGCCGACGCGGTCTTGGCCGATGGTTTAGTCAATCCTGCCTTTCGCGGCTGGACGCGGAAGGATGCCCTATGGATTTCGGTGGGGAAGCATGGCGGGGATAGGCTATGGACCCAGGCGGAGATCAACGATGCGATGGTCGAGCAGGCCCGGCAGGGCCGGCGGGTAGTGCGGCTCAAAGGGGGGGATACTGGTGTATTTGCCAGGACGGCGGAGGAATTGGAACGCCTGGTGGCCGAGGGGATCCCATTCGAGGTGGTTCCCGGGGTAACCGCGGCCTTAGCGGTCGCTGCCTACACCGGGATCCCGATCACGCATCGCGATTGGTCTTCGGCGGTGGCCTTGGTCACCGGTCAGACGCAGGCGGCGGACGGTGGGATAGAGATCAGTGAATCGGTGGATTGGAGGGCGTTAGCGGAATTTCCAGGGACCTTGATCCTTTACATGGGGGTCACCAGCGCGCCGTGGTGGAGCCGTCGCTTGATGGAAGCTGGCAAGTCTCCAAGCTGCCCGGTGGCTTTGGTGCGGCGATGCTCTTGGCCGGACCAGCAGGTAGTGCGTTGCAGCCTCAGGGATGTCGGCGAGCACCTCGGATCGGGTTCGGTGATTCGGCCACCCGTCTTGGCGATTGTCGGCGAGGTGGCGCGTTTGGGGGAGTCGATGGACTGGTTTTCCCAACGACCGTTGCAGGGCAAGACAATCCTGGTATCCCGTGGCGAGGGGCAAGCTAGCCCTGGCTCGATGGCGGTTTTGGAGGAAATGGGGGCGAGGCTGATTTACCAGCCGGGGGTGGTCGTGGAGGGGCTGGACGACTTCGCGGAACTCGACGCGAAACTGCAGGGGTTGGCCGACTTGGACTGGCTGGTCTTTGCTTCGGCCAACGGGGTCGATCATTTCTTTCGGCGGCTGCGGGAGTTGCAGCGGGATGCCCGAGCCTTGGGCGGCTGCCGGTTGGCGGGGGTTGGCCCTTCGGTAGCGGGGGCTCTGGAACGCTGGGGGGTGCGTTGTGACCTCTTGCCGGATGGGATGGAATCCCGATGGAATGCCGGCTGCCTGGCTGATCGGATGCTGGCTTATTTCGCCACGCAGGGTTTGGGTAAACAGCGGTGTTTGGCGGTCCGCGCCAACCGCGGGAAAGCGACGCTGGAAGAGAAGCTGCGAGGGGCTGGCCATGAGGTGGAGGGGGTGGTGGCTTATCGCAGCCAGGAGGTCGCGGGCTTGTTGCCGGAGACGCTCGCGGCGATCGAGGAAGGAATCGACCTGGCCATCGTTACCAGTTCCGCCAATGCGGAGCGTTTAGCGAAGTTGCTGGGAGCGGTTGGCCATCGTTGGCAGTGGCTAGCGATTTCCTCGGAGGTCGCCAAGGTATTGCGCAGCCAAGGGATAGAGAAAATCGACGTTTCGGCACAGTCATCGCTGGAATCCCTGGTCGAGTTGGCGGTCCAGACCGCGGTCGTCGCTTGATTCTTTGAGGGATCAACGGTAGCTTACAGCCTTCTTCTTGGCATGCAGAAAACTTTTGTGGAAGTTGTGTTGGATTCATGGCGAAGTCTCCTGCGTTGATAGCGGCGTTTCTCTTTTCCGCCTTGGCGATCGTGGCCAAGCTCAAGTGGCTCCCCTTGGAAGCGAATTTCGCGGTATTCGGCGCCTTGTTCGTGTTTTGCGGCGCTTACCTGCGGGGCTGGTGGTGTTGGGGGCTTCCAACCGCCGCCCTGGTGGTAAGCGATCTGGCGGGGCAATGCTTCCAGGTGGCCGGGGTACACCTGTACGATGCTCGTTCGATGTTTTTTAACTACCTCGGTTTTGCGGTGATGGGGGCTTGTGGGCATCTGCTGCGTTATCGCGACTCGCTGGGGTGGGGGCTGGGTGCGACTACCCTGGGGTCGTTGGCCTTCTTCTTGATAAGCAACTTTGGCAGTTGGCTGGATCCGGTGATGCAGTACGAACCGACGACGGCCGGGCTGATTCAGTCCTACGTCATGGGCTGGCCTTTCTTCCGCAACACCTTGGCTTCCGACTTGTTGTTCTTTGGTCTGTTCTATGGAAGTTATCGGTTGGCCTCGAGTTGGTTGGCCGAGCGAGCCAGCCAAGGTTCGGGTTCTTAGATCACTACCCATCCCATACCGCCCGATGCCTACCTCCTCCCATTCGCTGGCTGCCAACTGGATCGCCAGCCGGACCAAGTCCTTTGATTCCAGCGGCATTCGCAAAGTCTTCGACCTGGCCGCCAGCTTGAAGAACCCGGTGAACCTTTCGATCGGCCAGCCCGATTTCGATGTTCCGGACAAGATCAAGGACGCTTGTATCGAAGCGATTCGCGCGGGCAAGAATGCCTATTCTCCGACGCAGGGGATCGCACCGCTGCTCCAGCGGTTGCAAGGCGATTTGGAGGCAAAGTACCACCAGCCTGACCGTCAGGTATTCGTGAGTTCCGGCACCAGCGGGGGATTGGTATTGGCGATGCTATCGTTGGTGGATCCCGGCGATGAAGTCATCATCTTCGATCCCTACTTTGTGATGTACCCCCCCTTGGTGCAGTTGGTCGGAGGGGTGCCGGTGATCATCGACACCTATCCTGATTTCAAGATCGATCTGCAAAAAGTTCGCGATGCAATAACCCCCAAGACGAAGCTGGTTCTCTTCAATTCCCCCGCTAATCCGACCGGCGTCACCGCTTCGTTCGAGGAGATGCGAGGTTTGGCGGAGCTTTGTCGCGAGCATCAGGTGGCTTTGATCTCGGATGAAATCTACAGTTTGTTCGTTTTCGATGAACCGATGCAATCGCCGGCGGCTTTCAACCCGGACACCATTGTCATCGATGGTTTTTCCAAGAGCCATGCGATGACGGGTTGGCGGTTGGGATTTGTTCACGGGCCGCAGGCGATCATGCAGACAATGTTGAAGGTGCAGCAGTATTCGTTCGTCTGCGCGCCGCAACCGGTGCAATGGGCGGGTCTGGCTGCGCTCGACTACGACATGACCCCGTATCAACGCGATTACCGGGTCAAACGCGACATGATCGTCGATGGTTTGAAAGATTACTACGAGTTCGTCAAGCCTGGCGGGGCCTTCTACGTTTTCCCCAAGGTCCCCTGGGGGAACGCGATGGAGTTCGTGCAGAAGGCGATCGAGAACGAACTGCTGATCATCCCTGGAAATATTTTTTCGCATCGCGATACCCACTTCAGGATCTCGTTTGCGGCCAGCCAGTCAACCCTCGAACGCGGCGTGGAGATCTTAAGAAAGCTGGCGAGATCGGGTGGTAAGTCGTAGCCTGTGGTCGCCTTCGGATGGGAATGCCGAGGAACGAGGCCTGACTAGCGCAACGGCATCCCGCAGGGACCTGTCTTGGGAAACCGAGGAATGCTCCTTTCCAGCGTCGACCATCGGACCGACCGTTGGCTAGGGCGATGGGATTTCCTAGAGCTCGAGCCATCTTCGAAGTGTCCGGGTGGCGGTCGAAGATAATTGGATTAGGATCATCGCATGGTATCGGCCCCAACCACGTTCGAGCTTTCGGTTCACTTCTTCCTGCAGTTGACGGTGATTTTGGCAACCTGCCGGACCGTCGGTTGGTTCGCCCGATATCTCGGTCAGCCTCAAGTCGTGGGGGAAATGATCGCCGGGGTGGTCTTGGGGCCATCTTTCCTCGGGCTTTTCTGGCCGGAGGGTTATGCTTGGTTGTTCCTGCCGGAATCCAAACCAATCCTGTTTTCGGTCAGTCAGGTCGGTTTGGCGTTGTACATGTTTCTGGTCGGCTGCGAGTTCCGCCTGGACCAATTTCGCGAACGGGGCAGGACGGCGGTCCATGTTTCCTTGGCCGGGATGCTGACCCCGTTCGCGCTGGGGGGGCTGGTCGGCCTGTGGCTATATCAGGTGGGAGGCTTTTTCCCGGAGAAGATCCGTCTGCACGAGGCGGTGTTGTTCCTGGGGGCGTCGATGTGTATCACCGCCTTCCCGATGCTGGCGAGGATCATTGTCGAGAACCGCTTGGCAGGAACATCGCTCGGAACCCTGGCCCTGGCAGCCGGCGCCATCGATGACGTGGCGGCCTGGTGCGTCCTGGCGATTGTCCTCTCCAGTTCCTCCGGCAGTTGGCTCATCTCGCTGGCGGCGATCGGGGGTGGGATCGTCTATGCCCTGGTCGTGCTTCAAGGGGTGCGACCGATGTTGCGTTGGCTAGTCCCCTCGGTCGAGAAGCAAGGTGGGCTCGGCGAGACACAGCTGGCTTCGTTGTTAGTGCTGGTGATGCTGGGAGCCTACTGCACCGACCGGATCGGGGTCTACGCGGTCTTTGGGGCCTTCCTGATGGGGTGTGCCATGCCGCGCGGGATGATTTGCGAGCAGTTGAAAAGCAAGCTGGAGCCGTTGATCCTGGCTTTGCTGTTACCGCTTTTTTTCACCTACTCCGGTTTGAATACCCGCTTGGATTTGGTCTCGAGTGGCTGGTTGCTGTTGGTCGCCGTCGTCGTCTTGATCGCTGCCAGCGTCGGCAAAGGGGTAGCGTGCTGGGGGGCAGCGCGATTGGCGGGTGAGAGTCAAGGAACGGCTTTGGCGGTCGGGGCCTTGATGAATGCCCGCGGGCTGATGGAACTGATCTTGCTCAATATCGGTCGCGAGCGGGGGATCATCGGCCCCGAAATCTTTTCTATCCTGGTGCTGATGGCCATCCTAACGACGCTGGCTGCCAGCCCACTCTTCCGCTGGATTCGTCATCGCTACGAGTTTGATTGAGGAGCGTGGCAGGCTGAGGTAGGCTTCGAGCAGCAGGGCGGCGATCATCGCCATCAAGAAGAATCGCCAAATCTCCTGCTGGAGGGGACGCTGTGTGGCGACAAACTCGTTCAAGCGATACACCTCCATACCGGCCAGCAGTTTCTTGAAGGTTTCTTCATCTACGTTTTCTGCGCTATCCTCGGATAGCGGTCGGTGAACGGTCACCAGCTTCTCGCCCGCCGCGTACACGCCGCTCAGCAGTTCGGCGGCGGTGGATGGATCGCTTGGGGTGGTGGCCAGCGGCTGCCAGCGCGAAGGAGGTAGCAAGGGCCGTCCATCGGGGGTCGTGAAGGTAGGAAGCCGAGGCGGGGGAGCCGAGACGAGTGGTGATTGGCTTGGGGGGGCCGCTGTTGCTGTCGGCGAAAATCGCTGCGCTTCCACGGCGATGGCTCGATCCTTGCGCTGATTTCCCAAAGCCAGTGAGCGTTGCATGGCGACGTAGAGGACGACACCGTTCTGGGCGAACGAGGAGTACGGCGCGATGGGGAGGGTACTGCAGACGAAGAGAAGACCGCGGTCGGTTTCGACCTGAGAGACCAGCGGCGAACCATCCGGGAGGGTGATAAGCGGCGTTGCTCGGGCTTCAAACAGCCCGCATGCGTCGATCTCCAGGTCGCCGACCGAGAGGGCTTGGCCACTCTGGGAGGCCGCCAGCAGTGCATGATCGGCACGCCAGGCTCGGGGTTGGGCTGGCTTGGAAAATTTGCGCCAGCCGGTCCAGCCGATATCGAGGAAACGATGGTTTTCGGTGGCCGCTTGTTCTACCAGGTTCGCCGGCGGGAACAGCCACAAACAACCGCCATCGGCGAGGAACTCTTCCAGCCGTGCGCGCTGGTCGCCATCGGGCAATCGGCCTTGCCAGAGGACGAGCGAGGCGTTCGCGTAGTCGATCGAAGCCGCTTGCTCCAGTTCCACAACCGTCACCTTCGTCTCGATTTTTTTCGAATTCGAAGCAAGTTCCTCTGGGGCGACTTCGGTGGCAATCCTGAGGGGAGCTACCCAGGCGGGGCGTTCGCTGACGATCACGGTCTGTCTGGTCGGCGGTTCGGCGACGGCAAAATAGACCGTATTGTTGGCGAGGTTCGTATCGGCGGGCAGGCTCACCTGACCCCAGGCGACCGGCTCTGGTTTGCCGGACAGCGGGATGTGGTAGGCCTCGATTTCTCCGCGCCCCTGGTTCAATTCGATGTCGGTGGTGAAGACCGTGTCACCGAGGGTGATCTCTAGGGGAAGGGGGGCATTCGCTGTCTGTTTTCCGACCGGTTGTACCTCCAGCCCGAGGACGACGTCGCGGCGGGCTTCATCGACATCGAGTCGCGACGCGGTCAGCCGCAGGCAAAGATCCTCTTCCGCGGTTTCCGGATAAGCCAGGTTCATGATTCGCAACCGGCCCGGCAGCCCTTGCAGTTCTTCGACCAAGGCTTGCCAGGGGCTGCTATCCAGACGCCAATCGCCGCGTTGCATATCCGAGGCAATCCAAAGGTCGCTTTGGCTGGACGGATGCTGGCGGAGATACTCGATCGCCAATTGAAAAGCGTGGGGCCAATCGGCAGCGGCACTGGTCGTTTTCTTCGGGACTGCCTTGAGCAGCTCATCCAGTGAACTGAATACATCAACGGTGGGCCGCAGGCCATCGACCAGTACCCAGCGTTGCGAACGCCGATACTGCAAGCTTTGGCGAAGTTGCTCGAGGGCGGCCTCAAGTTTCGTTACCTGGTTGGTAACCGCTTGCTGGGACATACTCGGGGATCGATCCAGCATGATCAGCGTCGTTTCGACATCGCCGCCGGCCAGTCGACCGATCAAGCCTGAAGCCAGTGGGCGACTCATGGCGAAAATCAGACCGGCGATGGCCAGCGTGCGCATGGCCAGGATCAACCACTGCCGCAATTTGGCCATGCCGCGATGCATCGCCTTGGCCTGCAACAGAAACATCATGGCTGCCCATGGTTGCGACTGATAACGCCACTGATTCATCAAGTGAATGATGATCGGGATCAGGATCAACGGCAGGGCCAGCAACAACCAGGGTTCGAGGAAGGTCATCGATGGCTCCGTCGACTGGCGCGGGCGATCAGGAATCGGGAAAGGGCATGGGCATACGGTTCATCCAAAACGACCCGCTGATAGTCGGTATTGGTTTCCCGCATCACGTGGAGCAAGCGGTCGAGGTATTGCGACATCGCCGCCTGGTAGCGATCGGCGATTTCGGTCGGTTCGATGAACATCGCAGCGCCACCCTCGAGATCGACGAAGCGGGTGGGGCGCTGGAAATTAAAATGTAGTTCTTCCGCGGCCAGGAGATGGAAGGCTCCGACATCATGCTTGCGAAAACGAAGGTGTTCGAAGCAGCCCCGCAGGATGTCCGGCTCGATAAAAAAATCGGAGAAGACCAGCACCAGCGCGCGGGCTGGGGTGG
>JBILTQ010000119.1:0-13814 GCA_044371435.1 Pirellulaceae bacterium | reverse complement strand
AAACCACAGTTGTGGTCATGCAGCTGCAGACCGGTCAAACGATTGACCAGCCAATTGAAACCTTTCGAGGGCCACGTCTTATGCCAGGGATCATGACGCTTCTTCTTCCAGCCGCTGACGCAATCAAAGCCCTCAGCTAATTTGGCTACCAACCTTGGAACTTCTTGGGGATCATCCTGCAGGTCTGCATCCATGGTCACCAAGATCGGCGAGTTAACATGATCGATGCCAGCTGCCAAAGCCGCTGCCTTACCGAAGTTCCGTCGGAGGCGGAGTCCGCGGACGCGTGAATCGGTACCCGCTAGCTCTTCGATCGTTGGCCAGGAGAGATCGGTGGAGCCATCGTCGACAAAGATAACCTCGAGTTGTAACTGATGGGCGTCGGCCATGGCGACCAGCCGTGAATAAAGTTCGCGAAGCGTGGCGGCTTCGTTGAGCAGCGGGACGACGATGGCCACTGGGGTAGAGTGAGGCGTGTTCAACAAACCGGTTCCTGTCGCATCCATCAAGCCAAACCCGACTGTAGTTTAATTCAATTTCCGCTGGGATGGTCGGGCGGTGGCTGGCAAGTGGTTCAGCCACCACAGGCCCAAGGCCAACAATAACTCAGCGGTAAGCGTCACGATACGGTAAATCACCGCCGCTGCAAGCGCAGGCGCATAGCCGATAGCCGGTGCCAGCAACAAAGTCACCACCAGTTCGCGAGCCCCAGCCCCACCCGGCAACATCGAGAGGAATCCGATCACCTGTCCCATACTGGTAGCGGCCTGGCAAAGCATCCATAATTGCGAGGAAGTGACGGGCTGGGCCGGCGCGTGGTGAAGAGGTAGCTCGGCTGGACGAATGGCTTCGCAGACCAGCCACAAGCAACAGCCCATGAGGAACTGACCGAGGCAGCTCCACAACCAACCGCGGCCGACAAAAGACCAAGTCAAAGCGGTCGCCAGATGTTGCGGCAAGCGTAGCTGTTTGGTCCGTGACAGGAGACGCAGGCAGGGCTGAAAGAAAGGCGGCAACAAGGGGAGGAGCGAGAGACTGGCCGTCGCGATCAAGCTCCAGCGTAACCACGGCGGGATGCGGAGGGAGGCGAGGGCCAAGGTTCCGATCCCGCCGGCTGCGGCCAGGGTCATCAGTGTTTCGATGAAGATCGATACGATCGACGTTGCCAAGGGAACACCGCGAGGTTGCAGGGCGGCCGATCGCAAGACGATCACCATCGCTTTGCCTGGTACATACTTGCCCAAGCCGCCTACGACATAGGCGGTGAAGGTCGGCCACCAGGGAAGCGGATGGCCAAACTGCTGCAGGGTACGCCACCAGTAGCGGCCGGAAGGAAAGAGAGTAAAGCCTGCTAGCGGCAAGGCAGTTGCCAGCCAAAGCCAACGAATACGCTGGAAGGAAAAACGGCTAGCCCGCAACCCCGCCAGTTCCTGCTGCAGCATGGTCCGGCTTGAGTCGCTGGTCGCCTGGTCCAGTTGCCGCTCCAGGGCAACGATTCGTTCCTGGGTTCTCACCTCCGTGAGCGTCAGATCCTGCCAGGCCAGGCGAATTGCCTGCCCGATGCCGAGAATGACCAGCAGCACCAGGAAGGGCTTGAGAATTCGTCGGAAAACGCGTCCCCAAGGGTGCATGCCTTGGGTAGAATCCGTGCTCGTCGGGCGGTTTTGGCGATCATCCATGAAAAAGGACTGACAGGCATGGGCCGATTGATATCCGTCATTGTACTGCTGGCATCCATCGTGATCATTGGCGCCTTGTTTTACAAGGTGATGGTGGGATTTCTGGTGCCAGCCTTCCTGGCGGCCGTGCTGGTGGTAGTTTTTCGTCCGCTCCATCGCTGGGTCCTGGAAAAAACAGGACAGCGGGATTATCTGGCCGCGGGCATCACTACCGCCTTGATTGTCTTTATTGTGCTGCTGCCTACCGCCCTCATCATCAGCATGGCAGCGGTCCAGGGTACCGGCTTGGTCGGGAAAATCAACAACACCAGCGTTAGCATCGGGCTCAACAATGCGCGAAAGAAATTCGGTCTTCAATCGCCATGCCAGGAACATATTCGATCGATTCAGTTTTGTATCGAGGAAATTCAGACGGAGGTCGGGGCTTCGACCATGGCTGAGTTGGCTGATCCGGCGGGCAAGCTCGCCCGCTTGACGAGGAAAATCGATCAGGAATTGGAGGATCTACTTCCTTCCTTGCGGAAGTTTCTCGACAAAGAGGTCGAGACGAATCTGCGTACATGGACGAGCGAAACCGCTGAGCCTTCTGGCCAAGCAATCGCCGAACAACGCAAGCAGTTGCAAGCCGCAGCGGATCAGGAATATGTGGCCAGTCAGGAAAGCTGGCAAGAAGCGATCGATCGCTTCCATGGATCTTTGGATCATGTGCTGCAGGCTGCTGGTTTACCGCGGAATGAGACACTCGAGGGGCGGGAAGGCTTGGTGCCAGTGCGTCCGCGAGGCGATCTGGTCGAATTGCAGTCCCAAGTGGTGCAATTGGGCGCAGACTGGCAGCCGACCAAAGAGAAATTGCTGGGCGGGAATCGCTTGCTCGCGAGTCTCCGCGAGTTGGCAAACCCTTCCCCGCGGCAACTCCGTGATATGACGGCATCGACTATCGATTATCTACGGCCCAAGTTGATTTCCTTGACCGGTGCGACCGCCGAATTCCTGGTGCGTTTGATGGTGGGTACGGCCATCATGTTGGTAGCCCTCTACTTTTTTCTCTACGATGGGCCGCGGATGGTGCAGTCGTTGATGAAACTAAGCCCGCTCGACGATCGCTACGAGATGGAACTACTTACAGAATTCGATCGAATCTCCCGGGCGATCGTCCTGGCGATGATTCTCTCGGCGATTGTTCAGGGCTTGGTCGCTGGCTTGGGCTACTATATGGTCGGTATGCAGTCCTTGATCTTCCTTATTTTGATCTCAGTCTTCTGTGGATTGATTCCATTTGTTGGTCCAAGCGTCGTTTGGGTTCCGGTCTGTATCTACCTGGCGGTCTTTGAAGAACGCTATCTAGCGGCCTCGCTGTTGGCCGTGTGGGGACTGCTGGCCGTGGCGTCGGTAGATAATGTGGTCAAAGCCTATGTCTTGCATGGCCAGAGCCAACTGCATCCGTTGCTGGCGCTATTGAGCGTGCTGGGAGGGGTCCAGGCTTTGGGACCCATCGGTTTGGTAGTCGGTCCGATCAGCGTGGTGATGCTGCAGACGTTGTTGAGCATCCTGCGGCGTGAGATCTCGCATATCGACCAATCAGGCGCTCCTGGCGGCGCAGCCAATTCGACCGGCAAATCGCTGTCGACATGGATGTCGAAACTCAAACGCTCCGAAGCGGTTCCCCAGCCTCAGCCGATCAATTCGCCAGCCGAGGAGGCATCGACCGCCAAGAGTGTGCTGCCTCCTACGGTGGGCTGAGGCGGATCAGGTTGCTGTGTGACTCGATGTGGGCCCGTGGGTTCTCGGTTCAACGACGGCCGCCCCTCGCGGTTGTCAGGCAAACCCGGGAACTGACCCTGCCGAAGATGGCTTGAGCCAAGATGGATCTTTCAGGCGGTAGATCGCAGCTATGTCGGCGGTTAACGCTGGTAGATCGGCAAATAGTGATACTTTACCGAGAGACTCAGGATAGCCAGGCTGGTAGCGTAGACATTGCCCGGCCCCGACTCCTCTCCCCCTTGGGCGACCCAACTCCCGTCAGGCTGCTGTTTCTCCAAAAGGATTTTTTGCACTCGCTGTTCGGCCTCCCGAGCGTAAGCCTGGCCGCGTTGATGCATCCCCTGGGCGTAGTAGTAGGTGCCATAAAAGAAAAAGCGATCGCCCCACTTGGGTGGATTCGCCATCAGCCAGTCACTGGCGGCGATCACCAGCGGCGAATCGTATTGTCCACAGACTTGTAATGCCAACAAGCCGGCGCTGGTCATGGTGTAGGTTGGATTCTTCTGGTTGGCGGTGTAGGAGAAACCACCTAAGGGTTCAAGCGGTCGCCCTTGCCGATCCAGAGGCGTGGTGAAGGATCGTTCAAGGTACTCGATCGCGTCCTCGATCGCCGCGCTGGGGACGTCCATCCCGTCATTCTTGGCCGAACGCAGGGCCATCAATTGCCACACGCTTACCGAGAGGTCCGAGTCGAGCGAATCGGGCTGATATCGCCAGCCACCACGATGGAGTGGATTCTTGGCGATCTGCTGGGAACGCAGGATAAGTTCGATCGCTTCGTGACAGCATCGTTGGATGCGGGCATCCTGTTCCTGGCTGCTTCCCATGCCCAGCATTTCAGTCAGCATCAAGGTGATGATGCCATGGCCATACATCCGCGAGTCATCTTTCTGTCCGAAGTAACCTTGTTCGGTTCGGACATCATCGCGCAGTACATATTCCAGAGCTTGATTCATCGCCCGGCCTCGCGAGGTCGGCTCGCTGACAGTCGTTCCTACCGAAGCCATTGCCATGACCGAGAGGGCGGTCATCGAAGTCGCGTAGCCACGATCGGTGATAGCGCCATCCGGCCGTTGCTTGCTGAGCAAGTAATCGACACCAAGCTCTACTGCCTGGTCGACAGCCTTGGGTTGGTCGACTGGCAACGAATCGCCGGGCGGCGGCGGGGGCTCCTGAGCCTCGAGCGGCAAATGGTCGACAAGCACGAGGAACAAGCCTGAGAGCAGCGTCGAAACAAGGCTGAGACTGCTCGTGCGGCCACGCCCAACGGTGATGGCTGGTTGAACCAGAAAATCGAATGTAGCCAGTTTCACTTTAGGGGCGTTTCGATAAGCGACGGAAATATTCTTCGACCTGCAACCGGTAAGCGGCAGGTATTTCTTCACGTTCCCCCTCGCGAGCGTCATCGACCGACTGTTCGCGAAGTTTTCCCCAATCCTCGAGGCTCTCGATATCGACGGCGGGAACCATACCAGCCGTCGATTGACCGGGCAATGTCGGGTTCCGCGACTGCGATTCCGAAGCCCCGCTAGAAGGCATCGAAGCTGTCGACGACTCCATCGCTTGTCGCTGTTGGTTCATTTCTGAGGTGAGTCGCTCTGCCGCATCGGCGAGCGTTTGGGCGGATGCCGGTGCCGCTGACTGGGTAGGCTCGCCGTTAGCCTTCGAGGGGGATTGCTGCCCTTGCGCGGACGGAGATTGGGCCGTCGGCGAGGAGGCATCGGTCGGCTGCTTGTCACCGGGCGCAGCCTTGCTCAGCAAGAAATCGAGTTCATCGAGCATCTGGGCCATCTCCAGCGGGGAAAGCAAGGAGGGCTTGTTTGCCGGCGAACCCGTTCGGCCTTCGACCGACGATGATTGCTCGTTGGCGGTTGATCCTTCAAGTATCTGTCGCAAGTTTTCCGCCTGCGATCGCAAGCTGGCTTCCGCGGTTTTCAACGCGGCTTGACTTTGAGCCGTAGCTTGGCCTCTCCGCTGACTATCTTCCGCGGGAGCCTGACCCGCGCTGCCCAGAGCTTCTTGAGCTTGATGCATGGGACCAGTTGCAATTTCACCGATGCTTTGCGATTGCTGCGAAAGCATTTGGCTGTGGGAAGAATTCTCCAGGCGTTGTTCGTGGCGAGCTGCTCTCGACAAGCCCTCGGCGGCGCGGAGCACACTCCTGCCCAAAGCCTGTTGCTCTTCATCTCCGGTTATCACCGCCTCGTCGCTGGCAGCGGCTGGTGGCTGACGGCTGAAGGCTTCCAAGGCTTGCTGGAGGTTTCCGGCGGCTTGCCTTGCTGCTGCGGCAGTATCCACCGCCAGCCGCATCCCGAGTTGGGCGAGGGGGTTGGGTTTGGACAGCGGTTCGTGGGTGCGAAGCTGAATTTTTTCTCTGGACTGCTTTACCGCTTGCTGCCTGGCTTGCGCGGCTTCCTCACGAGCCAGAGCGGTGGCCAGGTCTTGCCGGGCAGTTGCTAGTTCGGCTTGTCGTTGACGAGCCAACGTTGATTGCGAACCGCTTTCAGGCTTCTTCTCCAGCTGTTTCTGGCTATCATCCCAAGCCCGCTGCCGTTGCTTCAGTTGCTGTTCGGCCCGTTGACGCCGCAGTTCGCTGGCCCGGGTTTCCTGGAGTTGGTCTCGCTCGGCATTGAAGGCCTGCTTGATATCCTCGTCGCGGTATCGACTCTGCAGGTCTTCGGCTTCACGCTGCTGCTGCCGCACTCGCTGCGCCTCGATTGCCTGGTCCTGGTTGGCGATGGTTTCCAATTCGCGGGCTTCCCGTTGAAGTCGCCGGCTAAAGACATCCAGCTCTGTTTGTAATTTCTTCGCTGTCGAAAAAATACGATCGAAAGCCTCGAGTTCGCCGGCCACACCAACTTTTTCCGATGCCTTCTGTAATTCCTGGCGGAGCAGGTTCAGGTCTTGGGCGGTGGCTGGCTGGGATGCCCGTTGAGTGGTGTGTTCAACCCGCGGCATCCACCGGTCGGTGATGGATTTGGCCGCTTGAATGGCGCGTTCTAGTTCCTGTCGCAACTGCTCTTTATGATCGAGGAAAAAAGGATCAGAGTTTTCTAAAGACGTTTGTAAGTTGTGCTCTTGATCAGCAGTAAACTCCAGCGTTTCCAAGGCATCGCGGCTGGCGGCCTTGGCGATTTCCGACAATTCAGCCTGCATCGGCGGATTCTTTTTCAATTCGCGCTCTAATTCCGCTAGGACACGCTGGGGGTCGAGCGTCGCCAATTGCCGAAGTCGGTCGGCGTTTTGATGGGCTTGGCTCATTTCCGAATTTGGGGTGAACTGCTCCGCCAGGCTTCCCGCTGGGCTGGTCGGCATCGGTGCCTTCGGGCTTTGATCAACAGTGCCATCAGTTGCACCTTCGAGCGACTCAAAATGATCAGCGATCCGTTGCAGGGTAGCCACCGCCTCAGCCTGCGTTTGGGCAGAAGCCTTCAAGGCTTCGGTCATGGCTGGAGGGGTAGCCAGCTGCTCGTGCACGGCCGCGATAGACTCTTGGATCTTTCGCTTGACTCCCTGCGCCATACTCGCCGCTGCATCCGCATCGCGAGCAAGCTTGGCGCTCTGCTCATTCATCAAATCCTGGCGGCTAGCCAGGTCGGCCAGCCCCTCGCGCAACTGCTTCATCGAGCCCTCGTTGCTGTCCAACTTGGCTTCCAAGTCGCGCAGCGGCGGTTGGGGATGCGGAACCTCCTCCGCCTCCATCGCTTTCGCCAAGCGTTGGGTTTCGTCGGCCGACTGCTGGACTTGTCGGGCTGCTTGCCGCGCTAGCTCGGCGATACTCGGGGTAAGTTGAGCCAGTTCTGCGCGCGTCTCGCGTCCCAAATCGGCTAGTTGTGCCAACGACGGCTGGAGCAGTTCTTTCAGGGCCTGCAGATCGGCGGCAGCCGAGGCTAGATGCTGGCTGCTCCAACGCCGCGGGGGGATTTTCTGCTGTACGCGCTTGGCTGCCTCGCTGTTCAAAGCTGCGACGAAGGGTTGGAGTTGTGTTGAATCCAAACCTCTGGTCGTGCCCGCCTGAACCGCATCCGTCAATTGCTGCTGGAAGGCTTCCCAGGCCCGCGGCTGTTCAAATTGGGCTAGTAGTGAACCTGCATCCCAACGTTCGATTTCATGCATCTGATCGAGAATCTTTACGGCTTGTCGCAGATCATGGATCGACTCTAATCGCGCGAGCAAATGTTGTAACCGGCGCAAATCCTGGTGGGACTGAAGCGGGTGGTCTTGGCGGGTCGCAACGACGGCTATCGCAGCGCGTTGGCTTTCACCGAGGTCGGCGATGAACTGGTTATCGCCATCGTGGCGGGCTTGCTGTGACTGGCGGTAGACCGAGAACTGCTCCAGCGCCGGGAGTTGCCGAACTTCGATCGCGACTTCCGCGGCTGCCCGCTGATCTGGATCGGATAGAGCTTTGACCTGATCCGCTAATTGCTGGATCATCTGGTGAGGCTGGCCGGCTTGTCGCGTGAGTTCCTGGCGGGCTTTGAGTTGCTCCGTTGCCAGTTGACTGTCGATGTTACCGGAGTTCTGGTGCGTTTGCAGTTCGCGGGCTACTTGATCGGCCAGACGCTGGCGTTCGCTGGCGGTCAGCACCCAACTGGAATCGCGATCGGTATCGCCGGTGGCTTGCTGGATTTTTGCGGCTTGCGATTCCAACCACTCGAGCCATTGCTTGCTCGATTTTTCACCGCGGTTGCGCAAGGTCGGTAAGTGGTTGCGCAACAAGCCGGCTAGTTCCTGCAGTTGCCGGCCAACCATCGCTTGCCGCCGCCGGTACTGTTCGGCGGGGAGGGTCGGGAGCGAGGCCTTGAGTTCCTGTTGGTAGTGATGAAGTACCCGCAAATCCTGACCGATTTGACTGAGGACATCATGGGTTACCAAATCGCGCGTTCGTTTGACGAGTGTCTGGCTGGTAGCGCGGACTTCTTCCACGATCTTGGCTCGCTGGTCGGGCGAAACGAGGTCGCCTGCGCCCGCGGTCGATGAGGACGGAGATAACCGGTTGGCCTGATCGAATTCCATTTTACCGAGATTGCGGATGAGCAACTCATATTCATGGGCGCTGATGACATCCTTCAAATCAGAAAACTGACGACTGAGCTGATCGCGCAGCAGAGGAGCCTCATGGCGAATGAGTTGGGCCAAGCTCTCAACGGCCGCAGCCGCCTCAGCGTCTGGTTCCGTAGCATTCGTCGCTTGATCACCTACGGCTCTCGCTGCTGCATAGGTGTCGATGGCTGCCTCGAGCTGGACCTGGAAAGCCTCGATTCGACCGAGGGTTTCGGTACGCCGTTCCAGATTTTGCTGACGCTGTGGATCGAGCGTCATGCTAGTGACATAAAGTTCCAACAAATCAGTCGACGTCGATTGACCGCGACGATCGGTAGCGACAATCTTCGTCTGAATCAATTCCCCGGTACCGACTTTCAGCGGCAGGACATCGAAGGGAAATTCGAGCCGGGCGTCGGCTTGACCGGGAACCTCGAGAGCCACCGTCTGCCATTGATCGCTGGCTACGCGGAACTGCTGGGTCAAGGTCGCCAAGGGCACTTCATCCTGGATGGCCACTACCAGTCCCAGCAGCTCATCAGGCTTGATCGCCAAACTTAACTCGGGAGGTTCCTGCCAGCGGATCTTTGGAGGATGATCCACGAGGGGCCGGATCTGGTACTCAGGGCTGAAGGCATTGTTAAACTGCGTTTCGGTGGCTAGCAATTCGAGTCGATAGGTACCAGCGCTCTCGATCGGAAGTTCGGCTTTCAAGCAGCCGTCGCCGCCTGGTTCGAGTGGGATCAAGCTTTCGTCTTCGGCAGCCTGCGATCGGTCCTGGAGACGAAGTCGAATTCGTCCGATGACCTTTGGTTGATTGACATGGATCGAGAGCCTGGCGACGCTCCCCGCCAGGGCTTCGAGATCACCTTGCTGGCTTTGTCGGGATTCCCTGGGCAATCCGCTGTAAGCCGGGTACTGGTATTCGATGTCGAAGGCTTCGGCTCGGGGGCGTGGCGCGGTCTGCAGGGTCTGCCAGGCTGACGAGGCATCGTCGGCGAGCACGCGGTACCGCGAACTGCCGTTGGGTGGCGTCCAGTGGACTTGATACGTTGCCGGTCCTGATTCCTGGGGAACCAGTTGCATGGGAAAGCTTTGGTTGAGCTGAGGAACTGAACCATCCCCGATCACTTCACAGGTGACGGTCGAAGGGTGCCCGCCGTGGATCCTGGCTTGAACCAGCAAGACATCGTCGGCTGGCACGATGCGATGGGACGAGTCAGGCTGGGCGATCTCGACGGCGAATCGAGATACCCGTCCGATGTTGACCATCGGTAGCAACACGCGTCCCAAACGGCTGGGAAGATAGAAACTGGGAATACACGATATCAGCAGCACCCCAGTGGTCACGATCGCGGCCGCCAGCAACCATCGCTGGATCAACTGCCAGGGCAAAGCCCGATGGACGTGGAAACTTTCGAGCCGATGAGCCACACTGCGTTGTAGCGACTCACGAAAGGCTGCCGAATCGAGACCGGCCTGGCTGGCCGGCTTCATGGAGAGTTCGATAGCCGCCACTAATCGCTCCTTCAAGCGAGGCTCGACTTCTTCGATATGCTCGGCTAACCACTGGAGGGAGCGGCCTTTCCTCCAGGAAGCTAGAAAAAACCAGGACCAGGTAAGGAGGGCCAAGCTGTAAACAGTGGCCGCCATGCTCCAGCGGGTAGCCTGGGTGAGCAGCCAGGTGGAATCGATCAGGGCGCAGAGGATAGCGGCCAGCAGCAAAACGACCAGAGCCGCCGCGGCGGCACGCATCAGCAGAAGCAAGTTACGACGGCGACGAAACTGATCCAGTTTATGTTGGGTGATCGAGTGCATACGCCCTAGTTTAACCTTATCCCAGGCATCTTTCAGCCGCTTTTATGGCTGATGCACGCGGTCCGGTCCGAGGCTCTGGATCAGGTCGGGAAGGTCGTAATGCTTGAGAACACCATGGATCGTCGTCGTCAACCAGCGGCCATCGGCGGGGCGTGCCAGCCCTTCCGCCCACGAAGCTGGCCCGTCCCGCAGGCTGAGTGAGCCAAAGCGATCGGGAGCAACTATGGCTGCGTGTAAGGCAGCCACGCAGCTTCCACCGACGGCTATGCCATGGAGCTTACCTGGGGTGACAGCCTGCGTTTGGATCAACCACTGGGCGGCGGTCAGGATATCCTCGGCGTGAGCTCCGACCTGGCTTTGCCCCTGAAGGTATGCCAGATAAAATGTCTTCCAATCGCCGAGCAGTGGGTCGTCGGTCCCATGGGCTGTTTCCCCCTGGCCGCGCAAATCCACCGCCATCACCAGATGACCGGCCCGAACCATCGCTTCGATCGGTCCGTTCACATGGCTGTCGGCGACCTTCCCCCGATCATGAAGGTAGAGGTAGGCATCCGCTTGGGGGGCCTCGGGACGAAAGACCAGCGCAGCAAGCGGCACGGAACTTTCCCCCTGGAGGACCCACTTCTCAATGTGATATCCGGTCCGCGCGATGGTTCCCTTGGCCAGGGCCGGGACGGGAGCAACGGTCAGCGGCCAACGGATACCGGCGAGTTCGCAGACCAGCCTTCGACGTTCCTCGGCGGAAGAGGTTTGCCAGGCCGCTTGACGATCGCGTCGGTACGTTTGCTGATAATCATGATTGAGGTCGAAGACCGACTTCTCCGAAGCCAACGACAGGACCTGACCACGCTCGGTACATCGCAACTCGGCTTCGGTAAGGGTTTCCATAGTCGCGAAGTCGGGGATAGCCACCGGGTCGTCATTCGCCGTCAACCACCGCCGCATCCATTGGGTGATGGCGGCTAGATTGATCGGTTGCACCCCATGTTTGCCATCGGCCTCGACGAGATCGACCCTTTCTGGAAAGCCGAGACGGGCGTAAAACCTTTTCGCTTGGCGATAGGTTTCCCAAGTCCCCTGGATCTCGAAATAATCGCCGGTTGTGGCGCTGATGAGCGTTGGTTGTGGGGCCCGAAGCAACACGTAGTCGGGATGGTCCAGCCCAAACCGGATCTGAGCATGAATATTTTGTTCCGCGTCCTGGGGGCCGATAGTCGCGATCAGTTTTTCCCAATTGGTCAGGTAGCACGAGGGCGCTGCACACCAAACGCGATTGTCGAGAGCCATGACATAACTGGTGAGGGTGCCACCGCCCGAGCAACCGGTCATGCCGATCCGCCGCGCATCGATATCCGTACGCGTGAGCAGGTAGTCGATCGCACGCATCGCATCCCACACTCGATAGGTAGCCGTGTTGCGGCCAACCAGGATCGAACCGGTGCCCATCAGCAGGTGTTCGACGGTGGTGCCTGAATACTGTGGTTGCCCGTCGGGGAGCAGGACTTGTGAACGCTCACCTTGGCCGATCGGGTCTATACAAAAAGCTGCCAGCCCATGCTGAGCGAAGATGATGCCGAAGCGTTGGTTATAGTCGGCAGCTTTTGCCGTGCGACTATGGCCACTGGAGACCAAGACGGCGGGGAAGGGACCGGGGCCATCCGGAAGATAGAGATTCCCCGTTACATGGTGATGCGGTTGACTTTCGAAGATAATTTTCTCGATCGCATACCCGGGCCGCGGAAGCCGGCCGACCACCTGTCCATTCACCGGAGTCGATGGCGGCGGACCCCCTAGTTTCCCGAACATGAAATCGCGACGGGCTTGCTGGTAGGCGGAAAACTGCGAGTTATCGGCCAGCCTTTCGACCTCTTCGCCTCGCTGTCGCAGCGAAGTTATCGCCTGCTTTTGCAGGGCTGCGTACCAGGAAGCTTCCATCGCCTCGGCGGTGACCGGGGCGGTCAGGCAGTTGAGGTCCTCGGCAATCGACTGCCCCGGGTCGCTGCCGAGGCCGATGAGAGATAATGCCATCAAGAGTGATACATGGCGTCGCATCCGTGGGTCTCCAGTAGTAAGGGAGGTGAGGATTGCCGGCCGCGGCACTGGTTGTCCGCCGAGTTCGATTATTCGACCGCCGAGTTACCACCGGCAATTCAAGCTAGGTTGATTGCCGTATGGTCTTGGCTACCCAACCCACTGGCGATCGGCTGTCATCGATCGATCCTTGTCGTCGGCCACAGTTATTTTTTCCCCCCCTTTTTCTTCGGGGGATTGTACTCGGCTTTGCTTGGGTCGTAGTCCGGGTTGGGAGTTGGCATTTGAGCCCCGACGGCGGTCTGCCAGGCATGCAGTTTGGCTCGCAATCGCTCCACCACTTCCGGTCGGCTCGTGGCCAGATCCTCGGATTCACCCAGATCATGGCTGAGGTCATAGAGTTCGACATGCATATCATTAAAGAATTCGATGAGTTTGTAGGGGCCCGAACGAACCGCCGCGTAGGGCATGGTTCCACCCAGTTGGTAATGCTGGTGATGGGGGTAATGCCAGAACAAGTCGCGAGGAGGTAGCGAGCTTCCCGTTTGGAGCAGCGGTTGGAGGCTGAGACCATCCCGTCCGGATGGACCGGTCGATGAGGCGGAGTCGGGGAGCGACAAGCCGGCGAGATCGACGAGGGTGGTGAATAAATCCATGGTGATGACCGGTTCGTCGCACACGCTTCCCGTGCGACCCACCCCCGGTCCATGAATGATCAAGGGGACGCGGACACCACCCTCATACGCCGAGGCTTTCCCGTATCGCAAGGGGAGGTTGGTGGTGGTTTCTTGCGTGATGCGACCTCCGTTATCCGAGGTGAACACAACTATGGTTCGTTGATCGAGGTGCAATTCCTGCAACTTGTCCAGGACTCGCCCCACGGCCGCATCGAGGCTTTCGATCATGGCTGCGTACTGTACATTTCGATGACGATGGTGAGGTTGAAGTTTTGCTTGATATTTGCTGACCAGATCGGCCCGTCCTTCGATCGGGGTGTGCACTGCAAAGTGAGGGAGGTAGAGGAAAAAGGGTTGGTCCTGGAAGCGTTCGATGAACTGCGTGGCCTCCGTCGCCATCCGGTCGGTCAGGTAATCGCCACTTTGGCCTTCGCTCAGGGTTGGGATCTTCCAAGGGGCGTGGAAGGAAGGGGGCTGGGGTTTATCCGTTCCGGCCACATTGAGATCAAAGCCTTGCGTTTCCGGATAATAGGCTGCTGTGCCCAGGTGCCATTTGCCGAGGGAGCCGGTCGCATAACCGGCTTGCTTGAAAACTTCCGCCAGGGTGACTTCGGGATGCGGAAGGTATTTGGTCCAGTCCGGCACCAGCAGTTTGGGATTATCGGGCATCGCCCCCGGAATCCAGTCCGTAATGTGGAGTCGAGCTGGATATTTTCCGGTCAACAGCGCCGCGCGGGTGGGTGAACAGACGGTACAGGCGGAGTAATTCTGGGTGAACTTGATGCCACTGGCTGCCATAGCA
>JBILTQ010000568.1:0-2646 GCA_044371435.1 Pirellulaceae bacterium | reverse complement strand
ATCCTTCGCGCGGGAGAAATGAGCAAAGCTGATCTGCCGCTCGTCGCCCTCACCGTAGTTGGAGACGAAGAGCAGGTCGTCCGCGGCCCAAGCTGCGCGCTCGGCGCTGTTGGCGGAAGCGCGCTGCTTGAGCGCGACCTGGCCCAGGATGCGGCGCAGCGCGACGACCGGGAGCTTCTTCGGCTCGAACTTGACGAAGAAGATGCCCCACGGCTGCTTCGGCGAGAGCGGGCGCAGACGCTTGATCTCCTGGATCTTCGCAGCCGTCTTGGAATCGATTCCAAGCTCCTCGGGCAGGTACTCGAAGGTCAGATCCTCGAAGGCGCTGCCGTTCTCGATGGGCCAGCCCATCTCATCGCGCAGGTAGGCGATGAGCTGGTCGAAGCGCTTGATGGTGGCGAGCTTGGCGCGGTGGTCGATCGGCATCGGTTCAGCCCTCGTTGAGTTCCATCCAGCACTTGAGCGACGGCTTGATTCCGACGGGCGCGTCGACCCGCTTCAGGTAGGTGTTCTTGATGTGCTTCTCGACCTTGGCGCGCAGCTCGACGAGGGTCTTCTCCTCGGTCGTACACGTGCGCGGCGTGTCGGGCTTGGAGCGAATGCTGGCGACGATCTCGCCCGGCTCCTCCAGGATCGCGTCGCGGTCGAGGTCGTATAGATACCAGCGGGTGGTGCCCGCCTCTTCCGTGAACTCGTCTGCTTCCTTGTCGAGAGCGGGGAGGGCGTAGCAGAGGAAGACGCCGCGAGCGCCCTTCACCGGGCGCTTCCGGCCACTGAACGTGGCGCCCGGAAGCCGTTTGAGGCGGGACTCCAGCTCCGGGTCGGCCTGCAGCAGCGCCTGATATTCGAGGTGCATGTCCTCGACGGCCGTCTTGGTGCCCTCGTAGGTGTGGTTGAACTCCTTGAGGGCGTCGAAGTCGTCTTCTGGCGTGAGCAGCTTCTTGCCCTCGATGCCGAGGGTCTTGGAAATCAGCAGCGTCTTCTGGGTGACCTTGCTGTAGAGCGTGAGGATGGCGTTCAGCTCGTCGGGGGGCAGGAAGTTCCAGAAGATCACTTTGCCGCGCGAGGGGGCTATCTCTGGGTGGTCCGCCACCAGGCGTTTCTCGACCTCTGGGCTCATCCGGCGGTCCACCCGGCCGATGCGCTGCATAAGCCGAACCGGATTCCAGTGGATGTCGTAGTTGATCATGCGGCACGCGTCCTGAAGGTTGAGGCCTTCGGACAAGACGTCCGTCGAAATCAGCACGCGGATTTCCTGCCTGCCTGTCGCATTCAACTCTGCCGAGGTCGTGCCGTTATAGTAGGGGGCGAAGCGCTTGATGACGTCGGCGCGGTTGCCCTTGGTGGCACTGTCCACCTCACCGACGCCTTGAATGCCGGCCTTGTCGAGTTCGCGCTTCAGATAGCGGGCTGTGTCGGCGAACTCGGTGAATATCAGCACCTTCTGGTTGACGAGATCTTTTGTACCGAGCAACCGGATGAGCTTCTGAAGCTTGTCGTCGTGCTTGGGTTGGAACTTCTGGGCCTCCTCGATGAAATGGACCAGTTGGTCGAGATCGCGGTAGGTCTCGGTGAGCATCGCCGCGATGTCGTACTCCTGCAGGTCGAGGCGCACTACGGCGTCCAACAGCTCCTGCGGAACCACGTCCTCTTCTTCAGCGTCCTCCCCTTCATCTCCCCATAGGTCCCGCTGATGCTTCACCGCATATCCCAGAGCCTCAGCGTTCTTCAGCTTCCATTGCTCCAGCTTCCTCTTCTGTGCCGGAGTGTCACTGTGGATCTCGATAAACGCGAGAAGTTTCTGGAGCAGTCGCTCGCATGACACTTCGAAGGCCGCCACCGAGCTCTCGAAACGCTTGAGGAAGTTAGTGCGGATCAGGCCCACTACCTGCTTTTGTTGGTTCTGCTCGAACGGGTTTATCGACGCGTCGGTTCCCGTGTACCAGGCCAAGGGGTAGTACATCGGCAAGGCAAACAGAGGGTTGCTTCGCTGGAAGGCGTTCTCGAACATATCGAGCAGCCGGCCGTAGGTCTTCTTGATGGAGTACTCGGCCACTTGCGGGGGTTTTCGGTCCGGGAACGCTGCGGCCTTGCCCGTCTCGCGCAACTGGCTCTCGCGGGCGTAGGCGCGGCTGCGCTGGACGACGAGGTGCTGGAATATGGTGTCCTTGGCAAGAAGCTCCTCCGCTTCTTCTATGTGCTCTGATACGTCGGTGATGTCGTGCGCGACACGCTTGCGCAGATCCTTCTCCATCTGCGCGAAGTGCGCGACGAGGTTGTTGACGCCCAGCGTTCGTGAAAAGTAGGTCGAATCACGTCGAGTGAACAACTCGGCCAAATGACGGAAGTCGGTCAAACGGTTGTTGATGGGGGTGGCGGTCAGCAGGAAGACCGTCTTGCCTCTGAGTTCGCTACTGAGCAGGTCGAAAAGACGAAAGTAGCGGGAGGGCTCGATGTCCTCTCCGTTCCCGGGGCTGCCGGGATTCCGGAAGTGGTGTGCTTCGTCGATCACGACGACATCGGCCAACTCGGCCAAACGCCGGAACCTTTCCGGGAAATCGCCCTTGCGCCCCAAGTCGGTATGCGAGAAGACTGCCAGGTTGCTGAAGTCTGATCCGCCGCCGATATGGGGCAGCCATTCCTTCA
>JBILTQ010000598.1:0-4173 GCA_044371435.1 Pirellulaceae bacterium | reverse complement strand
ACCTCAAGAAGAAGGAAACTCCGCCCGGTGGCGGTAAGGAAGTTAACGTCTTCGACATCCAACAGGGTGTCGGTATCGGTCTGTTCGCTCGCCGATCCCCTCACCGTGCAGGTATTGACGCCGCGACGGTTCGGCATGCCGACCTCTGGGGCGACCGCGATGTCAAGTATCGGTGGTTGACCGATCACGGCGTCGCCACCACCGACTGGCAGGAAATGCCTACCACCAAGCCTTTCTTCCTCTTCGAGCCGTTCGACCAGCGCGAATCAGGTGACTACAGCGACTGGTTAGCCATTAATGAGATTTTGCCGGTCAACGTCACCGGCATCGTCACGGCTCGCGACGATTTCGTTATCGACTTTGATCGAGCCGCTCTGAAGCAGCGCATAGCCGACTTGCGTAACGACTCGTTGTCCGATCAGGCCATTCGCCAGAAGTATTTCGCTGGCAAAGGGGCGAAGAAGTATCCGCCGGGTGACTCGCGCGGGTGGAAACTCCCGAAGGCCCGACACAGCCTGCGCCAAGACAGGCAATGGGATGAGCGTTACGCGCCCATTCTCTACCGGCCATTCGACATCCGTGACATCTATTATGTGCCGTGGATGGTCGACTGGTCGCGCACTGAGGCTATGCCGCACATGCTCGCGGGGGAGAATTTGGCGATCATTTCGTGTCGTCAGCAAGCGCGGGCTGATGATGAGTGGGCACAGGTTGGTGTCACGAACCAAATCATCGAAAGTTGTGCGATATCAAACATCACGCGTGAGATCAACTACCTCTTCCCTCTCTACCTTTATCCCGGCGTGGGGAAGTCGGGCGGGTCGCTGTTCCATACATGGCCGGACGGCAAGGGCGGGCGGCGGCCGAACCTCGCACCTACCTTCGTCGAGGCGGTCGAACAGGCAACCGGACTAATTTTTGTCAGCGATGGCTGCGGCGATTGCAAGATAAAGTTCGGGCCGGAGGATGTGCTGGCGTATATCTATGCGGTTTTCCATTGCCCCGAGTATCGCCGGCGGTTCGAGCCGATGCTTAGACTCGACTTTCCCCGCGTCCCGCAGCCCGGCGCGAGAGAGCTGTTTGCCGCGCTGGCGCAACTCGGTCGCGACTTGCTGGCTCTGCACCTGCTGGAATCCCCTAAGCTGGCTACGCTTATGAGCCAGTTCATCGGCGGTCGCAACCCCGAAGTCGAGAAAGTCTCGTGGTCTAAGAACACAGTATGGATCGATAAAGCCCAGACCACCGGCTTCAAGGGCGTGCGCGAGGAGGTGTGGAACTTCCACATCGGCGGCTACCAGGTCTGCGAGAAGTGGCTAAAGGACCGCAAGGGCCGCACGCTCTCGAAGGACGACATCGCTCACTGTCAGAAAATCGTCGTCGCTCTCGCCGAGACGATCCGCCTGATGAAGGAGATTGACGATGTCATTGAGCAGCACGGCGGATGGCCGGGGGCGTTCCAGACGGGCGAGCCCAAGGCCGCTACCGCCGAGGTCATCCCGTTCCGCCCGCGCACCGTCGAGCCCAAGCCCGAGGAGCGCTACGTCACCTGCGTGCCGCTCGTCCCGCTCAAGGCGGCCGCCGGCGCCTTTGGTGACCCGCAGCACATCGACGACGACGGCTTCGAGTGGGTCGCGGTCGAATCGCGCCATCGCCTGCGGCCCGGGATGTTCGTCGCCCAAGTTGTCGGCAAGTCCATGGAGCCCGCCATCCCCGACAGCGCTTGGTGTCTCTTCAGCGCTCCGGTCGAAGGCACGCGCCAGGGCAAGACCGTCCTCGTCCAGCTTCACGACGCCACCGATGCCGAAACTGGCCAGCGCTACACCGTCAAGCGCTACGAAAGCGAGAAGGCCGCGAAGGACGACTCCTGGTACCACGAGCGCATCACGCTCAAGCCAATCAACACGGAGTTCGAGCCCATCGTGTTGACGGGCCAGCACCATGGGGAGTTGCAGGTAATTGCTGAACTCGTCGAGGTGCTCGGGGGCGAAGCGTGAGCACCGACGTCCTCGAACCGCGGCTTGATCTGCTGCGGCAGGAGTACGTTCTCGTTCAGGCCTGGAAGAAGACCGCCTCTTACATCCGGTACCACAACTGGTTTTCTGACACGATTGAGCTTGATCGCGCCGCAGTAAACCTGCCCACATTCCTCGCGGGCATCGCGAAAGACCTTACTGCTCCAGAAGACTGGCGGGGCAGCTTACTTCGCTTGGTGCTGGCTCCGAAGACCCAGCCTTGGCGCGTGTCCGACACCGGCATGTGGGAGCCAGCTAAAAAGGGGATAAATGCGACGCGGTTACGTCCGTTGGCGCATGTAGCCTTGCGCGATCAGGTTATCGCTACCGCACTCATGTTGTGTCTCGCCGACCGCGTCGAAACGCTGCAGGGTGACCCGCGAAAGTCTGTCCGCGACTGGACCTCCAGGCGACAAGTGATTTCCTACGGGAACCGGCTCTTCTGTGACGGCGACCGAGACGCGCTGCGCCATCGCTGGGGATCTGCGAAGCTGTATCGCGCTTACTACCAGGATTACCGAACGTTTCTCTCTCGCCCGGAAATCGTTGCCGAGTCTATTCAACCCGCCAACGGGCGACGCGCCTTCATCCTTCACTCAGACCTGCGTCAGTTCTACGACCGCGTACGACCGGAGCGCCTGGCAGCGGCTCTTCAACTCATTCGGCGCGACGGCGATGACCCCGCCTTCTTCGATTTCGCGAGCAAGGTACTCAATTGGGGGTGGGATCCCCGGGACAAAAGCGACGTCGCGCTCTATGCCAAGCAAACAGGGCTCGATGACTTCGCGCGTGTCGCCCTACCTCAAGGCCTAGTATCCTCTGGTTTCTTTGCCAACGTGGCGCTTCACGGATTCGACAAAAAAATGCGGAGCGCCATCGACAGCGACATTGCGCCTGGCGTCCGTTTGGAGGATGGCTGTCGATATGTGGACGATCTTCGAATTGTCGTGACAGCCGGAGGCGATGATCTCGACGACGCTGACGCTGTGAGTCTGGTCGAAAAGCGCGTATCGAATTGGTTGCAGGATTTGCTTACGGACGCGGCACCTGGCCTCATGGTGTCAAGGGAGAAAACCAAGGCCGCGGAAGTCGGCGGCGCTGAACGTCCCCTTGTCCGCCAGAGCGCGAAGATGAGCCGGATTCAGTCGGCGGTGTCCGGCGGCTTTGATGCAATTGGCGGTGAAGAGGTTCTCGACGCCATACAGGGGTTGATGCGCTCGCAGGAGGCCCTTTCGCTAGGGGCCAAAGATGACGGCTGGGTATTTTCGCCGCTGCCGGACGTTCGAGATGAGACCGTCGCCAGGTTCGCAGCAGCCAGATTTCGAACGACATATCGCTCGATCCGCCCGCTGCTCGACGACGTGCTCGCAGGCGATAGCACCGGTCCAGACGCAGCCGACGATGCTGGTCGCGGCCGCCGAGCCCGGACCCAGCGCGAGCTTGACCACGATGCGCGGGCCTTTGCCCTGGGTCTGATTCAACGCTGGGTTATTGACCCTTCCAACGTGCGTCTGCTGCGTATCGGCCTCGACATGTGGCCGGAGGCGCAAGTGCTCAAGGAGATCTTGAAACTGTTACGCCCGTTCACTGAGAAGGGAGGCCGCCGCAATGCGCCGAGACGAGTCGCCTGGTATAGCTTGTCTGAACTTCTGCGGGCGGGCGCCACGGAAACCGGACTGGTAGATGACCAGGAGAGACTGCCCGCAGAAGTGGACCTCGCGGAGTACCGCAAGGTACTTGGTGAAGAGGCGATGAGGCTGATCAAGCTACCCGCCGCGCAGATTCCTTGGTATCTGCGCCAGCAGGCGTTGCTTTTCCTCGCCGCGTACGCGCCAGACCAGGCTCCGGTCATGCGCACCGGACGAAGCGCGGCGACCAAGCACTACCGCCAGCTAATCCGCTACTTGCGCGGCGATAGCGTGTCGGTCATCAGCTCGGAGTTTGCAACGCTCGCCGTGTTGGCGCGGCGCTCGTTCTCGACCGCAACGAAATCGGCAGAGCTGGTTCGACAAGCGGTGACACCGACGCGGATCCGGGAGATTGCGAGTAGAGACCCGTCGTTCGCTTTTGAGCTGTGTCAAAAAAATGCCGTTTCGCTATCCGTCGACGACTTGAGTGCTCGGCAGCGAGAGGACCTCTGTCTGGATGCTGCTGAGGATAC
>JBILTQ010000618.1:0-4185 GCA_044371435.1 Pirellulaceae bacterium | reverse complement strand
TCCCGGTAAAACAGACGACACAACTCCCGTCGGAAAGGTAACCTTCGCCTGACCAGCCGTGACCGCTCCATTCCCAATCGTCGTTGTGTAACGACCTCCCCACGCCCACAAACTGCCATCATTCTTAATCGCGGCCCCATAGCTGCCCCCCGCAAAACCGCGCTTCCAATCCGTATCCGTACCCACCTGTCCCGGCGCTCCCTTCGTCGTCGTAATTGTGTCCGCCAACTGCCCGTTGCCCGAAGCTGTCCCCCACGTCCAAAGCGTGCCGTTCAACTGCGTTGCCACCGCGTGCGACCCGCCCGCGAACGCGACCGTCGCCCACTTCGGATCCAAATCAAAGGCCGGCACCGGCACCGGCGTCGGCGTCCCTGACCCCTTCGCAATCCCCGTAAAATCTCCAAAAGAATACAATACCCCCGTCTTCGAAACCATGAAACCGCCATTCGCCGTGTTCGACGTCGCAATCTCCTTCAAATTCGACCCCTCCATTCGCGGATAAATCCCAGGCCGAACCAGTTTGGGATTCACCCCCCACACCGACGCCGTCGTCGACGGCGCAACAAATGTCACCGTCGCACTAGCATTGGTCACCGTCGCATTCGCCGACATTCCCAACTTCGTGCCATTGACAATCGACGTGATCGTCGTGCCCGCAGGAATACCCGTCCCCGACACCGTTACCACCGGACCCACCGTCGAATAGTTCAACGACGTCGCCGCACCCGTCGCAGGACTGCTCAACGTCAACTGTGTCAAACTATCCACGCTCTCAACCGTCGTCCCCGCCGCAAGACCCGTCCCCGAAATCGTCATTCCCGGCACCACCCCCGCCGTCGACGAAGCCGCCAGCGTCCGAGACCCCGCAACCGTCAGCACCCCCGTCGACAAAGTGCCAGTCCCAACCACTGGAAAGGATGACGTATTACGCAACGTTAACTGATTCGACGCAGACGCCGTCCCCGCAATCACCTGCTTCTCCCCAGCCCATCCCTGTGCCGGACGATTCAACGTCAGCGTCGTCGCATCGTCCACCGACTGAATCTGCGTCCCCGACGCAAAACCGTACCCCATCACATTCATCCCCGGAGCCAACCCCGACGTGTCATCCACCTTCACCACGCTCGACCCATACTCCATCCCCGTCACAACAAGATGCTTCCGCTGCCGCACCCACCACGTGTTCAGGGTCGCACTTCCCGTCGCTGCCGCCGACAAAATCACCGTACGGTCATCGACAATCGACTCAATCCACACGCCCGCTGGGATGTTTGCCAGCGCCGGCGAAGGCAAAATACCCCCCCAAGTCACCATCATCCCCGCACGCAACGACGCCGTGCTCGGTACCCGCGCAACCCGCGATCCATTCATCGTCTCCACCGGATAAACCACCTCAATCGTGTCCGGTATCGATGGCAACACCGTCCCATCCCCCAACTGTCCGTCCGAGTTCATCCCCCAAGTCCAAACACTGCCATCCGCACGCATCGCCACCACATGACTTCGCGTCATCGAGACCGAAGCCCAGTCCGTTTCCACCCCGATCCGCTGCGGATTTGGGTAAACCCATCCGCTCGGCCCCCCAAACATCGAACCCTGCGCGTTGTCCCGGCCCCAAATCCACAACGACCCATCCTCCTGAATCCCCGCCGCAACATCCGTCGTCGCAGAAACCGACACCGTCTTCCATTTCGCCGTGCCAACGCGCCGCGGCACATAAATGTCCGTCTGGGTGGCAATACCCTGACCCTGTCCGCCAGACGTTCCATACAACGTCACTGTCCCGCTGTTGCCAGAAACATACACCGTCCCGTACCCGCCTCCCGCCAGCACCGTCCCCGGCAAAAGCAACTCCGGATGACTCACATTCGTCAATGTCGTGCCGCCCACCGCATCCACCATCACCCCGGTCGTCGGCCCAATCAGCCCGCTCGCCAAACTCCCCCACCCCCACAACGTCCCATCCGCTTTCAGCGCCAACGTCGCATTCGCACTCGGATGCGCCTCCTTCCAATCCGCATCCAACCCAATCCGCCGAGGCGTCGGCCGCACCGGATAATACAACGGCACCCCAGAACTGGTAGCGTTCGAGTTGTTGTTCAACGTCACAGTCCCCGTGCCAACCGACGCAATCGTTAACGATGCCGGCGACCCCGGCCAACTCAACACCGGCGAAGTTCCCCCAATGAAAGGCGTCGTGTCCGAAACCGTCACCACCTTGGAGGCATTCACAATCGCCGCATCAATCCCCAGCATCCCCAACTTTCCATTCGACGCATCACCCCATCCCCAAAGCGTGCCGTCCTTTTTAATCGCCAGAACATGGGCAGCCGCCTCAACCGATTTCCAGTCCGTCTCCACCCCCACCTGCTCCGGCAACGCTTTCGTCGCCACAAACGATCCGTCACCCAACCGAAATGCCTGACTCGCCAGACTCGGATTGTTGTAACCCCAAGACCACAACGTCCCATTAGCCCGGATCCCAAACGAACTGTAAATGCCCGCTGACACATCCGTCCAATCCGTCGCATCGCCCACGCGATAAGGCACCGCGCGCGACGTCGCAGCCCCGTCACCAATCTGGCCATGGACCCCAACACCCCACGACCACAAGCTGCCATCCATGTTGATCGCCATCACATGACTCTCCCGCGCCGAAATGGCCTTCCATCGGTAACCAGGCGTCGCAATCGGCACAGGGTACGTACGCGCACTGGTGGACACATCATTCCCCAGTGTCCCATTCACATCCGAACCCCACGTGTACATCGCGCCACTCTTTCCAATGACCACTGAATACTCCGTGCCATTGTACCCGTTATACGCCGAGGCAACCGCAACGGCACCCTCCGACCAGTCCGGAGTTCCCAACTCCCGATACTGCTTCACCGAAGCGGAAAACAATCC
Organism: Pirellulaceae bacterium; assembly: GCA_044371435.1. Lineage (GTDB taxonomy): Bacteria > Planctomycetota > Planctomycetia > Pirellulales > Pirellulaceae > JAIYDQ01. The sequence goes on along the minus strand of JBILTQ010000618.1, from coordinate 1,278 downwards.
CGAAGAGGAAAATGCAAGGTTCCGGAACGCGCTTCCACCCCATCCAGAAATCGTCCCATCCGAACGAATCCCCAACGAGTAGTAATTCCCAGACGCAACATCGTCCCACAGCCCCGCCTCACCAATCTTCACCGGAAACGGAATCTGCGCGTTCAACCCATCCCCCAACTGACCGAAATCATTGCGGCCCCACGACCACACCGAGCCATCACGCTTGCGCGCTGTCATGTGGAACCCACCGGCAGAAATCTCGTCCCAATCCGTTTCCGCCCCCAGCCGCACCGGTAAATCCCGCTTCTGCACAAACGTGCCGTCGCCCAACTGTCCATAATCATTGCGACCCCACGACCACAATGACCCATCACGCTTCTTCGCCACGGTGTACTGAAGCCCCCCCGCAGCGGTCTCCCAATCCGTGCCAGTCCCCACCCGCGTCGGCACTCTCTTCACCGTCCAAACATTCGCCGGATTCGGGGCCATGTTCCCCGTCAACGCCGCACTCAACGTCACATTCGCAACCGAAGCCGTTGCAGTGGTCGTCGCCCCACCCCCCAAAAAGCTAATCGTGGGGTTCCCCCCGTACCCGCTCCCACCCGAACTCACCGTCAACGTCTCCAACGTTCCCTGTCCCGACGTGCTCCCCACACTCGCCCCACTCCCCGACGTAATCGTCACCACAGGCGCACTCGTATAGTTCGCCCCACCCGCAGTCACCACGACCCCCGTCACCACCCCGCCAGAAATAATCGCACTCGCCGTCGCTCCACTCCCTCCGCCACCCGTCAAAACCACATTCGGCGCCGTCGTAAACCCACTGCCCCCATTCGTCACATTCACCGCTGTCACCGCTCCCCCAGAAACCGTTGCCGTCCCCGTCGCTCCACTCCCCACCGACGTAAACGTCACCGGAACATTTCCCGCCCCATAATAACCCAACCCCCCATCCGTAATCGAAACCCCCGTCACCGCTCCCCCCGAAATATTCGCAACGCCCGTCGCCGTCGGACCAGAAATCGCCGACAAGGTCGACGGCGTGTACATCAACGTGCTCGTCGCTCCCGTCGCGTTCGCACTCAACACAAACGTCGTCCCATTCGTAATCGACGCAATCGTCGTCCCCGCCCCAATCCCAGCACCGGAAACCGCCATCCCCACCGCCAAACCCGTCGTACTCGACACTGTCACGTTCTTCGACCCATTCGTTGTCGTCACCCCTGACGTGAACCTACCCCCAGCCGTCGCCGCCGCCGACAACCGCATCAACGCGGAATACGTAAA
>JBILTQ010000450.1:0-4193 GCA_044371435.1 Pirellulaceae bacterium | reverse complement strand
AAGAAGACCATCTTGGTCGATCCTCATTCGCATATCAACCCGCATGCTCCAGCCAGTGCCACCCTTGCCGATCTGCTCGGTTATCATTACTACACCGAGCTCGCGCATGCCGCCGGGATGCCCAAGTCGCTGATCGAACCGGCCAAGGGCGAGCCGCCGTTGGATCCCAAGGAGAAGGTCGGAAGGCTCATCGAGCACATTGAACCGCTCGACAACACGATCCAGTGGTCCTGGATGCTCGAGCTCTGTCGTGACCTGTTCGATTGGCAGGAAGCTCGCATTGATCGCTCCAATTGGGAGCGACTCTATGAGCATTCAGCGAAGATCTGCCAGTCGCCGGGTTGGGAAGACGAGGTTCTTCGTCGCAGCGGGGTGGAGGCGATCTTCCTGACCAACGATTTCGATGACCCGCTGCAAGGCTTCGATCGACAACGATACATTCCTTGCTTGCGCACGGATGATCTGGTTTTCCATCTCTCCAAGCCATCCGTTGGCCGCCGCTTGGAAAAAGCTACCGGAATATCGCCCAGCAGCCTGAGTCACTTGGGGCAGGCGATCGAGCGTCTTTTCCAGCACTTCAAGGAGCATGGGGCACGGGCTTGCGCGATCTCGTTGCCACCGGATTTTGCTCCCGTCGAGATTTCGGCCGCTTCCGCCGAAACGGCCCTGCAGAAAATCTTGCGGTCTGCCGAGCCGGAGCACGAGTTCGAGGCTAAGGCCACCCTCGCCCGCTGGACCTTCTGGTGTTTGGCCAAACATTGCGCCGAGTATCATATGCCTTTTGATCTGATGATCGGCGTCAATCGGCAAGTGTATCCGGGCGGCGTCTACCAGGGACAGGATCTCTACGACAGCCGCGTGTCGTTGATCCAATACGCTAGCTTGTTCAATGCCTTCCCGCAGGTAACCTTTCCGGTTTCGGTCTTGGCTTCGGTGACCAACCAGGAATTGGTCGACTACGCCTGGATTTTCCCGAACGTGGTGACCAATGGCCATTGGTGGTATAGCAATACCCCAAGCATCATTGAACGCGACCTGCGGGCTCGCTTGGAGGCGGTTCCGCGGACCAAACAGATCGGTTATTACAGCGACGCTTACAAGCTGGAGTTTATCTTGCCGAAGTTCAACATGTATCGTCGTATCCTGGCCCGCGTCCTGGCGGAAGACTTTGTCATCGCCAGGTCCTGGAGTGAAGAAGCGAGCCTGCAGTTGGGGCAGCAGCTGCTGCGCGGCAACGTGGAAACGGTATTTGCTTGAAGAGTTGTTTGGTGAAAAGAGTTGGGTCGACTTGGGCTTGTCCTTTTCAACCCTTGCCGGCGGAGTCCAGCCAGACGACGGACGGACAGGGCGGAGGGACGCGCAGTCTGGCGTTGGAGGCAACGGCGGCGTTGCAGGTCGGAACGGAAAGATATCCAAGGGAGTTGAGGAGTTCAAAATGCCATCGCTGAAGCTGCATATCGGCGGCGAGCAACCTCACCCGGAATGGAAGATCTTGAATATCCTGCCGGGGCCGGATGTGGATTTTGTGGGGAGTTGTACCGATCTTTCGCAGTTTGGTAATGAATCGGTCGACGAGATCTACGGCTCGCACGTCTACGAGCATTTGGATTTCAAAGAATTCCTCCAAGCTTTCCAGGAGGCCTACCGGGTCTTGAAGCCCGAAGGGAAATTTTGGGTAGCGGTCCCCGACATGGATCGCTTGTGCGCGATGTATCTCGGCCGCGAACTTTCGCTTCGCGATCGGGTGGAACTGACACGAGTCATTTTTGGCGGGCAAACCAATCGTTACGATTACCACAAAATCGGGCTGAACCTCCAAGTCTTGCTGGCGGCCTTCGAGGAGGCGGGTTTTCGAAGAGCTGAACGGCGGCCGCGTTTTGGTCTCTTTCAAGACCTGAGCGATTATGCGATCGGCGACGTGTCGGTCAGCTTGAACGTCGTCGCCTTCAAGTAGACGCTCTCGGGAAACGCGAGCCTGCCTGCGGTGGGCTTTTCGGGCAGGGGCGTGCTCCTGGTCGGGCAGCCGGCTGAAAGCCTAGCCTTCGCTGGCGTGGCGGCCTGGGAGGCGCGGAGTTGCATCCGCCGCGGCTGATGGCTTACACTAAAGGGGTCTATCCACGCTCGGTATCCCCTGGTGGTTTCTCGTTTTACCGCCCCCTCAGCCTGCCTTGCCATGATGCCTCCACGCCTGCCTTTCTTCGGTCTGCTTGCTTGTCTTGGCTGGTGGTCGGGGGCTGCCTGCCTCTTGATGGCCGACGATGACTTGGAGTTCTTCGAGAAGAAGATTCGTCCGGTGCTTGTCGAACGGTGCTACGGCTGCCACACCGCCGAAGCCAAGCAGGATAACGGTGGTCTCTTCGTCGATTCGCGGGCATCGATGATGCGCGGCGGCGAATCCGGGCCGGCGATCGTGCCCCACAAGGCTGACGAGAGCCTGTTGTTGAGTGCGCTGCGTTATGAATCGCTGGAGATGCCACCCGACGGTCGCTTGCCCGAGGATGTCATCGCAAACTTCACGCGGTGGATCGAGCGGGGGGCTTTGGATCCTCGCGTCGAGTCGGACAGGCCGCGGGAGGCGTTGCATTCGGAAATCGACTACGAAGCTGGCCGGAAATTCTGGGCTTTTCAACCACCTCGCCCCCAGTCCCGGCCGACAGTCTCTCGCCCTGAGTGGAGCCAACGGCCGATCGACGTTTTCGTGCTGGCGAAACTCGAGGAGCAGGGCCTGACACCCAATCCACCGGCTGGCCCCCGACAACTGCTCCGCCGTCTATCCTACGATTTGATCGGCTTGCCGCCGAGCTCCGCCATGCTCGAAGAGTTCGTCGCTGATCCGTCGCCTGAGGCGTACGCGCGGGTGGTCGAGCGGTTGCTCGAGTCCCCGCAGTATGGTGAACGTTGGGCCCGACTGTGGTTGGACTTGATGCGGTATGGTGAAGATCAAGCTCATATCGTCGGCAACAATACCTCGTTGTGCTACCCGAATGCCTATCTCTACCGCGATTGGCTGGTCAAGGCTTTCAACGCAGACTTGCCCTACGATGACTTCATCCGCCATCAATTGGCGGCCGATCGGTTACCGCCCGAAGCGAGGGCCGAAGTAGCCGCCTTGGGCTTTATCGGTTTGGGGCCCAAGTATTATCGACGGAATTCCCCGGAAGTGATGGCCGACGAATGGGAGGACCGCGTCGATACCTTGTCCCGGGGCATCTTGGGACTGACGGTGGCTTGTGCGCGTTGCCATGACCACAAGTTTGATCCGATCGGTACCGAGGATTACTACGCGCTCGCCGGAGTCTTCGCTAGTACCCAGATGTACAACCGCCCGCTGGATGAGCAAGTCAAGCTGGACAAGAACGGTGAGGCGGTTTCGGAAAAAGAAGCGATGCATATCGTGCGCGAGGGTGAGGCCACCGATGTCTCGGTGATGATTCGCGGCGATGTGAACCGTTTGGGGCCGACTGTGCCGCGACGCTTCCTGCGGGTGCTGTCGTCGGTAGAGCCTTCCCCTTTTCGTGACGGAAGCGGTCGGCGCGAATTGGCCGAGGCGCTGGTCGATCGCGGGAATCCGCTGACTGCCCGAGTGATGGTCAACCGCCTCTGGGGAGCGTTCTTCGGCAGTCACTTGGTAGCCACCCCCAGCAATTTTGGTGTCAAAGGTCAACTTCCGACCCATCCGGAACTGCTGGACGATTTGGCGGTGCGATGGATGGAGCATGGTTGGTCGATGAAATGGTTGATGCGCGAAATCGTTTTTTCGAGCACCTACCAGCAGTCATCCGAGCAGCGGTCCGAGGCGATGGCGGTCGACCCGGACAATCGATGGCTAGGGCGGATGAATCGCAAGCATTTGCCGGTTGAGGCCTGGCGGGACACCGTCCTGGCCGCTGCCGGGCGACTGGAACCATCCATCGGTGGCAAGTCATTCGATCCGAGCGATCCCGCTCAGACTCGCCGCACGTTATACAGCGAAGTCAGCCGCTTGAGCCTGAATCGCATGTTGGCCACCTTTGACTTTCCCGATCCGAATGCCCACAGCGACCGACGGGCGGAAACGGTGACCCCGCTGCAGAAGCTGTTTGTCATGAACAGCCCTTTCATGGTCCAGCAGGCCGGGAATTTTGCCTCGCGACTGCTCGAGGCTACCCAGGATCCCACACATCGGATCCAGTTGGCCTACCATTGGTTATTCG
>JBILTQ010000451.1:0-4193 GCA_044371435.1 Pirellulaceae bacterium | reverse complement strand
GGTTATTTCCCCCGGTGTCATCGCCGACCGCGCCTACCGCCACTTCCGGTACCCCATCGCCATCGAGATCCCCGAGGCCAGCCACCGCAGTTCCAAACGCGTCGTTGGCCAACAGGTTCGGTCCTCCATTCAACCCGCTGGCGATTTTCGTCGAACTCCGCACGGTCCCATCAGCGTTCATGAATTGAATATAGATGGCGCCGCGGTTGGTGTTCTCGGTGCCGCCAAAGTCGTCTCCTGAGGCGCCGACCGCGACATCCGGAATTCCGTCGCCGTCGACATCGCCGATGGCGGCCATGGAAATGCCAAAGAGATCGCTGTTGAGCAAGGCTGGACCGCCATTGAGTTGATGAGCGATCTTCTCGGTTTTCGAACTGTCGATACTGACCACACTGGGACGGAACAGCTTCGCTACATAATCTTCTACCTCACCGTCAGCCGCCAAACCGGTCGCCTCGGCGGCATTCACGTCGCTGCTCAAACGGAACCGCGCATAGGTGGTGCCGGCAATCGTCGCGATGGGGATGGTCGGGAAGGTCAGGGTGAACAGGCCGTTGTTCGTACCGGCGGGAACGGCAAGCGAAACGCGTTCCGATCCATTTTCAAAGAGTCCATCGCTGTCGTAATCGATCCAGGCATAGAGGGTGGCGGGATTGGCCGTTAGATTCGTGGCGCGGACGCGTACTTGTGGGGCAGTGCCCGTCGTCAACCGCAAGTCCTGCCCAGGTTCGATCAGTCCGTCTTCATCATCGAAATCGGTTGGCAGCAGGTAGCGATCGTCAGCCAAAGCCTGGCTATCGCCCTGCGAATCGGGCTCGCCATCGACCTGCGACCCAAGGAACAAGCCGGCGACGATCGTATGCCGCGCTCCATTTTCGGCTACCGAGGTCTGATAATTGCCTTGCCCAGTCCCAACACTAGCGTCAGGAGCATCACCTAAGTCGATGTTGGACGGGGGCACGACATCGAAGGTCTCATCGATCGCTGGTTCAGCCGTGGCCAACGGGTTCCCGACCAGGTCGCTGATGTTCTGAGTCGGGGCTAGATCCAGCCCAACCGTGCCGACCAGCGACGGCAAGTCCCCTCCGGTCAAGGTAAGGAGGTAGGTTTGAGTGTTGATAGTCGAAAGGACTGGTAAGGCGGTCGTCCCGGTCGCGATGAAGTCGGTGACGTCGACATTCTGCACTGGTTCAGAGAAACTGATACGAAACTGCAAGGCATCGGCACTGGTCGGGTTCGACGAGGGTTGCCAGCGAACAAAGGAGAGGGTCTGCGGGGCTGTGTTGTCGAGAGTGTAGGTCTCTTCGACGGGTGGGGCGGTCGCGGGTAGTGGATTGCCCGCGCGGTCAGTAATGTTCTGCCCGGCCGCCAGAGTCAACCCGACCACACCGTTGTAGCTGGCGAGATTGCCGCCGGAGACGACTACATCGTACGCCGAGTTATTACCGGTAGGCACAATCGAAGTGATGGTGGCGGTCGATGAACCCTGCAAGACGAAATCCGTCGCGTCGAGACCGACGACGTCTTCATTGAAAGTCAAACGGAAGGTCAGGGTGTCCGCGTTGGTGCTAGCGTTGAGCGGTGATTGCCGCTGGATGGCGTTAAAGGCTGGCGGCGTCGCATCCCCGTTAAGGTACAGTTGATAAAAAGAGCCGCGATTCAAACCACCCGTGTCGTCGCCGGTGGAGGAGACGATAAAGTCGAGTCGCCCATCCTGATCGAAATCGCCTAGAGGAGCGACGGCACTGCCGAAATTGTCGGAGTCATTCAAGTTGGGGCCGCCATTGAGCCCATGGGCAAGCTTCACCTGCCGCTTGACGCTACCGGTATTGTTCAAATAGAGCACATACGCCGCCCCTCGATTCGTCCCGCCGGTATCGTCGTCCGGTGCTCCGACGACAATTTCTGCTGAGCCGTCGCCATCCAGATCACCGATGGCGGCGACCGAGCGGGCAAAGCGGTCACCCGAATTGAGGGTAGGCCCGCCATTGCTGTTGCTGCCGATGCGAACGCTGCTCTTCACCGTACGGTTGGCGTTGAGCAATAACGTATAGAGAGCACCGGTGTTGCCGTCGTACTGAGCCCCGACCACCATGTCGGTGACACCATCGCCATCGATATCGCCGACGGCGGCGATCGATTTCCCAAAGTTCGCGGTATTCGGCAGCGTCGGCATCCCGTTTTGGCCACTCGCTAACCGGACGCTGTTCTTCACCGATCCATTCGAGTTGAGGAGGAACATGTAGACAGCCCCCTCGTTGAAACTTGGGGTACTTTCCGATTCGGCCCCGACGGCAATGTCGGGAACCCCATCGCCATCAAAATCGCCCAGCGCCGCAATGGCCGAACCGAAACTATTGCTGTTGGAAATGACCGGCACGCCATTCTGATTGGTGGAGAGCCGGATTGAATTCTTTACTCCGCCGGTGTTGTTGAGGAACATGATGTAAACTGACCCGGCGGAAATATCGGTCCGCAAGGCCGCAATCGCCAACTCGGAAATACCATCCCCGTCCAAGTCGCCGATGGCGGCTACGGTCCGTCCAAATCCCCCTTCATAGTTTGCCGGTGGGACACCGTTGATGCCGAAACCGAGGGTAGTGCTGCTCTTGATCGTTCCATTGGCATTCATGAAGTGGACGAAGACCTGGGGATTTTGGGCACGGGTCACCGCCAGATCCGCCACGCCGTCACCATCAACATCGCCTAGCTGCGTGAGGCTGTTGCCGAAATTGGCATTGTTGCCCAAAGTTGGCCCGCCGTTTTGGAGATGAGCGACTTCCACTGTCTTGGTGCTGTTGACAGTTCCATCGCTGACCGAGGTCAATCGTCCCAAGTAATCCTCGACTTCACCGCCGCTGGCGGAGCCGGTGGGGTCGGCTGCGGCCGTGTCGCTACTCAAACGCAGCCGAACATAGGTGTTGCCGACGGTGGTGGTGCCGGGAATGGCCGGAAAGTTCAAGCCAAACGTGCCGTTGGTGGTCGCTACAGGAACAACGACCGACGCCCGCTCGGTAGCGTTGTCGAAGATCCCATTGCGGTCGATGTCGATCCACCCGTAGAGGGTGGCTGGACTACCGGTATTGTTGGTCGCTTTGACTTGGACGGTCGGCGACGATCCGACCACGAACTGCAGGTCACGAGCCGGATCGATGATCCCATCTTCATCATCCTTAGCCGGGGCAACGAACTTGTCGTCTTCGTTGGCGGCGCTGGTCGGAACCGCGTCCGCCTCGGCATCCACCAATCCTCCGAGGAAGAGTGTGGTCTGCGTGGTATCGATCACATGCCGGGGGCCATCATTCCCCAAGAGGGTTTCGTAGTTCGCGAAACTGGCGCCGGAACCCGTATCGGGCGCATCCCCGAAATCGAATGCCATCAGCTGGCGAGCTTCCAACGATTCAAGCAGGATGCGGCGGACTCCATGGCGGCGCTGCTGCCTCGCTCGAACTTTACCATGCTGCTGGCGCAGGCGGGCCTGGGGCGAATGCGGCAAAGCCGAAATCCAGTTCTTGAAGGTCATGGTCGCGAACTCTCTTGTTGCTAAGAAAAGGAAAATAGGCCATGCGGTTCACAAGAAAACCACAAGGAAAAAATACACTCATTCTTCCATGACAATCATCCGTTCGATCTCATCGTTCTTGAAACCGACCGCCATCGGTTGACGCACGCCGGGGAGGACCACCGAATCATACAATTCGGTTACCAGGTTCCCCTCTAGCCGAAGCCATTCCTGGACGATGCCCCGTTCTAAATCAATAATTTGCAAGCCGCACTGCGCCTCCGCGCCTTTGGCCACCAATCGCTCCTGCAAAGGAAGGCCCTGAAAGCTCACCGACCGTGGCTTGGACAAGGTGACGATGGCATAGTCACCGCAGAAACTCAGCCCGCGCAGATAGCCTGGACAGAATACAATCGATTCGAAACTCCCGCGGGCGGGATCGATATAACCCAATTCACCGGTGCCTGAATTCAATAACCACAGGCGGTCGCGATACCAACGCGGCGAATGGGGCATGGAAAGTCCGGAAGCCACCACTTCCCCGGAGGGTACCTCCAATACACACCCTCCCTGGACACGATGGTCGCGCCAACCATCGGCTACATCGGAGCGACCCACGATGGTGACAAAAGCCGGTTGTCCCTCGCGCATCGCCAGTCCGTTGAGGTGACAACGATCTTCGGGGACCAGC
>JBILTQ010000604.1:0-4211 GCA_044371435.1 Pirellulaceae bacterium | reverse complement strand
GCGTGCGTTGAAACGCCGCGCTGTCCTTGATCAGGTGGTCAGCCGGCAGGACGATCATCGTGGCCTGCGGCGCACGCCGCGCGATCCAGCCCACGCCGAGCGCGATCGCCGCCGCGGTGTCGCGTTTGGCTGGTTCGGCGACGATGTTTTCGCGCGGCAACTGCGGGCACAGCGCGCGCACGCCGGCCTCCTGATCGGCGTTCGTGAGGATGAGGATTTGCTCCGGCGGCACCAGTCCGTCGAGCCGGCGGATGGTGGCTTCGAGCAGCGTCTCTTTGGAGAAAAGCGCGAGCAATTGCTTCGGGCGGGACTTGCGGCTCAGCGGCCAAAAGCGCTCGCCGCTGCCACCCGCAAGGATGAGGACGTAAAGGGGATGGGAAGTTTCCATGCCGAAAGGCATACGCGCGCGGGCGCTGAATGGGAAGCCCGCAGGGCTGCGGTGCGGGTGAAAGTCCGCTCATCCTTCGGTTGAAACACTGGCGACACCATCCGCCACGAAGAGTTTTTCGATAGGCTGCCAAAGGAACTCCCCGTCGCGTGTAATCGTGCCGACCCAAACGCGCGCGCGTGACACCTGGTGCGCGATGAACCTCCGGGACGCGGCACGTTTCTGGCCGAATGATTTTGCCCTCCATGATTTTGCCTGCCTCCGGCTGGCAGGATGGCAAAAGCACGGAGGGAAAATGCACTTTCGAGCAAACAACTTGCATGCGCAGGTTCATTGGCAGCGGAGCGGAGGCAGGCTGGGCGCGCCCGGAGCGGGGGAATTGCTTGCAGATTGGGCGGCGGAAAACCTGAGAAGAAAATTTCTGGTAAAATTTTGCTTGCAATCCCTCCCCCCTCCCCCCGCCTCATTGTCGCCGCTGGCAAACCACTTCTCCCCGCCACCGCCATGAAAACTCCCTCCCTCCACATTCCGCTCGTGCGCTGCATCGCGTACCGGGCCTGCGCTTGAAAATTTCCCGACTCAACTCATCAACATCATCCATCCGCAACCCAGCAAAACTCCGCCCATGAAAACTCCATCCTTCAACACCAACTCGAATCCCATGAAAACCACCAAGACCTCCCGCATCCTCGCAGGCTCCATCGCCGCCCTCCTCGCCGTGCAGTCCGCACAGGCCGCCAGCCAGGTCTGGGACGGCGGCTCCGTGGTGAATGGCAACTGGTCCACCATCGAAAACTGGGTCGGCGACCCTGCCGCGCCGGGCAGCACCGCCAGCACGACCAACGCCGACGTCGCCACGTTCAACGCCGTCATCGCCAATACCTGGGGCCTCGTGGGCACGCCCATCGTCATTGACTCCGCCACCCAGAACATCGGCGGCCTCAGCTTCAATCTCCTCGCCGACAACTACTTCATCGGCAACACGGCCGGCAATTCCCTGCGCCTGTCCAGCGGCGGCACCATCCAGATCCTCAATACGCTCACGGCCACGAACGCCGTGGAAACCATCAATGCCCCGCTCATCATTCAGGGCGCCAATGGCACCTACACCTTCGCCAACAACAGCGCCAACGGCGCGGGCGCGGGCGCGGGCACCTTGAACATCGGCGGCGGCATCACCGGTGCCGTGGCCGGGGCCACGGTCCTGACGCTCAGCGGCAGCAACACCAACGCCAACCTCATCAGCGGCATCATCGGCAATGGTAGCGCGACCACCCTCGGCATCACGAAAAGCGGGCTTGGCACCTGGGGACTCTCCGGCGCGAACACCTACACCGGCGGGACGTTTGTCAACGGCGGCACACTGGGCCTCGACTTCTCCGCCGCCACCGCGCCGGCTTCCAACATCATCAACACCGCGCTCAACAGTTCCGCTCTCACACTTGGCGGCGGCACACTGAGCCTCACCGGCAAAGCCAGCACCACCAACAGCCAGCGATTCAACGGCCTGACCGCGCTCGCCGGCTCATCCGCGATCGTGCTCAATGCAAACGCCACGGCCAATCCCCTCGTCCTGACCCTCGGGGCCCTTATCCGCGCTTCCGGCGGCGGCTCCGTGGATTTCACTCTACCGACCGGAACGCAAGACGGCACCAACGGCGTCACGACGACCTCGACGACCTTCCTCAATAACAACGTCCTGACCCACGCCGCAGGCGGCACTGCGTTCGCCACGGTCGGCGGAAACGATTGGGCCACCCTGAACGGCACCGGGAACATCGTCGGTTACTCCAGTCTTAATACCTACACCACCACCAGCGGCGCCGGCACCACGGCCGCGAATTACGCTAATGCCAACATCGACGTCAACAGCAGCGAGGGCCTTTTGTTGGGCGTAATCACGCCCAACACCTTGCGCTTCAACACCAACGCCGCCAATACGGTCACGCTCGCCGCAGGTACTAACATTATTGGCGCGGGTGGTATTCTGGTGACCAGCACCGTCGGCGGTAATGATTCCACCATTACCGGCGATACATTGGCGGGCTCGACCACCGACAAAGAACTGGTCGTGATCCAAAACAATACCAGCGGCGGCCTGACCATCAGCTCCGTAATCGCCAACAACGCGACTGCAACAGCCTTGACCAAGGCCGGACCCGGCACGCTGACGCTCTCCGGTGACAACACCTACACCGGCACCACCACCATCAACGGCGGCACGCTGGCCATCGGCGGAACCGGCCGGTTGAACAGCGGCAACTCCGTGGCCGTCACCATCACCAGCGGCACGTTCCAATACGGCAGCAGCGCGAACCAGACCTTGAGTACCGTCACCGGCGCTGGCGCGCTGACCAAGACCGGTAGCGGCACGCTGACGCTCAGAGGTACCGGTGTCGCCTACACTGGCGCTACCACGATCAGTCAAGGCACGTTGCGCCTGACCGGCACCAGTGCTGCGGGTTATACTTCCGCCATCAGCGTGAATGCAGGCGCAACGCTGGCCCTGAACGGCAACGCCTACGGTAATGTGTCAGCCACGAGTTGGTCCGCAAATCCAACCATTACCCTTAACGGCGGCACTTTGGTCGCGGATGATAACTTTGGCTTTATCGTCAACAATACTGTGCTGAACGTGACCAACGACTCGATCCTCCAGACCAATGGCTACAACGCCACTGGGAACAACGCCAGCCAGTACTTCCTCCAGCTAGGTTTCAACATCTCCAGCGGCAAGACCTTGACGTTCCAACCTTCCACCGTGAACAACGGTATTGTGATCCGCGGGAACACGGTAACGTCCACCGGTTCTCTGGTCGTCAGCGGAGTCGGGACCACGTCGCTCAATGGCCGTGCCAACCTGCAATTCAGCACCGCTGGCGCCCTCAACCTCGCCAACACCGATGTGACCGTGACCAACGCGACGATGAATGTCGGTCGGGGCCTCAACGACGCCAACACGGCGGGTGCCACCATCAAGAGTCTGAGTGGAAACGGCAGGGTTTACGCCGACACGACCAACAACACGCTCACGGTGGGCCAGAACGATGGTTCCGGTAACTTCAGCGGCGTCCTGGCCAACGGCTCCGCTGTCCTTTCGCTGATCAAGACGGGGACCGGCACGCAGGTGCTCAGCGGCCTCAAAAGTTATACCGGGACCACGGCCGTCAACGGCGGCACTCTGGTGCTCAGCGGCCCCAATACGACTACGGGAGTCATGACCATCAATGGTGGCACCCTTCAGGCCGGCAGTGCCACGGCATTCGGTTCGGCAGACTACGCCACGCTCCTCTTCGGCTCTGGCAGCACGGGCAAGGTGCGACTGGACGGCAACAGCATGACGGTGGTCGGCCTGAACACACATGCCACGCCCGGCACCCCCATCCTTGAGAGCGCCTCGGCTGTGGCTGGCACCGACACCCTGACGGTCCACAATGCCGCGGCCAATACGTTCGCCGGCGTGCTCCAGAATGGTTCGACGCGGTTGCTGGCCCTCACGAAGGGGGCGGCCGGCACGCTGACCCTTTCCGGCGCGAACACCTACACCGGTGGGACGATCATCAACGGCGGCACCCTGCTGGCCTCCGCCGCGGCCAATCTGCCTGCTCTCGGCAATCTCACGATCAACGCCGGTGGTACGTTCAGCATGGTCAATAACGCCGCGGTGGCGACCTATGCAGCGAACAGCCTGACGCTTGCCGGCGGCGCGAACTTATCGTTCGACCTGGTGGGCACCGATACCACGGACCTCATCACCTCGACCAACGCGGCGGTGACCGCCGGTGGAAACATCGGCATCAGCATCACCGGATCCAGTACTCCC
>JBILTQ010000116.1:0-13950 GCA_044371435.1 Pirellulaceae bacterium | reverse complement strand
CCGACTATCCCACCATCGCCAGTTTTCTCATGGCGAAACTGACCCAGCCCTGAAGCCATCCATCGACAATTGCCCACGGGACCAACCAGGGTCGCTGGGTTTCGAGGATGATCGTCGCCACGGGTGGCAAGCCGGCGGGCGGCTCAACGACCGTTGCGTCCCCGCTTGGCGAAAGGGTCCCATTCCAGCAGCCACCACCTCGGCCGCATCACTCCGTGCTTGAGTCCGAATTTATGCCGGGCGATCTCGCTGAGCCGATGGGCGATGTCGGTCGGCGAATCGCTGATGATGAAGCGCTCCAGATCGAGCGGATCGATCGCATGTTCGGCCAGCATTTTATCGCGAAGGAAATCGAGCATCGGCTGCCAATACTCGACTCCGGCCAACACGATCGGAAATTCTTCGACCTTGCCCGTTTGTACCAGCGTGGAAATCTCAAAGAGTTCATCCATGGTGCCGAAGCCTCCCGGCATCGCCACGAAGGCATAGGAGTACTTGGCCAGCATCAGTTTGCGCACGAAAAAGTAGTTGAATTCGACGAACAAATCCAGATAGGGATTCGGCTGCTGCTCTTTGGGCAACACGATATTGCAACCCACGCTACGACCCTGAACATCCTTGGCACCGCGGTTAGCCGCTTCCATGATCCCGGGACCACCACCGGTCATGATCGTAAAACCGGCTTTGGCCAATTCAGCGCCGATTTGGCGAGCTTGGATATAGTAGGGATGCGTCTCGGGAAACCTGGCGGAGCCAAAGATTGTGACGCAGGGACCGATGAAGTGGAGATGGCGAAAGCCGCGAATCGTTTCTCGGAAGATCCGCAGGGCGCGGACAAGTTCCATAAAGCGGCTGCTGGGTCCTTCCAGGAATCGCCGCTCTTCCGTAGCCGCTCGGTTTTCACCAGCGGCCAACTCGAGCGAATCCTGGTCGGGCAAAGCGATCGTTTTCATCGATAAAGCTCTTGGACGGAAGCGGATGTCGAAGGGAACCAGGCCCGGAGCGAAGGGACGGCGAACCGCCAGCCTCCCTTCCGGTAACGCCTCTCCATGATAATTCGGTTTTTAACCGCGGTTGACTGAACGAAAAGGCGAGGAAGCCGTCAGGGCCAGCCGGAGGCAGAAAAAACCTGCCGGTGGCGAGACAGCTATCCGGCCGTTGGCTCCAGAGGGTGGCTATGGCTTCCCTTTTTTTGTGAGGAATTCCACCATCGCGGTCGGGAGGCTGCGAAGATGCAACTCGCGTTGCGGCAGGGCCAGTTCGATCCCAGCTTCACCAAATCGCCGAGCGATCTCGGTGAATATTTCGTGGCGGGTATCGAGGCGATAATCGAGTTTCTCCTGGAACAAGCGGACGACGATAGTCACCATCCCCTCCTGAAAGCTGTCGACATGCGCGGTAGCAGGCGGATCGCTCATGACGTTGGGATGGTGCTGACAAATTTCCCGGATCAATCGACAAGCCAAATCGGTATCTGTCCCCTGGGGGACGCCGATGGTGATGGTGGACCGATTGGTCGAATCCGACAAGGTCCAATTCAGCAGTCGGCCGGTCACCAAATCCTTGTTAGGAATGATAAGCTCCTGGCGATCCCAATTGGTGATGGTCGTGGCTCGCATCCGAATACGGCTGACCGCTCCAGTCATATCCCCGAGGGTGATGACGTCGCCAACCCGAATTGGTTGTTCAAACAACAAAATAAGACCGGACACGAAATTCGCAAAAATTTCTTGGAGTCCGAAACCGAGCCCGACCCCCAAAGCAGCCACTAGCCATTGGATGCTGACCCAACGCACCCCGATGGTGTTCAAGGTGAGGAAGACCCCAACCAGCATGATCAGGTAACGAGAAATCGAGGCGATCGCATAACGCGAGGCGTTTTCCAGAGGCAAGCGTTGAAGCAGGGCAAATTCCAACAAGCCGGGAAGATTTTTGGAGGCGACATAGGTAATGACCAGGATGGGGATGGCTACGAGCAGGTCGGCCAGCGTGATCGGAGTCTGTTCGGTCGGAGAATTCCCCTGCACCGTCCAAAGTTGGATCGCATTGAGCGCGTTGACCGCTGGTAAGACCCCCGACCAGATGTAGCCTACCGAAAGGATGGCTACCACCACCAGAATGCTGAAGGCCAAGCTCAACGATTGCGCATTCATCTCAGCCAGGTCGACGACTTGAGCCCCTAGCGGATATTCGGGGGCTTTGCGATCGACGCGAGCCCCACCACCGGCCGCTGATGATGGAAGCAACGGATCGAGTTCGCGTGTCTGTACCCCCTCCAACCTTTGCCTAGCTTGTTCGGTAATGAGCCGCCGGCGGCTTTGCCACAACCAACGGTGGATGATCTGATGGCAGAGGAACAGGCCTGTAAGGGTGATCAAGGTGGTATGACTGAGCATCGAAAGCCGAATCGCTGTGTAATGAAAACCAGTGAGGCTCATGATCGCCAATGACAGCGGGCCGATCACCAGCACGGCGTACCACAGATAACGCAGTCGCTCTAGCCACCCACCGCGATGGCATTCCAGGTATTCGCCGAGCACCCCTGACCGCGGACGAAAAACGATCCCGAAAAACAGACCGCAGAGAATCATCAAGGCGATGAAGGCCACACGCCCCAAGGCATGTTCGTAACGATTTTCGCCAAGGTTAAACAATAGGCCGCCGAGAAACACGGCCGGAACCCCCAGATCGATCAGCCAACGGAGGTGCTTTCGCAGCAGGCTGGTAGCGGTCGTCGGCCATTCGAAATGCTTTTCCGCCAGGCCTCCACTGCGGCAGATCTGGCGAATCAGTTCCAGCGGATAGAAATAGCGCGCCGCCACCAAGGCCCCCAAACCCAGGGCATGGGTGAACGTTTGGGGGCTGGCGGCTTGCTGCAAACGGTACCCCAGCCAAGCCATCAGCAGTGAAACCGGGGCCGCGAGCAGCAGGCAGTAGAGAATGGCTTGCGCGGTCGGCCAAAAGGCCACCATCGTTGGCCGCCCCGCCAACTCCCCCAAGGCAAACATGCCGCGTCGCATTCGACTGGTGTAGAACAACAAGCTCGACCATAACCCCAAGAACAGCAGCGGTTGCCAGACGCGATCCCGCAAGTCCGTCAAGAGTTGACGGCCAGCCTCCCACCACTTGCGGGCATCGAAAACATACTGCACCGCCGGCCAGACGTTGCGCAGGTCGCTCTCCGCTACCGGTTTGGCCGAAGGGACCCACAGGATATGCTGATCGATGAAGGTACGGTATTTGCGCACCACATCCAAGGTCGCTTGCTTGACCTCTGCCAGGCGATAGAGGTTGTCCGAATAATTCTTGGCGTCCATGGTGAAGTTCGAGACCAGCTCGCGTTCAGCCAACAGCAAGCGATCGGCCTGCGGCGATAGCCCCACCGGAATCGATGGGGCAGCCAACAAGCCCCCTTCGAGATTGCTCGTAGCTTTGAGGTCGGTGATCGCGGTATCCGCATTCTCGTTCTTCCAATCCTCAAGCTCGATAATCAGCGTTTCCGTCTGCTGCATCTGCTGCAACATTTCAGATAACTGCTTCTTCAATTTACCTTCGTCGGGCAGTTCACTGCGATGGCGGCGAAGGATCAAACCGTTGAGGCTATGAATACTGCCGAAAAGCTGGGACCGATGCGAACGGCTGCGATCGGTCATGATCCGATCGCGTTCCTCCCAGAAATTGCGCCTTGCTTCAGCTTGCTCGATCTCGAATTGCAAGGCGGAGTTATGCTTGGCCAGTTCCAGCCAGTCCTGGGCGCGAGCCACCAGGCGATTGGCAAGCCATTTCAATTCGACAGGAGCTTCGCTGGCCAAAGCTGCCGCCTTATCCTGCTCGCCTTGAATGATCGTTTCCCGACGTTTGTAGAGCTCATCATTAATCTCTTTGACCCTTCCGCCGTAGTAACGTTCATCGGCGATAAACATGGCTTTCCGCAACGGCAACAACTCGGCCTCAGCCTCGATGGTGCGCAAAGCCTGTTCGTTCTTCTTGATTTTCTCGGCCATGGCCGCCAACTGGGCTTTGAGCAACTGCGACTCGGCCTCGCGCAGGACCTGATCCACGGGCTCCGCCCCAGGGACAGCGACAAGCTTTTCCTGCAGTTTCTTGAGGGCCGCGCGGTCCTCGGCAATCAAGCGTGGCAGTTCCTTCTTGCTCGCCTCGCGGGCCTTGATTTCCGCTTCGGTCTTGGCTCGGCCATCGGCGGCCGTTTGCAACAAGGATTGCTGAGCCTGCAGCAAGCTTTGCAAGGCCGGAAGCTGGTAGGACCGCAGGGCATTGGCCGATACCAGGTCGCGGGCTGGCGGGTTTTCCTGGCGATTCTTCAGCTCGAGCGTGGCCGTAGGGGCCGCCGCCGCTTTGGCGTAAAGCTCCTTCGTTTGCTTGTCATGATCGGCCCGCGCCTTGAGCTCGGTGATGATCGCTTCATAGAGGGTGACTAGATTTTGCTTGTTCGCGGCTGTCAAGCTCGTATCCGCCTGCAGCTGCGCCAGTCGATTCTGTATCTGCTCGAGGGCGGGCGGCTCGCTGGTCGAAGCCGGTTTGTCGCCAGGCCCACTCGCCGCCGACTCCTGGCCCTGCAAGCCCTTGTCCTCCAGTCCTGTAACCATCGCGACAAGCGAAACAGCAACCAACGCTAGCCGAATCATCCTTGAAGGCATGGCAACTATCCCTTCCGCGCACGACCGGCGAACATGGCTAAGCCCCGGAGGACGAGTTGATCGACGAGATGGTACTCTCCCTCCATCGCGTGCGCTAAAGCCACGCCATCCCCCCCCGAAAGATAAATCTGGATGCGCCGGTGATCACCGGCATACTGCTGTCGATAACGTTGCCGCAGCCAAGCGACCCCGCCCAGGCAGCAGGCCACGACCCCCGCCATCATCGCCTGCTCGGTATTCCTTCCCGGTAGGACCACCCCCTCCAAGTCGCTGGTCGGCGCCAGCCACGGCAGCCGCGCGGTGGCTTGAGACAAGAACTTCAACATCATCGCCATTCCAGGCATGATTGCCCCGCCTTGGAAGTGGCCGTTTTCATTGACCCAATCCACGGTGATCGCCGTCCCGGCTTGAATGACTATCAGCGGTCCCTGATGCTGGCTCAACTCCCAAGCCGCCCACGCCGCCAGCAAACGATCGATACCGACCTGTTGCGGAAAATCGACGTCGCAACGCAACTCGATATCCGGCTGCTGGAGGATGGTCAGCCGGCCGTGCGATGTGGCGGCCGCGACCGCCTGCTGCAAACTGGCCACGGCTTGGGGTTGAACGCAACTGAGATACCAATCGACCGGAGGCTCCGCCAACGACGCGGGATGCAGCCGGAGCATGTCGCGAATCGCCGCCGCCAAGGACTGCGGATCATCCCAGGCAATCGCCTCGCGCTGGGCTGCCTGCCATTCAGGCGGCGGTGGCTTCAGCTGGTTCGAAGATGAACGCCAGGGGCATGATCGGAGCGTACCGGCGATCAGTTGGCCGGTACGGGTATCGGCCAAGGCCAACTTGAGGCCGCTGTTGCCGACATCGATGACGCCTGCAAACGATAGACGACTCATGGTTCACGCCGAGACCTTCGGTTGTTGCTGGAGGATGTCGGCAATCCGTCGTGTCAGCACGTTCAGCCCCTGACCAGTAACAGCACTGATCAACAGCACTTCGCGATCGCCGAGCTCGGTTTGGAGGCTACGGTGGACCGCGGCGGCATCGGGAAGTTCCGCCTTGGTGACCGCCACGATCTCGGGACGCTCCGCCAATTCCTGGCTGTAGGCGATCAGCTCCTTGCGGATCGCACGATAATTCTCCAAAGGCTCGCTACCATCCATCGGCATGGGCTCGACCAGGTGAACGATGATCCCAGCCCGCATGATGTGGCGCAGGAAGTCGTGGCCTAACCCCACCCCTTGGGAAGCGCCCTCGATCAAGCCCGGGATATCGGCCATGACGAAAGACCGGTCCATATCGACCGAGACCAACCCCAAATTGGGAAACTTGGTGGTAAATGGATAGTCGGCGATTTCCGGCCGAGCGCGCGAGAGCCGGCTCAGCAAAGTGCTCTTGCCGGCGTTGGGCTTACCCACCAGGCCGACATCGGCGATCGACTTTAACTCCAAGATCACCCGCCGCCGCTCCCCGTCACCGCCGGAAGTCGTCTCGCGCGGAGCTTGGTTCTGGGCCGATTTGAAATGGGTGTTTCCCCAACCACCCTTGCCGCCGCGGGCCGCCACCACCTCGGTCCCCGCCGCTTCTAAATCGCGAATCACGATCCCCGACTGCTTATCGATCAGAACCGTTCCGGGAGGGACCCGCAAGATCAGGTCGCGGCCATTGCGACCGTGGCAATCCTTGCCCAAACCCGGCCCCCCAGGCTCGGCTCGCCACTGCTTCTGATGAGCGAATTCCACCAGCGAGTTAACCCCTGGCTCAGCCCGAACGATGATGCTACCACCAGCCCCACCATCGCCACCGCACGGACCACCCCGCGGAACATGCTTCTCACGGCGAAAGGCCATGCAACCATCGCCGCCGCGACCGGCCATGAGCTCGATTTCAACACGATCGACAAACATGGCCGTCTAACTGGTAAAGGATGTCAAGCGGATGGAACTAAGCCGAAACGGCGGGCTTGACGTTCACCCGGCGACCTTCCTGGTCGAAATAAACTTCCCCTTCGACCAACGCAAAAATCGTGTAGTCGTTGCCCATCCCGACGTTGCGACCCGGATGCCATTTCGTCCCTACCTGGCGGATCAAGATATTGCCAGGGAACACCTGTTCACCACCAAAGCGTTTCACGCCACGGCGCTGAGCATTGCTGTCACGGCCGTTACGCGTCGAGCCTTGACCTTTCTTATGTGCCATCGAACGAACCTTCTACCGAAACGATGAGGGACTGGGGAAAGCTTGGTAGCTTATCGGTACAGCCAAAGGTAGGCAAGGCGTTTTTCCAAGCCAAATTGCTGCAGGCTGTACTTTTGCGCTGCTTGATCGACAAAGGCTGGCACCCCCAGTCGAATCTGATCTTCCGCCTGGGCGATGCTATCTCCCGGACGCCAGAACTGCAGTTGCAGGGTTTTGCGGAGGTAGCTCGATTTTCCCTGCGCATCGAGTTGCACCTTGTAGGCGTTGGATAGGCCGCGGACCTGCACGATGAAGAAATCGGTTTCCGGAGCGATATCGGTCCAGGTAGCCACCCCCCAAACTGGAAAATCCTGCTCGCCTACACTCGGCCGGATCTCCTCCCGGGAAATACGAACCTCGTCGTAAATCGGCTGGCCGACCCGTTCCCGTTGAGCGATCTTCGGCAGGACCGTAGCCAGGATCTGCGACGGCTTTTCGACCTTGGTCTGCGTGTTGATGAAGGTGAAGCGAGGGAGGAAACGGACCGATTTGAAAACCACCTGCTTTGGGGTGTTCGCAACCCCAGTACCAGCTTCCTCTTCGCGAACATCGGGGAGCAGGTCTCCACCCACATACCGGAGTCGGTACAGGAGGTACCACACCAACTTCCGATCCATCCTCCCATTCTTGTTGGGGATGTCGGCCTCGATGGTCCGCATCGGCTTGAAGGAAAACTCCAAAGCCCAAACCGGATGGCGGAAAGTAACTTGCCGCCCCATCTCCAGCAAGGTCTCGCTGGAGGATGCGAAATTCGGTGCGTTCTTCTCGAAATCGGGAGCCTGCCACGCCAATTCGGGGTGTTTAGCGACAAACTCCAGGTCCATCGGACCGATGGCCGTATCCTCCGCGTGCTGCCCTGGCGGGATGGTGATCAAGACCCCCGGAGCCAAATCGCGGGCCGGAAGGGAAGTCAACGAACCAGCGGCAGGAACCGCCAACGGACTTTCGCCACTGGAGGGGACTGACAAACCGCTATCCACCGGTTGAGCTTCGACGCTTTCCAGCGACCAGCCCGACATCCAAGCCAACGCCCAGAGAACCGACACCCACTGACAGCACCACAGCCGACGCATAGTCCGCCCCGTCGCTTGCCGCTGGACAACGAGTCTTCGGTGGGAATCGTTAAGCATGTTGAGAAGACTTCGGGGCTTGGGGCGAGCAGCGCCGACGTGCGACCGCCTGAGCAGTCGACCATCCGTCCCCAGTATAATTCCGGCGGTCCGCCCCGGTCAACGAGCTTTCTGCAAAATCGCTCGGCCCGGGATTTGCTCACGGGCAAACCTTCCAAGATCCGAGGGAATGGGGGTGATGGCTGCCTGTTTTTTTAGCAGCCGCGTCCCCCGTCGGGCGATTTTGCGTCCTTGTACAGGCACAGAGGTTGATGGGATGGAATTGCAGTTGCAGGCTCAGGCGGCAAATGAAGCAGGATCGACGCGGAACCCCCTCCTCAGCCGGACCGACTACGACACCGTCGGCTTTTACGACGAGATGTTCTCCCAGGACGGGACGCCGCGTCCGGCGGCCCAGCGGCTGGCTCAGCGGCTGGCCAGGCTGGATACCTCGGAGCTGCAGCGGCGGCAGAAGGCGGCCGACCTCGAACTGCTCAACATGGGGATCACCTTCAACGTCTATGGCCACGAAGCTGGGACGGAGAAGATCTGGCCCTTCGACCTGATCCCGCGGATCATCGACGAAGAGGAATGGCGGTTGATCGAGCAGGGATTGAAGCAGCGGATCAAAGCCCTCAACATGTTCATCGACGATATGTATCACGATCAGCAGATCATCCGCGACGGGATCCTGCCAGCCTACATGGCTCAATCCAGCAAAGGTTTCCTCGAGCAAATCCGCGGGATGAAACCGTCGCGAGGGATCTGGTGCCATATCACTGGTACCGACCTCGTCCGAGCTGCCGACGGCCAGATCTACGTGCTCGAAGACAACCTCCGCTGCCCCTCGGGCGTCTCCTATGTCCTCGAAAACCGCGAGGTGATGAAGCGGACTTTCCCACAACTGTTCGACGGGCAGTCGATCTTGCCGGTGGAAAGCTACCCCGAGCAATTGCTGAAGATGCTGCAGTATGTCGCTCCGGATCACAGCCGGGACCCCACGGCCGTCGTGCTGACCCCGGGCAGCTACAATTCGGCTTATTTCGAGCACTGCTTCTTGGCCCAACAGATGGGGATCGAACTGGTGCAAGGTTCAGACCTGGTCATCCACAACGGCTTCGTCAACATGCGGACAACGCGTGGCCTGGAGAGGGTAGATGTTATCTATCGGCGCATCGACGATGATTTCCTCGACCCAACCTGCCTGCGCAAGGATTCGACCCTGGGAGTCCCGGGGTTGATGGATGTCTATCGAGCCGGCAAGGTTTCGCTGGTCAACGCGCCTGGGACGGGGGTGGCCGACGACAAGGCGGTCTACGCCTACGTTCCTAAGATGATCAAGTACTATCTCAACGAAGAGATCTCGCTGCCGAACGTGCCGACCTACCTGTGCGCCGATGAGGAGGAACGGAAGTACGTGCTGGCCCATCTGGCCGAACTGGTGATCAAGCCGGCCAATGAATCCGGCGGCTACGGCATCTTGCTGGGACCAAGGGCCTCGCAAGACGAGCTAGACAAGTATCGCCGGCTGATCGTCGAAAATCCTCGCAATTATGTCGCGCAACCGATGCTTTCTTTGTCGCGAGTCCCAACCCTGTGCGGCGATCGGCTGGAAGGGCGGCATGTGGACCTGCGTCCCTACATCTTGTACGGTGAAGATATCTACGTCCTGCCTGGCGGGCTGACGCGGGTAGCCTTGGTGAAGGGATCTTTGGTTGTCAATTCTTCGCAAGGGGGCGGTAGCAAGGACACCTGGGTGCTTCGGCAATCCAGCTAGTCCGTTTCACCTCGTCAGCCGCCGATTACCCCCTGTCGTCGCCGCCCCGCTGCGGGCCCTCCTTCCCTGAAATCCAGAACCAACTATCCTCTTCACTATGCTGTCACGAGTCGCTGAATCGATCTTTTGGATGAGTCGCTACACCGAGCGAGCCGAGAATGTGGCGCGGTTCATCGACGTCACCCTCAACCTCTGCTTGGAGCAAGGCTTGGCTGGCCCCAACCCCTGGGAAGCGTTGGTCTACACCACCGGCGATCAAGAGATTTTCAAGCAACTTTACGGGGTGGCCAACCAGGAAAACGTCATCAACTTCCTCACCTTCGACGAAAACAACCCCAACGCCATCATCACCTGCTTGCGGAATGCCCGAGAAAACGCCCGCACCAGCCGCGACATCATCAGTTCACAGATGTGGGAGGAATTGAACAAGTTCTACCTGCTGGTGCGGGACGCGCGTCGCGAGGCGGCCGCCATCTCTTCCCCCTATGATTTTTTCGGGCGAATCAAGCAAGCCGGGTATTCGCTGGAAGGAGTCATCACCGGCACCATGTCGCATGGAGAAGCCTGGCATTTCAGCCGGTTGGGGTCGATGGTCGAACGGGCCGACAAGACGTCGCGGATCCTGGACGTCAAATACTACCTGCTGCTTCCCGACATCCACGATGTCGGAACTCCCGTCGATATCATGCAATGGGGAATGCTGTTGAAAAGCGCCAGTGCCCTGGAAATGTATCGCAAGCACTATGGTCGGCTCGATCGCAAGCAGATCGTCGAGTTCCTGGTGCTCAATCGCGACTTCCCTCGCGCCATCCATTTCTGTATTCGACGCGCCGAACACTCGTTGCTGTCGATCACCGGCGGGCGAGAAGGCACCTACTCCAACAAAGCCGAGCAACGGTTGGGACGGATGCGGGCTGAACTCGACTTCCTATCGGTCGATGAAATCATGCAGCAGGGGCTGCATGAATTCATCGATGCCTTTCAAATCCAGCTCAATCAGGTCGGCGCCGCGATTTCCGAAACTTTCTTCGCCATCGCGCCCGTGCCGAGAAGCTAGCAGCAGTCGCTGCCTGACCGAAAGTTATTTCTTCATCATGCCCATGCC
Source organism: Pirellulaceae bacterium (assembly GCA_044371435.1). Classification (GTDB taxonomy): domain Bacteria; phylum Planctomycetota; class Planctomycetia; order Pirellulales; family Pirellulaceae; genus JAIYDQ01. The sequence continues at coordinate 3,066 of JBILTQ010000116.1, read as the reverse complement.
CAGCTTGAGCATGTCGTTCATGTCGAAATCACCGTCGCCATCCTGATCCAGCATGGCGGTCAGCGCATTGCTCCCAGCCGACTGGTGCAATTGAGCGCGGTCTCGCTTGAGCATCTCAGACAAATCGGTAGGGGAAAGTTGGCCTTGCTTGGCCTGACCACCGAGCACTCCGGCCAAGATCGGGCCGAGGATCGAGATCAGTGAACCTGCCTGATCCTTGCTCAACCCGCTGGTGTTGCTGACTGCATCGCTCACCCGGCCTTGTTTGCTCCCCAGCAAATCCGCGAAGATGTCCGGCAAGCCAGCGGGTTGGCTGGGAGTCGAACGAGGACTTGCCGGCTTCTGGGCACCTCCGAACAGCTCGCCGAGAATATCGCTGATCGAAGGCCCGGCGGGCGACGCCGCTTTCGGCGAAGTTGTCTTGGACGAAGGGACGGGCTCGGCCGGACGACTCGGGGTGGCCGCACTACCGCGGGAGTTCGTCGTCGGCGGCAGGATCTCTTTGAATCCGGGGTCAGTCGCGCCACTGGCGGGGGTTGACGAACGACCGGCTGGAGGAGCCGCAGCTCGGCCTCCGGGCTCGCCGGAAATGATGTCATTAAGGGCATCGAGCATCGACCCTGGCCGCTCGCTGCCGCGGGAACCGACCCGAGCGAAGATATCCTCGGCCCCCCCCGGCTGCTCGGCCTTCCGCCCCAAAGCCTCGACCAAAGCCGGCAAGGTCATCGAGATGGCATCGCGGGTCTTGCTGGGATCAGCGCCGATCTTTTTGGCGATTTCACCGACTTCGTTATTGCCGAGTTGTGAAGCGAAGATGTCAAAAATACTGGGCATGAAAATTCCTCGAAAATAAAAATCAGAAGGGCAAGCAATGTTGAACAGACTGCGTCATTGTTAGAATCCAAGCGTACCAATGCAACTCCCTTTTCTCTTTGATTTCCCATCTTTAAGAAGTATCCTCCCACCATGCAGGCCGCCTATATCGAACAAACTGGCTCACCGGATGTCATCCGCTATGGAGAACTCCCCGATCCGACTTGTGGGCCGCACCAGGTCCTGGTGCAAGTCCACGCGGTCTCAGTCAACCCGATCGACACCTATATTCGCCAGGGTGCGAATTATTGGCCATTGCCTACCCCGTTCGTGCTCGGTTGCGATTTAGCAGGAACGATCGTCCAACGCGGCCGCGAGGTTCGGAACCTGGAGGTCGGGCAACGGGTCTGGGGTAGCAACCAAGGGCTGCTGGGTAGGCAGGGGACATTTTCCTCGCTGGCAGCCGTGGATGCCGCTTGGTTATACCCGACCCCTGAAGGGATCTCGAATGAAATGGCGGCCGCCGGGGCGTTGGTTGGGATCACGGCGCATTTAGGGCTCTTTCGCGAAGCCAACCTGCAAGCCGGGGAAACGATCTTTGTCCGGGGTGGGACCGGAGGGGTGGGGGCGATGGTCATTCAGATGGCCAAAGCTATCGGCGCTACCGTGGTGACCTCGGCCGGATCGCCGGAAAAAGCCGCAGCCTGCCGACAACTAGGAGCCGACCATGTCATCCAATACCAACGAGAGAATACGCAACAATCGATCCTGGCAACGATCCCGACCGGAGTCGACGTTTTCTGGGAAACTCTGCGAGAACCTGACTTCGATATGGCCGTGGCCTGTTTGGCCGAACGCGGCCGGATGATCCTGATGGCCGGTCGCACTGCTCGTCCCCCTTTCCCGGTCGGTCCCTTCTACGTCAAAGGCTGCTCGCTCCGCGGCTTTGTCATGTTCAAAGCCGCGGCCGAAGAACAACAACGTGCGGCCGCCGATATCAACCATTGGTACCAGTCGCACAAACTGTCGCCGAAGATCGATCGCCTGATGCCGCTCAGCCAAGCCGCCGAAGCACATCGCCTGCAGGAAGCCAGCACCGTCGGCGGGCAAGGGGTGCTGGGGGGCAAAATCGTCCTTCAAACTTGATGTCGACCTTGATGTCGACAACGCTTGCCCCACCCAAACCAAGACCCGCTCGACGGAGTGGAGCGGGTCGGGGAATAGCTAGGCCTCGAATGCGCGTCCAGGCCATGGTGATCAGACCGAATATTTCAGCAGTGCCAACCGAATAAAACACCCCCAGGACCAGTCAGTTCTCAGGTCGTGGCGATCCGACGTAGGCCGACTATCCGCCAGGACATCCGCTGGGGTAGGGGACCGAGGGGGTCGCTTGCGGTGAGCGTGGCTTTCGTCGGGTGAGTCGGAACTAGGCCTGGAACGAACTACCGCAACCGCAACTCTTGACGGCATTGGGGTTGTCGAAAGTAAAGCCCTGCTTTTCCAAGCTGTGATACCAATCGACAGTCGTGCCGTCCAAATACAAGGCGCTCTTCTTGTCGACCACCACGTCGACCCCGTGCTGGTGGTACTTGCTATCCTTGGTCGCGTCGTAGCTCTCGTCGAATTGCAGGGTGTAGCTGAAACCACTGCAACCACCGCCAGCCACGCCGATGCGGAGGAAGGTTTCGTCACCACACTGGTTTTCTTCCTTGAACTTGCGAACTTGCTGAGCCGCGCTTTCCGTGAGCATGATGGCCATCGTCAACAACCTTTGATATGAAAAACAAGTAATCTGAAAAAAGCGGATTTGCGATTTTCCCAGCCCCAACCGGCGAGGATGTCGCCAAGCTGTCCAGGCGGTGCTATTTTAGGCAGCTGATCCGGGGCTAGGCAACCCGGAAAAATGGAAGTAGTCCATCGCCGCCCCCGCTCGCTTGCCTTGAAAGTCAAACCTTGCCGAAGCCTCGAACTCTCTCGCGGAAGCAACTGCTTTTTCTGTTGATCACCATCTCGGTGGTCCCGCCACTCTTTGTGGTCAGTATGGTGCTGAATCACCAACCGCCGCCCGAACCGACCTTAGACGTAGCTTTAGGGTTTGAAGTTCAACTTCATCGCTCACGCGCCGACCAGGGTAGTCCGCGGTTGCTGCCGGTGCTGCAGGTGACCAATCCCACCGCCGATCGCTGGCGGAATGTGGCGGTTTGCCTCAACAAGCAATTTTTTTACTACCATCCGGGCGAGCTCCCTCCGAAC
>JBILTQ010000447.1:0-4245 GCA_044371435.1 Pirellulaceae bacterium | reverse complement strand
GGCCGGAGCCCCGCCGAACCGACTAGGCCTGGCCGAATGGATCGTCGCTCCGGAGAACCCCTTGACCGCTCGGGTATGGGTGAATCGGACCTGGGAAAAATTTTTCGGGACCGGTCTTTGCAAAACCACGGAAAACCTGGGATCGCAAGCTGAATGGCCAAGCCATCCCGAGTTGCTGGATTGGTTGGCCACCGAATTCATTCGTCTGGGATGGGATATGAAAGCCTTCCAGAAGATGCTGGTGATGAGCGCCGCGTACCGGCAAACCTCCGAAGTCACACCCGCCCTCTGGGCCCGCGACCCTGACAATCGTTGGCTGGCCCGCGGCCCCCGTTTTCGTCTGGCTGGAGAAGTCATTCGCGATCAGGCGCTAGCGATCGGTAAGCTGCTGACGCCGCGAATCGGTGGCCCCAGCGTCCGTCCTTACATGCCCGAGGGGGTATGGGATGAGACGAGCAAGTATGGTGACCTGCTGGGGTATCGCCCCGACAAAGACGAAGGCTTGTATCGGCGCACGCTCTACACCGTCTGGAAGCGCACCGCAGCCCCCCCCACCATGCTCTTGTTCGATGCGCCGACCCGGGAGATATGCACCGTGAAACGCAGCCGGACCAATACGCCGCTGCAGGCCCTCGCCTTGCTCAACGAGATCACCTTCGTCGAAGCCGCCCGCGGGCTGGCGCAGCGCATGCTTCAGGAGGCTAGCCCTAGTCCAGCGGCACGTCTAGCGCATGGTTATCTCTTAGCGACCGGTCGCCAAATCGATGAATCAGCCCTGCAGACGCTGGAAGCAGGTCTCCATCGCCGACTCGATCACTACCGCGCTCAGCCTGATGCAGCCAGCCGACTGGTTGCGATCGGGGAAAGCCGACCGGCTCCTGCGCTCGACCAGGCTGAGTTGGCCGCCTACACCACTTCGGCCATGATCTTGTTGAATCTGGACCGCACTGTGACTCGGGATTAACCACCTGAAGAAAGACCAAACGCATGGCAGCCACCAACGCTCGTAGCCAGCAAGCATCGCTCAGGCACCAGGACCAGCTCAACCGGCGCTTGTTCCTCGGGGGCAATGCCGCCTTCGCGGGGAGTTTTGCGCTGCAGTCGTTGCTGGCCGACCAGCCGTCGCCGGGTACTCCCGGTATCGCTACGGGGCTGTCTGGCTTTCCAAACTTTCCGGCCAAGGCTAAACGGATCATCTATCTCTTTCAATCCGGGGCCCCTTCGCAGATGGATCTGTTCGATCCCAAGCCGTCGATGGAGGCAGAACGCGGGAAAGACCTTCCTGAATCCATCCGGCAAGGCCAGCGATTGACGACCATGACCTCGGGGCAAAAGTCATTCCCGATTGCCCCAAGCATCTTCAAGTTTGCGCAGCACGGATCTTCCGGAGCTTGGATGAGCGAATTGCTGCCGCACTTATCTGGAATCGTCGACGAATTATGCTTCGTGCGATCGATGTTCACTGAAGCCATCAATCATGACCCGGCCATCACCTTTTGCCAAACCGGTTCACAGCTGGCCGGCCGGCCAAGCATCGGTGCCTGGTTGAGCTATGGTCTGGGAAGCGTCAATCAGGATCTTCCGGCCTATGTGGTGCTCACCTCCTTCGGTACCGGCCGACGCAACGATCAGCCACTCTACGATCGCTTATGGGGAAGTGGTTTTCTTCCCACCCAACATCAAGGAGTCAAGTTCCGAAACCAAGGCGATGCCGTCTTGTACCTGTCGAACCCGGCGGGAATCGATCGCGAGATCCGACGCCAGCAACTCGACGAGCTGGCAACGCTCAACCAAGCTGATTATGCAAGGTTTGGCGATCCGGAAACCCAAGGCCGGATCGCCCAGTACGAAATGGCCTTCCGCATGCAGACCAGTGTGCCTGAGCTGCTGGATATCGCTGATGAGCCGGAGCATGTATTGAAGATGTACGGGCCGGAGGTTCGCCAACCCGGGACGTATGCGGCTAACTGCTTGCTCGCGCGGCGGCTAGCCGAACGCGATGTCCGCTGTATCCAACTTTTTCACATGGGTTGGGACCACCACGCCGGTTTGCCCGCTGCCTTGAAAGGACAATGCCAGGATACCGACCAGCCAACGACAGGCCTGATCCAGGACTTGAGTCAGCGAGGATTGTTGGAGGATACCCTGATCGTGTGGGGGGGGGAGTTCGGGCGAACCATCTACTCTCAAGGAGCGTTAACGGACACCAATTACGGTCGCGATCATCATCCCCGCTGCTTCACTGTCTTCCTCACCGGCGCCGGCATCCGGCGCGGAATCACGTGGGGCGAAACCGATGACTACTGCTACAACATCACCCGCGATCCCGTGCATGTGCACGATTTGAACGCCACCATCCTCCATTTGTTGGGGGTGGATCATACGCGGCTGACTTACCGCTTTCAGGGCCGCGACTATCGCCTGACCGACATCCACGGTCAGGTTGTCCATGGACTACTCGCTTAAGGCTGCGCCGTTCAGCCTCCGCGACGGTTGGCAAAAGATTCCTTTCGCGGAAGAGTTTGGTATAGTATCCCGGTCGAGTCAGGGAGCGTTCGCCGGCGACGGTGGATGTCAACGCACCGATCTCGAACGCGATGGTCCTTTCGTCCTCTCGCCGCGTTTTCCTTGGAATGAGCTGGCGGAAACGTCGCTTCGCAGCCACCGGCCACCCTGTCGTCCCCTCGCCTTCCTCCCCTTCAACCCAACCCCTATCACCATGCGTTCGATTCTGCTTGCTTGCCTGCTGTTGATGGTAATTTTCGCCGCTGGTCTTCCACCGTTGTTATCCGCGGCGGAGAAACCCAACATCATCTACATCCTCTCGGACGACATGGGGTTTTCCGACATCGGCTGTTATGGCGGCGAAATTGAGACCCCTCATCTCGATAGCCTGGCCCAAGGAGGGATTCGCTTCACCCAGTTCTACAACACGGCCCGCTGCTGTCCGACCCGCGCTAGTTTGCTTACCGGCTTATACCCGCATCAGGCAGGGATTGGCCATATGATGGAAGACCGACAATTGGAGGGTTACCGTGGCGATTTGAATGATCGCTGCCGAACCATCGCCGAAGTCTTGAAACCGGCCGGTTATCGCAGTTATGCCGTAGGAAAATGGCATGTCACCAAAGTTACCCGACCGCAAGCGGAAACAGATAAATTCAATTGGCCGCTGCAACGCGGCTTCGATCGCTTCTATGGAACGATCACCGGGGCTGGTAGTTTCTTCGACCCCAGCACGCTCACCCGCGATAACACCTACCTCTCAGCCTTGGATGATCCCGAATATCCTGGGGCAGACTATTACTACACCGACGCCATCAGCGACCACGCGGTGCGTTTCGTGCGCGATCATCGAGGCGACCAACCTTTTTTTCTCTACGTCGCTTATACCGCTGCCCATTGGCCGATGCATGCTCGCGACAAGGATATCGCCAAGTACCGCGGACGTTATGCGGCGGGCTATGCTGCTATTCGGCAAGCCCGCTACGCAAAGATGCTGCGGGAAGGGGTGATTTCCAAGGACAGCACTACCCTGTGGCCGATGCCCGACGAGCTCGGTGAGAAGGAATATTGGGCATGGGACGAGCGCAACATGGAAGTCTTCGCCGCCATGGTCGACAGCATGGATCAAGGGATCGGCAGGATCGTTGCAGCTCTCCGCGAGACAGGTAAATTCGACAACACGCTGATCTGTTTCCTGCAAGATAACGGTGGTTGTGCCGAAGGGATGGGACGCGCCGCCCCTGGGGCGGACCGCGCCGCCTCTCCGAGTTTGCCAGCGTTGGCCAAGGGCTTTATCCAGCCCGACATGATTCCGAAACAGTCGCGCGATGGCTTTCCTATGCGTCAAGGGAAAGGGGTGATGGCCGGTGGGGCTGATACCTACATCGGCTACGGCGAAGCCTGGGCGACCGTCTCCAATACCCCTTTTCGCAAACACAAACACTGGGTGCATGAAGGCGGTATCTCGACCCCGCTCATCGCCCATTGGCCGCAAGGAATTCGCCGACCGGGCACGCTGGAGCCTACCCCAGGCCACCTCATCGACTTGATGGCTACGGCGGTCGACATTGCCGACGCCGACTACCCGCGTGAAGCCAAACCGCTCGAAGGAAAAAGCTTGAAGCCCCTTTTTGAAGGGAAGGTTCTCCAACGCGAAGCCATCTACTGGGAGCACGAAGGAAATCGAGCGGTGCGGGCTGGTGAATGGAAACTGGTGGCCGAGCACGGCAGGCCGTGGGA
>JBILTQ010000446.1:0-4247 GCA_044371435.1 Pirellulaceae bacterium | reverse complement strand
GAACCATCCGCTTTCTTCGCCGCAGGCGCCCTGCTGGGGTTGATTGTCTTGGGAATCCTGTGGCCGGCAATCGCCATCCGCAGCGTCCGCGGCCAATTGCGATGGCCTTGTCGGCGAGGTATCGAAGGGGAATATCTTCCGTTGCAACTGGATATGAGCAATCATCGGCCGTGGCCAGTGTGGGGTTTGATGATCGCCCCGGAGGAAGGCTTGGTCGATCTGCAGGACATTCCAATCCAACCTGCAGCTTTGGCATGGCTTCCGCCGTTCGCCAGGACACGCTTTGAATGGCAGGCAAAACTCCCGCGTCGGGGTCGATACCCGCGGGGGAACTCGACCGTCGCTACCGCTTTTCCCTTTGGCCTATGGAAGGCAAGGCGGCCGCTATCGATCGAAGGCGCAATGATCGTGTGGCCTCAAACCGTGGAATTGAAAACCATCCCGACGGACTTGACCGGCGAGCGAGCCAGTGATGGGGTCTTCGTCGATCGAGCCGGGAATGACGGGGATTCGATCGGCGCGAGAAATTTTCGACCTGGCGATTCCTTGCGGAGTATTCACTGGGCGCAATCCGCCAAATTCGATGAGTTTGTTGTGCGCGAGCGACAAAGCATCGCGCAACGCACGCTGCGTCTCGAAATTTGGTCGTCTCCCAGCCGGCCGAGCCTTCCAACGGATCGGGAAATCCAGGAGTGGCTCTTTCGGATCGCCGGCTCCATTGCCCGTATTTTCCTCAATGAACGTTGGCGAGTCGAACTCGACCTGGCAAAAAAAATCTACCCTTTAGCGCCTGGCAGCAAGAGCGTCCCGCGGGTGCTGGATATCCTTGCCCAATTCAACTGGGAAAGCCACTCCCGGGTCGACTGGGGGTCGGCCCGCCAGCTAACCATCGGCGGCAGCCATGGCCAGCGAAGGAATACTAACCGCCCCCCCTGGACGATTGCCATCGCCACATCCTCCACCTTTCACCATGCGATGGAACCTTCGACTGGACGGTCCCAACCCAAGCGTTGGATCATCGTCGACCAGAAAGAGCTTTTGCGTTCCATCGACCCGGGGTTGACTTGGATGACTATCGATACCTGCGAACCCGTCTGGGCGCAGCTCCAGCAGCAGTGGAATCACCATGGTCGGCGTTCGACTGTTCGCTCTCTAGCATCTGCCTCTTGCCGCTGTGGGTGATGATGCCGCTCGATCGTGATTCCATGAAATCCATCGGCACGGCGGTGGGACCGTTTTTCTGCGCTACGCTGATTCGCGCTCATAGCTCATCGGCTGAATTCCATGTATTCATGGAAACCTATACTATCGCCGCCTTCTTGATCATTTTAGGAAATATCTGGCACCGGAAGAGGCTTCGGCGGAGCAGTACGGATAGCCCGTCGGTTGGAGCAGCATCTGCGTCGATACAGATGCTACGACTATCGGATAGGCCCCGTCCTGCCATCCTTTGGGAGAGAGTGCCGCCCAAGGCTCAACCGGGAAATGGCCCGGAAGTTCAAGAGCATCGGGTTACGCTACCGCTTCCAGCCTGGTTTATCTTGCTGACAGGCTTGCTCCCTTGGATGGTCACGCTCATCAAACACGCGTTGCTGCATACTTTCGCCTGGAATCTGGGCGTTGAACCGTATGAATTGATCGGTCTCCATACGCTGCAGAATCTCCTGCTGGTTGTCGTTTTGCTCAGGCCTCATAGCCGTTACTTGCGGCTGGCGGTATTCACTAACCTGGTGCTCGCCCTTTTCTGCTCGGCCTTGGTTCCTGGGCTGACCATTGCCCCATGGGTCTATCTACTTACACTCTCTCAAGGACTTATCGCCGTATGGACACTGATGGCTGACTACTGGGGTCAACTCCAGAAGCACCTGATTGGTCCCGCCTATTCGGTTCGCTTCAAACTGCGTTTCTCCATCCTCTTTATCTGCAGTTGTTTCCTCGGTGTTATCGGGCTCGGCGCCGTTTGGGCATCGCCCACTCCTTGGCGACTGGCCGGTTGGTTGCCCTCTTCTGGCGGCGACCGATGGGGTGATGAACGCGCTCGATCTGGCCTTGGGGACGGTGAGCAACTAGTTGCAGCCGAGCGTGAAGCTTTTACTTTCGGTCCTATCGAAAGCAACTTGTTTTTGGAGGACCAAGTCCCGTCGCTCTACGACGTCATGAACGAATTATTTGGCGAAGCTCGGCCGCCTAAGACTAATGAAGCCGCCGTAAGCTTGTCCGGAGTTCGTTCCCTGATGAATCATGCCAAGCTCTCGGAGTCGCAAGCTGCACCGCGTGAGTTTAGTATTGTTCGCGAGCAGCCACGCAAGCTTCCAAGAAATCTGGACCATCGGCCCTCGATAGCCTGGCTACATTATCAAGGGCGTGTGCCACAGCATCTTGCCTTGCAAAGCTATAACCAATTCGATGGTCAGCAGTGGTCGTTCGATCCCGCGACCGACAGTCAATTCAGGGAGATTCCCGGGCTAGAGTATGACTGTCGAGGCAAACCCTGGATGGTCTTGCAACCGCGGAACGGAGACGTTGAAGACCATTCGCCACTGTTTGGAGCGATTCGCTACTGCTCATGGAATAGTCCTCGCCTTGCTTCGCCTGACCGCTGTTTAAAACTACACATCGATCGGGTGGATCGTCCCGACCTCTTCGCCACGTCGGCAGACGGAATGATCACCATGACCGAGCGGACGCGTGTGCCTGCGCTCACGAAGGTCGTCATGCAGTACCCTCGCCGGACCCCGCAAGCCCTCCAAGAGATCCAGGCGATGCCCGCTGACCGGGTAACAACTGCTGAGGAAAACTGGAAGCCAAGCGCCTCCGTCACGGCGACCGCCCGCGCATGGGCTGGCGATTTCCCGCCGGGTCGACAGCAGATTGAGGCGATTACCGCGCGGCTCCAAACGGATTTCATCCTCGACAGGGAGAGTTTCGTCCCGCCGGTAAACAGCGACCCGCTTGTTCATTTCCTTCGAGTCCAACGTGGGCCAAGCTACCTTTTCGCGACGTCAGCCGCCGTCATGCTTCGCAGTTTGGGGTACCGAACGCGGTTGGTAGCCGGCATCTACCTGGATGCATCCAACTTCGCGGTTCGTGAAAATGCCCACGTCGCGATGGCTGAAAATCTTCACTGGTGGTTTCAGGTGAGCGATCGCCACGGTCAGTGGTTTAGTTTTGAAGCGACACCCGGGTATCAATCACCGAACACCGATGCCACCTTTTGGGAAGAGTTATCAGCTCGGATAGTCGCTTGGCAACGTTCGCTTTCAGCTCATCGATGGTCGCTCCTCGTGAGTCTAGCCGGACTGTTTGTTGTTTTGGGCTTCCGACGCTCGGTAGCTGATTGGCTGTATACCCGCTGGTATACGATCGTCGGTTTCTTCTGGCAGGGTCATCGATGCTGCTGGGCTTTTTGGTTGTTGGAAAGACGAGCCAGCTTGGCGGGACTTCCGAGACCCAAGCACCAAACCCCGAAACGCTGGTTTTCTGTCCTGGTCGACTGCTCGGCAGCTGAGCGACAAGCCTTCGACCTCCTTTGTGAATCCTACAGCCAACGGCTTTTTTCCCCTGCGAAAAATTCATCCTATCATGGGCAGACAGACCCACAGCTGAATCAGGCATTATCGATCATGGTGACGCACTGGTCGCTGCGCAATATGCGTCGCCATCGCCCTTGCCCTATTCACTCCCCCAGGTAATTATGCGCAATCTCCTCGAAGCTAAAGAAGCGATTCGGCAATTACAGACCACCTTGAATGCTACCCTTCTCGGCAAAAGCCAGATCGTCGATCTGGTGGTAGCTTGCCTGCTGGCGGGTGGTCACATGCTTTTCGACGATTTACCGGGACTTGGAAAAACGACTTTGGCCAAAGCCTTGGCCGTGGGCATTGGCGGCAAACTTGCGCGAGTTCAATGTACACCTGATCTGCTTCCAAGCGACATTACCGGTTTTAGTATCCTGAACCCAAAATCCCGCGAGTTCGAATTCCGACCAGGTCCGGTCTTTGCCGATGTGTTGCTGGCTGATGAAATCAACCGCGCCACCCCGCGCACACAGAGCGCTTTATTCGAGGCGATGGCTGAACGGCAGGTCACGATCGATGGAAAGACCCATCCACTGGCCACTACCTTTATCGTCATTGCGACGCAAAACCCGGTCGAAAGCCAGGGTGCCTTCCCATTGCCTGAAGCCCAACTCGACCGTTTCGCCATGAAAATTCGCATCGGCTACCCCGATGCCGCCAGCGAACTGA
>JBILTQ010000445.1:0-4250 GCA_044371435.1 Pirellulaceae bacterium | reverse complement strand
CGAAGATTAGAGTGGTCGCGATACCGCGCACTTGCTGCAGGATGCAAGCAACCCATCGAAAAGGATTTCCTCCGTGCTACTCGGAAAATCAGCACCCGCACGCCGGTTCACCTGCCTTTGCTTTCTTTTCCTGTTAGGGCCGTTGCTGACTCTATCAACCGGCTGCAGTTCGTTGCTCTTCAAAATCAAGGGCATCCCTGCCAGCGAAATCCCCGATAATCTTCGTCCGGTGACTCGCAATGATCGTATCCCCATCGATTATCGCTTGTTAGGCCAAGTCCCTCCCGACGTTTATCGAATCGATGCCGGTGATGTCCTGGGAATCGCGGTCGAAGGTATTTTCCCTTTCAGTCCTCCGACCGCTCCCCCAGTTGCATTACCGGTCAACTTTCCGGGTCAAGGCAACCCGATGCCGCCGTCTACCGGCTTCCCCGTAGTCGTGCAACAGGATGGTACGATACAATTGCCAGGGATCGATCCTTTCTCGGTACGGCAGATGTCGGTAGAGGAAATTCGCCAAGCGATTGCCGATGCCTACCGTAAAGCCCGTGTCATTCGCGACGAGAAAGTCTTTCCGATCGTGAGTTTGATCAAGACACGCACCTACAACGTCTCGGTCATTCGGCAGGATTTGGGGATGGGCAGCCAATCCGTTCAACTGGATGCCTACCGCAATGACGTGCTGCACGCGTTATTGAAGACCGGGGGATTACCCGGCGAAAAGGCAAAAGACCAAGTCACGATCCTTCGCTATTCCTCGCTGACGTCTCCGGCCATTCCTACTCCCGAAGCCCTGCCGCCTCAGGCGTCAAGCATTTCCGGTAATACCTATTTTTGGGATACCGCCTACACGATCCCGTTAACTCTGCCGATCGGTTCGGCAACTGCGCCAATCAGTTCGGCAACGCTGCCCATCGGTTCGACGATGAATTATCCGTGGGGTGGATCGCTGCTCAATGAAGGTGATATCCTTTATATCGAGAATCGCGAAACAGAAGTCTTCTACACCGCCGGTATGATTCCAGCTGCACAGCATCTCTTGCCTCGCGATTACGATATCGATATTTTTGAAGCGATGTCAATCGCTGGATATTCTTTCGGCTCTGGCAGTCAGGCCGGTGGCAACATCGTCGGAATTACCGGGGTCAGCCCGACCCGTCTGTATATTTTCCGCAAAGGCCCTGACGGGAGGGAAGTCGTCATTCAAGTTGATCTGGAGAAGGCGGTATGCGATCCGCGGGAACGTCTGATCATCATGGCAGGTGATAAACTGCTGTTACGATATTCGCCCAAAGAGGAAATCGCAAACTTCGGGATCATCTCCTTCTTTACCTATGGTTTCCAGCAGTTTTTCCGCAATGACTAGCGGCGATTTCGGGGCTGGGAGGAAGATACCGTTCGCTGCATCCACCATGGATGGCTAGCTCATCAACCATCGCCGGGCATACGCTGGCCGGACGAGGCTTTGGAGGGGATGTAGTTGAGCTAAACCTCGCCTTGCTGGACTCACTACCGCCTGCTGCCGAGTGAAGCGATGATTTGAACTGCCAACACGAGTTCCTGATACCTATGGAATTGCAAACCACCGAATTCGAATGGCCTACATCTCTACCAGCAGCCACTTATGCTCGTTTAAACGCGCATTCACCCGAGTGGTTTTCCGCGATTGCCAAGGGATTACAGCATACGCCCTACCTCCTCGTCCAGCGGAATGGGGAGAGGACAGTCACTGGCCTGCTTCCGCTACTCCTGGTCAAAAGCCTTACCTTTGGTCGCTTCCTGGTGAGTCTACCTTACGTCAATACCGGAGGGATATGGGCAACAGATGACGCGACTGCGACTGAACTGATTTCCGCTGCCTGCGAGTTGGCGGATCAACTTGACGTGCGCTACCTTGAACTTCGTCACGAGAAAGCTATCGAGCACCCTCGCTTGAACCTGCAGCGTACCGACAAAGTCCACATGCGACTGCGGCTCCCCAAAACGCTGGATGAGCTCAATCGGTCTTTCAAGTCCAAGCTACGTAGTCAACTCAAAAAGGTCGACTCCCATCCGTTTGAAATAGCCTGGGGTAGTTTCGATCTCTTACCCGATTTCTACCGAGTCTTCGCTCATAACATGCGGGACTTGGGAACGCCTGTATTTTCCAAACAGCTCTTCCACAGCATTCTCACTGAATTCGCCGATCTCGCTGAAATCTGTGTGGTAAGACTGCGGCAAGCGCCGTTGGCCGCAGCCCTCCTTATCCATCAACATGGAGTCACCGAAGTCCCCAGTGCAAGCAGTCTCCGCACCTTCAACCATACCGGGGTAAACATGTGGATGTATCACCATCTGCTGGCCCGGGCTATTACCAAAGGTAGCGAGCTTTTCGATTTCGGACGCAGCACCCAGGATAGTAACACCTATCGCTTCAAAGCCCAGTGGAATGCGACGGCTTCGCCTTCAGTCTGGCAATATTATGTCCGTCGCGGATCCATCGACGAGATGCGACCGGACTCGGTCACGAATCAGCGACTCATCCAAATCTGGAAGAGACTACCGGTCTGGCTCACGCGTTGGCTTGGACCGCCAATCGTTCGAGGAATCCCATGATAGAGTCTTTCTTTGAACTAACTCTTCCGTAGGCCGACACCGACGTTCGACCGAAGATATCGCTGCTCTCCCTCGTGGGATTGGCTCGGCCGTCGTTCCCGCGCCGATGAAACCAGTACCGTCTTTGCTTATCTACTCGGCGAAAGTAAAACGCGTTGATCCCGAGCCTGTCGACAGGACTCATCATCGCCACCGAGCGACGCGCGGAAGATCGTGGCAAACGGATCGGAGTTAGAAGCGGCGTTAGTTAAAGAACAACCACGCTCGCGTGGGGAGATCACATTGCTTCGAGCGACGGCGACGCCGGCGGGACCTTGGTCGCGGCCGATTCGATAAACGCTGTCCCCGGTAAAGAGCTGGAAAGAATCCATTTCCGGACGAGATGATCGGAGACCAAGCAAAGTCCAGAGCCAGGTAACGCGAGCAACTCGTGACCATGAAAGACGAAAGGCTGGCGGTATTCCCGCCAGCCTTTCGTGCTTGGATGAACCAGGGTAAGACTAGCCTCTCGGCCACAACTCGCCTGGATTAGCGCTCACCGCAACTTGCCGTTGGGCAGCCGGAAAGCGATGGGAGGTTCCCCCGTTCGACCTCCGTCGAGCTCATCTTTCCCGACGAAGGTCAAGACGGGTGGTCAACTAGCCGCGACGGCGACGCCTTACCAGGATGGTACCGGTAGACATCAAACCAAAGATGGCCAGCGAAGTAGGCTCGGGAATCACATTCGCCCCCACCGTCGAATTCTGGTTGATGGTGAAGATGTAAATGGGACTCAAGGCCGTCAAGGTTGCAACCGGACTGAAGAACTGAGTCGGTCCGACACTCACGGTGTCGGTACCGCTAATCGACCGATTCAACAACGGATCGGCGTAGTCGATCGCTACCCCCGATCCGTTGACCTGCACGCGAAACTCGCTGGTCGAATAGGCGTCGCCAGTGGTTTGCATCGACAACCCCGCGGTGTAAGCCAAACGGTAGGAACCCGTCTGGCTAACGTTCACCTGAAAAATACTGGTGCCGCCGACGTTCCCGTTGGCAAAGCC
Organism: Pirellulaceae bacterium; assembly: GCA_044371435.1. Taxonomy (GTDB): domain Bacteria; phylum Planctomycetota; class Planctomycetia; order Pirellulales; family Pirellulaceae; genus JAIYDQ01. The sequence continues at coordinate 612 of JBILTQ010000445.1, read as the reverse complement.
GGAGAGGCTGCCGAGGGCGTTGAGTTCGGCCAAAGTCGAGGCGTTGATGCTACCGCTGATAATTGTCGATCCGCTTCCCAACGTATCACCCCGAGCGAAACTGTCGGTGGCAGAGGAACCCAAACCAGTCAGCGGTGGACTGGCCAACTCTGCAGGAGGGCTCAGGGTCGGGCTAACGAACGACTGTGGGGCATTGAAGCCAGAAACCAGACCGGAACTTTGGGTGGAAGCTCCCAAGGTCGCCGTCGATTGAGAAAGGATGGTGCTGCTAAACAGGGTCGCCTGAGACGTCGTTGCATCTACCCAGCTGGAACCATTGAAATATTGAAGTCTCACATTGGAGGTGTTCAAAATGGAGCTTCCGTAAGCAGCCGCAAACGTCTGCGTCGCGGTACCACACAGGGCAGCGACCAAAGTCATCGATAATAAAAAGAATCTCATAGAAATCTCATGGAGTCAAAGATTAAGTATCCGTTAAATGACGCGGGTCACTTAAAGAATAGGAACCTTGGAGATGCACCATGGGACTCGAATAATGTCACCCGAAGCCTCAAAGAGAAGCAGGCGTCGGACTGCGAGGGGCATGCTCGAGAAGCTAGCTTCGAACAGGCC
>JBILTQ010000444.1:0-4258 GCA_044371435.1 Pirellulaceae bacterium | reverse complement strand
TGGCCACCGGCCGACACATCAGCCATTGACCGGCTTCGGTATCGATAGCTCCATACCGTTCCTTGACCCGTCGCCGTAATTCCTCGAGCCGCGAATCTGCACTCAGCACGATCGCATCCCCAATCCCTTCGCCCAACCGCGGATGGCTCTGGCCCGGAGCGATGAATTCGAGCTTCTCCGGCGTAGCAGCCACCCCGACCGCTGAGCGGTCTTCGCCGTCAGCAAATACATAGAAGTATTCACAAGTCCGCGGACTGTCGCGCCAGAGCTGCTGGACTTCAGCCAGCGAGTCGCACTCTTCCAAGGCGCGGCGCATCAGCGTCGCCATCGGTACCCCATCCCACTGCCCCTCGCCCCGGCCTCCCATTTCACCCAAGGAAATCTTCTCGGCATTCATCCCGCTGACGCTGCCGATAAAGCCCGCATAACCGACATTGGCGAAAGGAATTTGGCCATCGGCGGCGACGATGAAGGTCGTGGCGGCGTCCTGCAGGCCAATCGTCGTCATGTAATCCAGCACTCGTCCGTGATAGAGCTTGCCATCGCGTGTGGCTTGGCCAAAGAGCGCGAAACCCGAACAGTGAAACAATTCCGGGAAAACATTGACCGTCTCGAGCAAAGACGCATCCCATCCCAAACTCGCCGCCAAGGCTCGCGTCTCGGTTTGATGCCGCGACGGGATATGCGGCTTTAAGCGAGCATGAGCCAGTTCCAACTCTTCGCGAAACCAGCGACCGGTTGCCACCGTCTGCACGGTACCAAAAGCATACAGGACGGAATCGATGCAACGCTGGACTTCCGTTTTCAATAGTTCCCCGTGAGCCCGCCCGATTTCCTCCGGCGAGCCGCTCAACAGGACGACGCGCTGCCCGTCGATCCAACGCAATTCCCCATGCTCGACCTGCTTGTCCTTGGCCTGGGGCGCGGTCAACAACCGCGATGGTGCCAAGATTTCGAAGGTGCGGCGGATGCCTCGCGTCAACTGCCGCTCGATCTCCAACCGCGAGAGGGACTTCACCGTCATCCCTTCCCAATCGCTGACGCTCCGCATCGGTAGCGGGACGGCCGCCAGTTGGAGGTGGAGTGGCGTGCCAGCGATCGTCCCCTGGATAGCAAGCTCGGCCGTGCGAAATTCCAGCGCCGTAGCGCGACCGTCGGACCAGCGATTGGCTTGCTGGGGGTCCGCAAGGTCGGTCAGCCCCAACAGGGCGTTGGCGAGATCCGTTGGCGCGGCTGTCATCAGCAGCATCGCGTAGGAGTCGATCGACGAGCCGGGACCGACCAACCGCGACCACAACCCCTGCGGCGCCAGATGATCTTCCGGGTCGGCTTCGCCGCTACCGAGAAAGACGACCCGGTGTTTAGGAAGGGCCAACGCGATCGCGTCGCGGCGGCGACGAATCTCGACGGCATAGTCGGCGTGGGTCACGCGAAGATCCAAGGCCTGTTCGTCATACCGATCCAGCTGGAAATCGATCGCTTGGCGACGACCATCTATCTCTGGATGTACCGAGCCGACCAGCGAAAAGCTCGGGGTGCGATCTGCGAAGCAATCGAGCCACGGCGTTAGGCCGCGTCCCAAGCGTTCCGCTGGACCGTCGCTGTCGGCGGCCCACCCCCGGGAACTCCAAAGCAGTAGGACTACCGCCATCCAAACCAAGCTGGCCCTGCGCATGCTTCTCACTCCATGAACGATTGGGATTAACTCATTTCGCCAAGCGGCCAATAAGGATAGTATACCGCGGCCGGGAAGCAAAAAAGGATCGACCAAACCTCGTCCGTCAGTGGCATCCTCATCGTGGCAAAGACCTAACGATCCTGTATAGGGATCCATCAGAGAGCCGATGCAGCGGTAAGCGTGGATCGCTTCCCTTGGTTAATTTCTTTCCCTCGAAGGAGAGATCCGCAGCAATCCAGGCAGCCAGCTGAATGAACCTGAGCTTTTATCAGGATTGGCAGCTTACGAGGTTCTTCGAGTCACGCTTAGCAACGACTGTTAGCTCGTAGCCGGGAAACAACGATCGCGGAGGGCTAAGACGGGGTACTCGATCAGCTTGCTGAAGAGGATGCCCAGAGCGATCGTCAACCCCAAGGCTACTACCGCTGTCAGCCAAGGGTTGGCGGTTACCGGCCAAGTCTGCTGCATCCAGGGAATGGTCCAAGCGATGACAGGCATATGCCATAGATAAATGGAGTAAGAATACATGCCGATCTTGGCGAGCCACCGTGGTACTGCGATCGTACTGGTGATCAGACTTAACAAAACCGCTCCGCTCGCCAGATACAGGCAGGTCGGCCAGATCGCAACCAACCAGGAATGCCGATGGCGATCGAGCAGGAAAGGGGGGAGGAATAAGAGCAAGGCGGCCATCAGCCACAGGCTGCGCCATCGCTGGATCTGGGGCAGCAGCCAATCGGGATAGAAATGAAACCAGTAAGACAATAACAGACCGAAGAACAAGGAATCGATCCGTTGATGGGTCAAACCCATCTGCAAGAAGAAATCGTAGGGCTCGCCGAGGTGATAGAGCCTGGCCGCCAGGCAACCGATGCTGACCAACACAAAGAGGCTTGGGATCGCGCGGAACGGGTCGGCCGCCGGCGAACGCTGGCGGGCGTTCCAACGCATCAAGCTCCACACCAATATAGCCACGCCGATATAGAAATGCTCTTCGACTGCGAGCGACCAGGTATGGTTCCAAATCCGACGACCGTAGTTCTGAATGAAGGCAAATTCGGAAACGATGCTCCACCACATGATCTCGCCGGTGGGCTGCCAACCGAAGAAGTACCACACGAATAGGGTAAACCCCATCAAGAACCAGAAGGCGGGATAGATCTTAAAAGCCCGCCGGACCAGGAACCGACCGACCTGTGCCGAGCCAGTCTGCTTGTACTGAGAGAAGAGCAACCCCGAAACCAGAAAGCCACTGAGGACAAAAAAGAGATCGACCCCGATCCAACCGCCTCGTCCCAGCAAGGCCAGCAGGGTCGGCGACTGGTCGTTGACCGGCAAATGATTACCGACGACCAACCCCACCGCCGCGGCCCGCATCCCGTCGAGCATCGAATTTCGCGACTTCATGTCGGCCCTCCTCCGTGTTCATCCAGGCATCGATTCTTGCGTGGTAGCTTCCCTCGCCTCGCTTTGCTCAGTTTCCAGGAAACGGGCGAGCGGCGTCAAGCCGACCCCTCAGCTAAATCCAAGCAGTTACCGTGAAGTTGCTTTACATCCCGACACCCCAGGGCCACAATACAGGCTTGTACCTCCCGCCCGCTTGGCCCTCAAATCCCTCTAGCCCTCCTATGATCTTCGGCCCCCTCCTCTTGACCCTCCAGTTTGCTCTGGCAACGTCGGAAAGCAATCTTACCCCGGATGTCTTGGCCCTGCGGCAGCCTGGGATCCAATCCGACTTCCCCTCCATGGCCATCGACCGTCAGAACACCCCCTGGGTCGCATACGTCGAATGGGATGGCCAACAGGATCAGCTTTGCCTGGCCAAAGTCGTCGATCAAGCCTTGACCAAAGTCATGAGCTTGGGGACACCGGGCATCATCCACCAACCAGCCTTGGCGACCGACGGGCAAGAGGGGCTGGTGGTGGTCTGGTCCCAGGTGAACGCCCAGGACGTCATGGAACTCCAAGCCCTGCGTGTGGTGGAAGGCCAGCCTGAGGGACCTGTTCAGACGCTAGCCTCTTCCACCGAGGGCGGTAACGTTTTCGCTCGCGCAGCTACCGACCGGCATGGACGTGTCTGGGTCACCTGGCAAAGCCATCGCGGTAAGCTCGGCGATATCTTTTGTCGTTATTTCGATCCGACGGAAAAGGTATGGTCGCGTGAGATCCAGGTCACCGATGAGTCGTGCGGCGACTGGGAACCATGCCTTGCCTTCGACCATCAGGATGGAGCTTGGATTCTCTACGACAGTTCCGAAGGGAACGAGTTCAATATCTATGCCCAGCGAGTCCAACGGAATGGCAAAGTTGGCGAGCGAAAACGCTTGATCCATACCGATCGTTACGAAGGCCGGACGAGCGCGATAGGGACCGCTGATGGACGCGGGATTTGGTTCACCTGCGAACGTGGCAACCAGCAGTGGGGACTGGATATGCGGGCGCACGGTGGCCAACAAGGACTCAACGGACGCAAGGAGAGTGTCTTAGCCTACTGGGACTTGGAGAGTGGCCAGGTTGAAGAGATGCCGGCCATCGATCCGTTGCTAGCGCAACTTCCCGGGCCAGCAGTCGATCCCAACA
>JBILTQ010000115.1:0-14176 GCA_044371435.1 Pirellulaceae bacterium | reverse complement strand
TGATCACCATCCGGGCAAAGACGCTTTTGGCGGGAAAGGAACGAGGATCATACTGCGGTCGCCCCACGGCTTCGGCATCCTGACTAGCGGTCCGAATGCGGGCATTCTCTTCCTCCATCCTTCGAGGATCGTCATCTTGCCCCAGCATTTTGACATAACCACCCAAGGGAATACTGCCGATGCCGTATTCGGTTTCGCCCCACTGGAAATGGAAGAGTTTGGCCGGCAACTGGATCGGTCCCAAACGCAGCGGCACATCGAAGCCGACATAGAATTTCTCACATTTGACGCCGAAGAACTTCGCCGCCAGGAAATGCCCCAGTTCATGGACAAAGATCACAAACCCCAGGCCGAGCATGACGCGGAAGATATTCCATAAGGTCCCACCCCAAGCGGTTAAAAACGAGGTCTCGTCGGCGGCCGCCAAGCATGGCTGGATGGCGGCAAAGGTGGCTTGCAACGTGTCGAACAGGGGGGAGATGAGCATACGAATCTCTAGCATTCCATTGGCTTCCAGCGATAGACCTCGTTCCGAGCCCATCGATCAAGGGCCAGCAAATCGGCGAGGGTGGGCGAGGGATCAAAGTGATGTTGGTGAACGATTCGGCGGCAGACGGCGGCGATCTCGGTGAACCGCAAGCGGCCAGCGAGGAACAAGTCCACCGCCGCTTCGTTGGCGGCATTGAGCACCGCCCCCGCCGTCCCGCCGGCTTTGGCAACTTCAAAACCGAGCGCCAGTGCCGGGTAACGGTCAAAGTCGGCCGGCTTCCAATCCAGGCTCGTCGGAGATTGCCAGTCGACCCGCCGCGCCGGACCGGGGACCCGATCAGGATACGTCAAAGCATACTGTATCGGCAATCGCATGTCGGGGGGGCTGAGCTGGGCAAGTACCGAGCCATCGACGAATTCGACCATCGAATGGATCATCGATTGGGGATGGACCACCACCATGATCTTTTCCGGCGGGATGTCGAAAAGCCAGCAGGCTTCGATGACTTCGAGGGCTTTGTTCATCATCGTCGCCGAATCGACGGTGATTTTTCGCCCCATATTCCAGGTCGGATGCTTGAGGACCTGGTCGATGGTGGCTTGGTCCAGCTGATCGCGCGGATAGTCTCGAAGGCTCCCGCCGCTAGCGGTGAGGATGATTCGCGACACCTGGTCGGATGATTTTCCAGCCGCCAAGGCCTGGAAGACGGCGCTGTGTTCGCTGTCGATGGGAAGCAGTCGCGCTCGGGATTGGCGGGCGGCCTGGATCAACAGCGAACCAGCCACCACCAGCGACTCCTTATTGGCCAAGGCCAGGGTTTTTCCAGCCCGCGCCGCGGCTAGAGAACTTTCCAAGCCGGCGCTGCCGACAATTCCGGCCACCACCGTATCGACTTCGGGGTGCTCGGCCAGTTGTACCAGCGACTCGGGACCACGGAGGAATCGGGTGCCACCCGGCCCTGCGTCCCTTTCACCCCAACTGTCCAGCCCTGCGAGGTCAGGGGCAGTCAACACCGCGTAGGCCGGCTGGAATTCGGACACCTGCTGGTGCAACAGTTGGAGCTGACGGTGAGCGCTGAGTCCCCAAATACGGAAAGGGGGGCCCAAACCGGCCAAAACCTCGAGGGTCGCTGTTCCGATGCTGCCGGTCGAACCAAGAATGGCAACGTTCCGACGCACAGGATCGGGCATCTGCAAGGAATCCACGCGACTTTTATAGGAATGGATCAATGTTCGAATCGTACACGGACGCTAGAGTATAACCATACCGCCGGAAAAATGGTTACAACCACCCCGGTAAGCCACCAGTTGCCGCGGTTCACCGGAAAGCCTAGCCGAACCGGCCGTCGGGCAGGGGGCCTGGAAACATAATGAAGGTAACCGCGATGGCCGCTTCCTGCCGTCGCTTGTTTCTTTTGCCTGCTGAAGATCTATGACCGAATCCAAAAATAAAGAACGAAATACTCCGGAACTGAATCCGATGACCTGGTTGAAATACCTGTCGCTGTTCTTGCTGGGGTTGGTCGTTTTCACCGTCTTTTACATCGATAACACCGTCACCCTGACCTACCCGCAGTTCCGCGAGTTGCTGGAGCGGACCATCAAGGCGCAGCGGGCGGACGGCGAATTGGCGGCAGATATGGAAAGCCGTGCCAAACCAGCCCGCGACGGGGACTTGGCCGACAAATCGGGAAAATTGATCCTGCCCGCGGTGCGCGGCAGCAAAGCCAAGCGAGAGTTCAGCTTTCCAGATCAGGTTTCCATCGATGACCAGTACATCGTCGGCAAAGTCCGTTATCGCGAAGTCGAGACAGCAGGAGACGCTGGAACTGCAGCCGAGGTCAAGCTGGTTCCGTTCCGGGTGGCGAATGATGCGAGCGCTGAAACGAACAAACAGATCCGTCAGTTGATGACCGATGCGAATATCGACTGGCAAAATAACCCCGGGCCAAGTGTCATCGCGCAGTACTTGCCCTTCATCATCCTGATGTTGCTGCCGGTGCTGCTGATCGGCTTGATGATGCGGAAAATGGGTGGGATCGGTTCACCGATGCAATTCGGGCGCTCGCGTGGGAAGTTGTATGCCCAGGAGGACATCGCCATCACCTTCGACGATGTCGCGGGGATCGATGAGGCGGTCGAGGAAGTGCGGGAAGTCGTCGACTTCCTGCAAAATCCCGAGAAATACCAGAAGCTGGGGGGGCGGATTCCCAAGGGAGTTTTACTGGTCGGGCCGCCGGGCACTGGCAAGACACTCTTGGCCAAGGCGATTGCGGGTGAGGCCGGGGTCCCCTTCTTCTCGCTATCGGGGAGCGATTTCGTCGAGATGTTCGTCGGCGTCGGGGCCGCTCGGGTGCGAGACATGTTCCAGCAGGCGACCGCCAAGGCCCCCTGCATCATATTCATCGACGAACTCGATGCTTTGGGAAAGAGTCGGGCTGGGAATGTGCCCGGTTCGCACGATGAACGCGAACAGACGCTCAATGCGCTGTTGGTTGAAATGGATGGTTTCGACGCCAACAACGGCGTGATCGTGATGGCGGCCACCAACCGCCCTGAAACGCTGGATTCGGCTTTGTTGCGCCCCGGTCGTTTCGACCGCAACGTGCTGGTCGATCGCCCGGACAAGACCGGCCGCGAGGAAATCCTGAAGGTGCACGTCAAGAACGTCAAGCTGGCGGCGGATGTCGACCTGAAACAAATCGCGGCGATCACCCCGGGCTTCGTCGGCGCGGACTTGGCCAACCTGGTGAACGAAGCTGCTTTGCTGTCCGCCCGCAAAGGGAAGTCGGCTGTCGGGCAGGAGGAATTCAATGACAGTGTGGAGCGGGTGACTGCGGGCTTGGAAAAGAAGAAACGCTTGATGACCGAATCGGAAAAACGCCGGGTGGCTTACCACGAAGCTGGTCATGCTTTGGTGGCTTACTCGTTGCCTGATACCGATCCCGTCCACAAGGTCTCGATCATTCCCCGCGGGGTCGCGGCCCTGGGATACACCATGCAGCGTCCGGAGGATGATAGGTACTTGATGACACAGGTGGAGCTGGAGGCACAGATGCAGGTGTTGCTGGCCGGCACGATCACCGAGGAGATCGTCTTTCGCGACATCAGTACCGGGGCACAGAACGACTTGGAGCGGGCCACGGCGATCGCTCGCGGGATGGTGATGGAATATGGGATGAGCCGGTTGGGTCGAGTGAATTATCGCGAGAGCAACCGTTCGCCGTTCCTGATGTCGGTCGGCGGGGATGGTCACAGCCGCGAATTTTCCGAGCAAACGGCCCGGGAAATCGACCAGGAAGTCAAACGCCTGATCGATGAAGGGGTCTTGAAAACACGATCGATCCTCACCGAACGCAGAACGGCGTTGGAAGCCTTGGCGCAGCGGTTGATCGAAGTCGAGGTCGTGGATGCGGCGGACCTGAAACGCATCATGGATGATCACCTGACTGGCCCGCGGGTGGTCCCCGGGACTACCAGCAACCCGCGCGGGGACGAAGTTTTACCGGAGGCCGTCGAGGCCCAGACGCCTTTGGCCAGCGAAGGCTGAGCGGCGATTCGCCTTCCAGCAGCTTGAAGCGTCGAGTAGCTCGAGCGGCGAAAGGCTCAGGCCGTTTCGCTGGGCTCGAATTCTTCCATCCGCGCAAAAATCATTCGTCCTGACTGAGTCTGCAAGGTGCTGGTGACGGTAACGCCGATCGTTTTACCGATCCGATCGCGACCGCCTTCGACGACCACCATCGTCCCATCATCCAGATAACCAACCCCCTGATCATGCCCTTCCCCTTGCTTGACGACCCGCAACTGGAAAGTTTCGCCGGGAAGGAATTGCGGCCGCAAGGCCTTGGCGATCTCGTTGACGTTGATCACGGGTACATTGTGAATCTTGGCAACTTTGTTGAGGTTGAAGTCCGAAGTGACCAGCTTTCCGTTCAAATGCTTGGCCAGCAGGACCAGCTTGAGGTCGACGGACTGGCCGACGAACTCCGGTAATTCACGTTCGTAGATATTGAAGTCGATCTTATCATGGGTCCGCAAACGATCCAGGATATCCAGCCCTCGTCGACCGCGGACGCGGCGCAATTTGTCGTTGCTGTCGGCAATTCCCTGCAGTTCGAGCAACACGAAGCGCGGGGCTACCAGTTGGCTGTCAACGATTCCGGTATCCGCCAGATCGGCCAAGCGGCCATCGATGATGGCGCTGGTGTCCAGCACCAGCGGTCGGATGCCCTTCAATTCCCGCGCGAACTCGACATAGGGAATAATGAAGCGAAAATCATCCTTGGTCTGCAGCAATAGCGAGATGCAGGCGTAGCAAAGGATGACCGCCAGCATCAGGGTGATCGGTACCCGTTGCGGGACGCTGGCCAGCAGCGGGCTCAAGCCGATCGAGAGCAGGATGGTCAGCAGCATCCCGACAAGCAGGCCGAAATAGACCGCCGAGATGATTTCGATCCGCTTCTTTTCGAAGAAGGCATCGATCGCAATCACCGCCGCCGCCAGCAGCATCACGCCGCTGAAAATCAGCATCGGCAGCCAAGCCGGTCCGGGCTGGTCCTCGGTCGGCAAGAACAAAGTCGCCACACCGGCAGCGATGAAGACGAAGACCAGGCGCAGCACCAGCATGGCGATCGCATCCGGGTCGCGCAGCGGGTTGTCCGTGGCCGAGTTTCTAGCTTCCAGCGATTGATGATCCAACGTCGTTTTCACTTCCAAGTCTTGCCCCCAGCCTGAGACAACTACCGAGTATTCCACAGAATTTCGACGGAAACCTCAGGCCAAAACGCCCGAGGGTACCTTGGCCTCCTTCATTTTCTCGGATGCCGCTTCGGGGGCGGACCGCCTGCGGCCCCTGTCCCGGCATCCGCATTCTACACGAAAAGCTCCGGCGGCGCGAATAGTTGTCGTCCAGGTGGCGTCGCTTGCCAGCGGTCGACCGGGCCTGACGGTCTTTCGCTACCGAGCCAAAGGGGCAAGCTTTACGGTGTGGTGGTCGCTAGGCTCGCCTAGCAGAGTTGCCGGACTAGCGTTAAAACGTTGGTATTTGCGGCACCACTCGCTTTTGGGACGACTTGTTGAAACATGGCCCGAGAACTGAAGACCTTGCGAAATATCGGCATCATCGCGCATATCGATGCTGGAAAGACGACGGTCACCGAGCAGATGCAATACATGAGCGGGGCCAAGCATCGGGCGGGCTCGGTCGATGCCGGGACCACGGAGACCGACGATGATCCCGAAGAGCAGCAGCGTGGGATTACCATCTATGCCGCTTGCATTACCTTCCACTGGAAGGCGATCACCATCAACCTGCTGGATACTCCTGGGCACGTCGATTTTACGGCGGAAGTCGAGCGTTGCTTGCGGGTTCTCGACGGGGCGGTGGTGGTCTTCAGCGCCCGCGAAGGGGTGGAGGCGCAGAGCGAAACGGTGTGGCGGCAAGCCAACAAGTATGCCGTGCCGCGGATCGTCTTTATCAATAAGCTGGATCGCGAAGGGGCCGACTTCTACCGGGTCCTCGAAGAGATCGGGCCACGGCTGAGTGCCGAACCGGTCGCCATCCAGATTCCGGTGGGGCAGGGACCCTCCCATACCAGCGATCCGTTCCGCGGGGTGATCGATCTGATCGAGATGAAGTACGTGACCTTTGACCCGGCGGACAAGGGGAAGACCCTGCAGGTGGCGGACATCCCGACGGAATACGTGGAGGATGCCCAGGCCTGGCGCAACGAACTTTTGGAAAAGCTGTATCCGCTCGACGAAACGATGTTCGCGCTGGCCATGGAAGAGCAGCCGATCCCGGCCGACTTGATCCGATCGGCAATGCGCCGCGCCTGTGTCGAGATGAAACTGCAACCGGTACTTTGCGGGTCGGCGCTGCACGGGGCCGGAGTCCAACCGCTGTTGGACGCAGTCGCGGACTACCTGCCCAGCCCGTTGGATCGGCCGCCAGTCACCGGCGTCGATCCCAGGAAGAGGGACAAAGAGTTGCAGCGGGCTCCCGATCCCCAGGAGCCTTTCTGTGCCCTGGTCTTCAAGATCCTGCCGGCCAAGACCGGGGATCTCTATTGGATTCGAGTCTACTCCGGTTCGCTCGACTCTAACTCGCGGGTCTACTGCCCGAATCGCGACAAGAAGGAAAACGTGGCGCAGCTTTGGCAGATCCATGCCACCAAGAAGGAAAAGCAGGGGCAGATTCAGCGTTTGGAGTGCGGCGATATCGCCTGCGCGATCGGACCCCGCGAGGCGATCACCGGCGATACCTTCTGCGATACGCGCGAGATGATCGAGCTGCCTTCGATCCAATTCGCGCAAGCGGTGATCTCGATGGCGATCGAGCCCGAGAATACCGCCGAGCGAAAGAAGCTGGCGGAGGTACTGGAGATGCTCAAACGGCAGGATCCCACCTTCCGGGCTCAGGAGAATGCGGAATCTGGACAGACTTTGATCAGTGGGATGGGGGAATTGCATCTGGATGTGGTGAAGAACCGCTTGGTCCGCGACTTCCATCTCAATGTCAAGTTCTACAAGCCACGGGTCAGTTATCGCGAAACAATCCAGCAGGCGGTTCAAGTCACCGGTCAATGCAATCGGATGGTGGGGACCCAGCAGATGTTTGCCCGCTTGTCTTTGTCCTTCGAGCCGCTGGCCGATCGTTCAGCAGAGATCATCGTCCTCGACAGTTCGCCTCCAGATCGGCTTCTACCGGAGAATTTGCGGCAAGCGGTACTGGAGGAGTTGCGGAATCGAGCGGCCGGTGGCGGGCTGATCGGCTCCTTTCCGCTGACCGGGATCCGCATTCGTGTGTTGTCGAGTGAAATGCAGGAAAGCGGGTCGGACGAGGTCGCCTTTCGCATCGCCGCCAACGATGGCTTCGATGAAGGCTTACGCCAAGGTGGCCCTTGCCTGCTCGAGCCGTTGATGAAGATGGAGATCACCACCCCCGAGGATTACATGGGGGAGATTGTCGGCGACTTGCAACAACGTCGGGCCCTCATCGAAAGGACGGAGAACCGCGGCGCGATGACCACGATTTTTGCCCAAGCCCCGCTCAAAGAGCTCTTCGGTTATTCCAGCGCGATCCGTTCGCTGAGCCAAGGCCGGGCGGGTTGCTCGATGGAACCGTGCGGCTATCAGGAAGCGCCGGCGGCGGACGCCGATGCCTTCGGGCTGTAGGCGGGCGGTTGGTGGCCGGACGGCGGTCGCGGCCAAGGGACACGCGGTCCGTCGCGGCTCGCGGCTCACCACCGCTGGCGACCGGTGAGGGCATCGGCCAGGATTTCTTTATTGGTATACTCCAGCACACTGCCGCTGGTGACTCCGCGGGCCAGTCGGGTGATCTCGACCGGAAACTCCCCCAGCAAGTTCGAGATGAACAGCGCGGTCCCGTCCCCTTCGACGTTGGGATTGGTGGCCATGATGACTTCGACGAAGTTCCCGGTCTGGACTCGCTCGACCAAGGCATCAATCGTCAATTGATCGGGGCCGATGCCGTCGAGCGGAGCGATCCGTCCTAGCAGCACATGATAAAGCCCGCGATAGACCCCCGCTTGTTCGAGCGCCATCAGGTCGCGGGGCTGCTCCACGATGCACAGCCGAGTCGTATCCCTCCGTGGATCGGTGCAGATCGGACAAAGCTCCTTCTCGGCCAGGTTGAAACAGACCCGGCAGTAATGGACGTTCTGCCGGACTTGGCGAATGGCTTCCGCCAACGCCAGGGCTTCGCTCTCGTGGACTCGCAGTAAATGGAAGGCCAAACGCTCGGCAGATTTCTTGCCGACCCCGGGCAGTTTGTTCAACTGTTCGACCAACTGATTCAGGGCCGACGTGTACTCTGCCATGGACTACTCTGCCAACTGCGCGAGGATGCGATCGATACCGGGAATCCCCAGGTCGCCGACGATCTCTTTCACCGCCTGGACATGTAGTTGCTTGGCATCCTGCAAAGCCAGATTGATGGTTTCGACCACTTCGATTTGCACCGTTTGGCGATCGCCGTCGCGGAAGAGAGCCTCGTGGATTTCCAGGCGGGTGATGGTCCCGGTCCCCGTCAAGGTTACCGAGACTCGGCCGGAGGCCGATTGCGCCTCGACCTCGGCCTTGGCTAGCTGCTCCTTCATGGCCTGGATCCGCGGCATGACGTGACCAGCATTGCCGACCAGCTTGGAAAATTGCTTCAGGCTTTCGAACATGATTTCTCTCGAAGGGACCAGCGAGGAACGTACATCTCCCATCGGTCGATCGGCGCCCAATCGAAGGAGGGAGAGTGGGATGTCGAGGCGAGGTCCTCGAGGCTGAAACGCGGTTTGAGGACGATCCTGGCCGAAAAGCGATCGGAATCCAGTTCAACAATCTGCTTTTCGCGGGTACGCCGAAAAAAATGGTAACTTCCGGCCGCCCACCGCGTGACATGGCCGCGGTCGCTTCCATCCTCGGACGGCCTCAGTTTCCCCTCGAATTCGAGAAAATCGCGGCGATGATCGACCAGTCGGACCAGGGAAATCCGTTCGCCGGGAATCGGAATCCGCGGGAGTTCGAAGGTGACCAGGCGTTCACCAGCTTCGAACATGAGATCGAAATGACTGCAGCGGACCCCGCCGTTCGCGATCGTCGCTGGCGACGGGAGGGCATGCCAAAGGATGACAAATCGTTGACAAATCGTGGGCTTTTCGTCGCCTGTTCGACCCGCTTCCATCCTTAGCCTTTGCCTGGGGGCGGCTCCCCGTGGAGTGATTGTATCGAAATCAAGGGAACTTCGGCCGCGGGAATCCATCCAAGCCCCCACGGCAAATAGTCCGGTTTAGGATCAGCGAAGGTTATGGAGGATCTCGCAAGATTGCAAGGCATTTACCCCCAATTATACTCGAATTCGACCGTCCTTATCTCTTCATCGCTTCCATGGCATGGGAAGATCGGGCGCCGCAATCGCTCAAATTGTGAACGTTTGTGCGCAATTCCTTTTCAAGATTTTTTGTGTTGGAAGTGTCTCGAAGCAGTGTCTGAGATCATCTTCCAGCCTATTCCTCACTGAGAGTTGGTAATGGCTAGCCGGAACCCCCGCGAGAAGTCGATAGTGGAGTCCTCTCTTGATGCTTCTGGCGAGTCGCCAGCACGGGCGAAGCGAACAGCGGAACCTTCTCGTCAGCGCAGTTCGAAGGACCGTGCCCGGCAGGCGTTTCGCCGCAACCTGGTGGAGAGTCTCGAGGCGCGGGCCTTGATGGCGGCCGGACCTCAATTGATCGGTATCCAACCCAACAACAGCGATCTGCTCGAGGACGGCGCTTACCGCAACGTGGCGCCGCGTGAGCTGACTTTCCGCTTCAACGACGGGCAGACGATCGATACGGCGACGGTAGGCACCGGGATCCGCGTCCTGCGTTCGGGAGGCGATGGGTCGTTCGGGGTCAACAGCGCGGCGACCGACTTCGGCACCAGCGGCCGGGTCGAAGTATTGTTGACGGCCATCAATCCGGGGCAAGCGGTCAACATCACCCTCGGCAAGCAAGACCTCGGCCTGAACGTCGCCCCGACCTTCCTGTCGACCGGTCTCCCCAACATCCAGATCACCCTGAATTCCAACGCGACCACGCCGACCACCGCCACGCAGTTGGTCAATGCGATCAATGCGACTGGTTCGCCGGTCCGAGACCTCTTCAAGGCGGAGATTACCGGCGGTTTCGCCGATGTACCCCTAGGGACCCGCACCCCCAGCGGCTTTGCGGTCGGCCTGATAAGCTCCAACGATCAAGTCGTTCCCTTCCTGGCCAACAGCAGCGATACGGTGCGGCGGGCCAACGAAATTACCCTGCGATTTCCCGATAGCCTGACCGATGATGTCTACCGGGTCGAGGTCTTTGGTTTCGATGATCCTAGCCGCGGGGTGACTGGGCTGAAGAACACGGCCGGTGAACTGTTTGTTCCCACGATCCCCAATAGTCGCCAGGATCGCCTGGATTTTCGCCTCGATCTCGGTCCCCGCGTGACCGGTGTCATTCCGCAACCGACAGTCCGCAAGGCGGATGGCAGCCTGGATCAACTCCGCGATCAGATCCAGGTTTTCTTCGATGGGGATAATCTGCTGGTCGAGAACGATAGTCTGGGGAATCCCACGGCGCGCTCGGCGGAGAACCCTGATTTTTATCAGTTGATCAATACCCGCGATACCGTGCGCAATACCGATGATGGGTTCGTGATCAAGCCGATCAAGGTCGTCTATGATGCGCTGAGGAATTCGGCCACCTTGACCTTCGCCGACGATCTCCACCGGCTCAATCCGGAAGGCTATGCCTATCGTTTGCGGGTCGGCACCCGCGAGACCATCCCGTTCGCGCCGGTGCTCCGGAGCGGGGCGGAGTTGGGGGATACCTTCACCACCGCCGACAATCTGGGAATCATCGGCTCGGCCGGTGTGCCGCTGACCAGTCTGATCGTCTCGGCGGAGATCAAGAATACGGGACTTGGCCTGGACCTGTTGGGGGCTAGCGACGATCCAGGGCATCGCAACCTGGGGGTTTTCAACTTCGAGAACCACATCAATGAAGCGTTCCTGGCCGATTTCCTTCGCAAGTCGCCGGGGACCACCAAGATTTTCTATAACTTCCGCAGCGACTATGCGGCTGGGACTCCCAACGCCATCTCTGAAGTACAGAAGCTGCGGGTCCGGGAAGCCTTAGGTTTGTGGTCGCGTTACCTCGGAATCGAGTTCACCGAAACCCCCGACCTCGGCATTACCTTTGTCACCGGAGATACTTCGGCTATCGGCAGCGCGCCAGGTCAGGTGCAGAATGAATTCGCCCTGTCGATGGCGGTGCGGATCGATCCCGCCTTCGAGAACAGCATGCTGATTTTGGGGGCATCGCGTTCGTGGAACACCGATTATGCCGAGGATTATTTCCGGGTGGCGATGACCGGGATCGGGATGCTGTTGGGCTTGGAGCATGCGGCGGATCTGCCGGCTTCCAACCTGCTGGCGATGAACACGCCATTCCTCAATGCGGCGGCCGACCGGGCCACTCGCAACTTCGAGTCGGTCTTTCCCGGCCCGCAGGATGTCCTGCACGGCCAATACCTGCATCGGCCGGATAGCAGCGACATCGATCTCTATAAATTCCAGATCGATTTTGGCCCCAACGGTCAGCAGCAAGTCGGCTTTTTCGAGGCCGAGACCTTTGCCGAGCGGTCGGAGAAAGCCAGCGCCCTCGATACCCATGTGACCCTCTACCAGCAAAAGCAAGCTACCGCTTCGAGCAACCTGAATGCCGGCGGTTTGCTGGTCGGCTTCGAGGCGGTGCAAGCGGGAATTCTCGGCAACAACCTGCAGCTTCTCGTCGCCCGTTCGCCGTTGCCCGGCGCTAATCCTTTGCCGGTAGTCCAGACTTCGCCGAACCTGATTCGCATCGAACTTGACTCGACACCCGGCTCTGAGTCGACGGTTCAGGAATTGATCGATGCGATCAACAATGACCCGCAAGCCCGCCAGTATGTACGCGCCCAACTCCTGAGCGGGGCCGCCTCGACGGTGATCGGCAACCGCGAGGTAAATTATTCGCCGATTCGTTTGCAGGGTGGCGGGATCGAGAAGATTGCGCAGAACGACAACTACTTCAGCGAGGATTCGCTGATTCGTATGTCGCTGGGGAGTGGCACTTACTATCTCGGCGTCAGCGCGGCGGGCAACGATGCTTACGATCCTAACATTCCAGGTTCCGGCAACGGTGGACGGACCGAAGGTCGTTATGACCTAAGGTTGAAGTTCCGGGCGCAGGTGGGGGCCGATGATACTCTGCGCGATCGACTCGGTCGCGAGGTAGCCGATGTCGCTCAGGCTCTCGACGGCGATGGCGATGGCTTGCCGGGCGGCATCTACAACTTTTGGTTCCAGACTCGCGACTTGCGGCGGGTGATTACGGTCGAGGCCGTCTCGGTGGCAGGGCTGGAAGGCCAGACGATGACGATTACCGGTGCCAACGGGGTGGTGCGGCGGTTCGAGTTCGATTCGAATGGCTCGACCAGCGTTGGCAGCTTCCCGATCAATTACTTGCCTACCGATACGCCAGGCGTCTTGGCGAGCAAGATAGCGACCGCCATCGCCAACCAGATCGGTCAGTTGGGGGTAGCGGCGGCGGCGAGCGGCAATCAGGTCGTGCTGGGGACATCGACGATCGCCGCCGGCAGCACCGAGGTGATTTCCCAGGCGGAACGCTCGGTCCGTTTTTCTACGGGCTTGAGCGGATTGAGCATCTTGGGCAAGACGATCTTCGTCGACAAGGTGGCGGGCCCGAACGCCGATGGAACCAAGGCCAAACCATTCAACAACCTGCAAAATGCTGGGGTACCCAATGCTTTTGGGGTAGCCCAACCTGGTGATATCGTTCGCATTGTCGGCAACGGTGGGGCCGACGGCAACCTGAACACGCTCAACGATAACCTGGCCTATGAATTCGGCTTTGGCCTCCTGCCGGGGAGCATCCTCAGCGACGGCGATGCGCTGTTGATTCCGAAGGGGGTGACGGCCATGGTCGATGCCGGCGCTATCTTCAAATCGCGGCGTTCGCGGATCGCGGTGGGGAGTTCCAACCTCGACATCGACCGCAGCGGGGCGGTGCTACAGATCTTAGGGACCCCCGACCAGAATGTCATCTTTACTTCGTGGCTCGATGAATCGGTCGGCAAGGATAACTACGGCCCGGTAACCACGCCCGACAAGGGCAACTGGGGTGGGATCATTTTCCAGCGCGATGTGGATCGGAATGCCGGACGCCTCGATCTCGAAGATGAAGGGATCTTCTTGAACTATGTCAACAACGCCGATATCCGTTACGGCGGTGGGAGCGGTATCCTGATCGATTCGGTCGAGCAGGTGGTCAATCCCATCCAGATTATCGATAGCCGGCCGACGATTATCTACAACCGTATTTCGCAGAGCGCCGATGCCGCGGTGGGAGCGACACCCAATAGCTTCGCCGAGACCTTATTCACCGACCTGCCTTACCAGTACAACGGTAGCTTCACCGCGGATTATGATCGCGTCGGTCCCGACCTTTACGGCAATCGCCTGACGAACAACTCGATCAACGGACTCTTTATCCGCATCACCACCTTGCCGGGCGAGACACCGCGCAGCCTGACCTCGGCTGGTCGGCTCAACGACGTCGACATCACCTACGTCCTCACGGAAAATTTGTTGATCGAGGGGACGCCGGGCGGAAATAGCCTCGATCGGACTCGTCCACTCGTCGACTTCATGACCACCAATCCTGTCGGTGGCGGCAGCCTGGCGGTTGGGGCTTACACTTACAAAGTCACC
The DNA here is from genome assembly GCA_044371435.1 of Pirellulaceae bacterium. Classification (GTDB taxonomy): domain Bacteria; phylum Planctomycetota; class Planctomycetia; order Pirellulales; family Pirellulaceae; genus JAIYDQ01. Next base: position 381 of record JBILTQ010000115.1, on the reverse strand, counting down.
TTTGTCGATCGTTTCGGCAATGAATCGTTGCCTTCGGACCCCGTGGCGGTAACCGTCGGGGCTGGTCAAGGGACGGTGGAGGTACAGGGGATTCCCGGCGTGACCCAGGGATATTCGCTGGTTCGTCTGTATCGTCGCGGGCCTGGTACGGCCGGCGTCTTCAAGCTGGTTGAACAGTTGGAGTCGACTCGCAGTTCCTTCATCGATCGCGGGCTGGATTTGGGGGGCACCTTAGTCAATGACCAGGCCGATTTGCGTGCGGTGACAGCAGTGGTGGCGGCTGGAGGGAGCCTGGCGGTCGGGCCTCACCGCTATCGGATGGTGATGGTCGATGCGGCGGGGCGGGAAAGCATCGCCTCGGAAGCGACCGTCGATTTCTTC
>JBILTQ010000443.1:0-4289 GCA_044371435.1 Pirellulaceae bacterium | reverse complement strand
CAGACCGGCGATTTGGGTTGCAAGCGATTCAACTCGGCGATGGTCTCACGCAGCAATCGCATGTCCGCCGTCGCCTTGGGCACCAACTGCCGCCGCTTCTCCGGAATAGCACTGTGCAAACTCAACGCTTGCCGGACCAAAGGGAAGCCCCTGGCCAAAGCCAACATCCTTTCCGTGATCCCGGCCGTCGAGACAGTGATACGTGTCGGCCCCAGCCCATAACCTCGCGGGTCAAGGATGACCTCGAGGGCAGCGATGAGTTGCGGATAATTGTGCAAGGGTTCACCCATCCCCATGAAGACCACGTTCCGCAGCCGAACCTGGTTCCGTTGCGATTCGGCCGCCACCCAGTCCAATTGGGCGAGGATTTCGGCCGCGGTGAGATTGCGTGTGAGCCCCATGCGGCCGGTCGCGCAAAATCGACAAGCAACTGCGCAGCCGATCTGCGTCGACAGGCAAGCCGTAGCTCGCGTTGGTCGCGGAAAGAGCGCCACGCATTCGCAGCTCGCCCCATCCGCGGCCACTAAACGGAACTTGACCGACTTACCCTCGGCATCCGCCCGACGCTCGGCCAACCGCCAAGGCTGGGGGCTTTCCGCATGACTCGTCGTTCCTTCGTTCAGTAGCCGGGCGGGGTTGTTCATCGCGGTTTACCGACGATCGAACCAAGCTTCTCATCGGTCAAAATCTGATGCAGGTGAAAGTGGTGTTTGCCGAGCTTCCCGCCGTAATTGCCCGCGGTGATCTGGCGCACCCCGCACGAGGGCCCGATATCGCAAGCAGCTTGAATCCCTACCTTCATCGCCTCGGCAACCAAATCTGGCGTCAAGGCATCGATCACTAGTTCCAAGGCGGCACTCGTTTCCTGCGCCACCAGCGACGATGAGAGTTCGCGGAGGGTAGGACAGAAGGCGTCGTTGGTAGAGGCCGAGAGCATCTTGTACTTCGAGCCGACTTTAGAACCGCTACGGGCCACCCCGCCGGGAAAGGGGGTGATCGCGCCCCGAATCTTTTTGATCGCCCGCACGGCTGCGTCGCAAGCATGCAGGGCACCATGAATGGTGTCGGCCAGCACCAAAAAATTCCCCCCACCTACCGCCCCGGTACGCGCTACCGTGTCTTCGCAGACGAACTCGCCATCCATCACCGGGATCCGCCAATAGCGTTTGTCGCCGATCTTCTTGGAGATTTGGAAACCATCGCCAAAGTACCGCAGTTTCGCCCCCATGGCGATCCGCTTCTCGCCATCGATAGCGCCGAAGACCGAGGTGCTTGGACAAGTCAAGACGCACTGACCGACACGACGGACCAACTGTTTCTCCAATTCCGTGCCGGAGACACTGAATAGCAAAACACTGACCCCTGGCCGACCGTCCGGCGTCTCCTGACCATCGCAAAGCTGCTCGATTCCGGCTTCGACGCCACAGCCGATGACACTGGTAGCGAAGCCGGTCATGGCTTCGGCCGCCCGCAGCGCCCACACCGGTTCAGCCGCCGTGATCATGATCCTGGTCGCCGTCATATCGAAGGCTTCCGCGAAGGTGTCGATGATATCGATGCCGTTGATTTGCATATTCACACCGGATAGCGATCCACCGCTGCGCACCTACGATAACCAGTCGGGGATCTTCGTTTGAGCCAGAGACAAAGCATAGTACCGATCCCACACCGCTTTCAATGGCTTCTCGATAGCTGGATCGTAGTCCACCGCCGCCTCGTGACGCCGTTTGGGGCAGGCTGCCGTCAGGAACTGACCATCGCGATAGACCAGTTGCCCATGACGGAACACCATTTCAGGCTGGGAAAACATGGCTTCCGGATTGCGATCGCCACGATAGACGACGACATCGGCGAAGGCCGTCGGCTGCAGGTGCCCCCACTGCTGCTGCAGTCCAAGGATCCGAGCCGGTCCCCAACGGGTCATGGTAGCGATTTCCGCCAAGCTATATTCCCGCTTTAGATTGGGAAGCAGGCTGGTGCGTCGAATATCCGGATGCAGTTGCTCGAAGACCGACATCCGAAAGTCATAGTCCATCAGTAGACGCATCAAATGCGGGTACGACGTAAAGGGTGCGCCGTTGGGGTGGTCGGTAGTCAGGAAGATTTTGCGGACGTCCTCCACCAGCAGGAACAATTCGAGGCCGATCGCCCACTGCAACCCATGGACATACTGCGATTGACGATAACGAAACGGCAGCACCCCACACCCAGCTTGACATTCGACTTCGGAAAAAATCGCCTTCCGCGGCCGAGCCAGGTGGCGGTGGGCGAACTGATGCATGGTATCACCGGAAATCGTCACCGTCTGTCCGAACAAGACCTGCCCGACATCGAGCGTCAGATGGTCCACCGCATTCACCCGGTCCGCCAAGGCTTTCGCCGCCGAGGAAAAACCATGCGGCCCATCCTTGCCATAAGCGTGAAACTGAGCATGCGTCAGGTGCAGGCGATGCCCTTCGACCGCATCGATCGTCGCCAACGTCGAAGCGATATTGCCGGGTTGTCCGAGGTTGCTGCAATGGACATGCAACGGATGGGCCAAGCCCAAGCCATCGACAGCGCGAGCTAGACTCAGCAGGATCTGCCGCGGTGTTATCCCATACTTCCGATGTAACTCATCAACATCCAAAGAGCGTTGGTTGTACTTGAAGGCGCTGATACCACCGGCATTGACGACCTTCACCGCCAGGCAACGATGAGCCCTCAACATCCAGCCGACGTAGTCCTGGATCTGAGATTGCGGCGTGCCCTGCGATAACCAATGCAGCAGCAATTCCTCGTTGCCCAGCATCAACTAGCCGCCAGTATCAATCCATGGCGTATCAGCCATCTCAAGATGGGCTTGGCGCGCATTCATCGGCAGGACGGCCGGTTCGAAACAGGCGGTGTAGCCCATCTCCAGATAGCGACGGCCGGTTTCCCATGTTCCCGGCACCGGTGATGACAGAGGACGCAAAGTCCCCGCCTCCCCTTCGGCGGCGACACGACGCTCCGGTAACAGCAACCGCGCCAAATTCGTCTTGCCACCGCCGATATGGGTATGCAAGTCGATACCGCCGGCCATCACCAAACGGCCCGGCAAGTGATATTCGTAATCGGCCCGACGCCCGTCGGCGGGGGAGGGAACGATCCGCTCATCTTCGATCCAAAGCTCGCCCGCCTTGACCGCGGCGGCTTGACTGGGATCACAGATAGTCACACCGTGAAGTCGCGTCAGCATCCGCGATCCTCTCCCAAAGCCTGCAGCCATTCCCACGCCGGCTTGGCCTCCCCCCTCCCTGGCCTGCCCGAACCCGGCTCGACCTCGACACAGACCGATGCGTCGCTACGAAAGAAGATCCCTCGATAATCGACACCGGCCACCCCGGCCGGCAAATGGATCAGCGAAGACGACCGGGAACCGGCGGTTGGCCCAATCACGATCTGCGAGCCGGCCAGCCCGCTCGGCCCCTCCTCGGAGGATGCTACTTCCATGGACTCCATCCGCCCAAACTCGGCTGACGGAGCGATCGAAGACAAGCCCTCACTTTCATCGATGCGAATGATGAGGTCAAAAGCGGTGGGCTGCTGCGCCGTTGGTTCAGGTCGATAGTGCATCCCCGAATCTTCGAACTGCACGCGGCCGGGAAAGCCGGTCGTCCAGGTACAGACTTGTTGGAAGGTGATGGTATCGGCGGCCAAGGGCAAACCTACGCACCGCCGGGTTTGGTTGCCAACTTCCAGCCATTGCCCCAGCCGCTCTATCCAGAGATCGGCCTGGCTTATCCCCAAGCATCCCGGCGACCAAATCGCCGCCAGATGTTCCGCCTGGTGCAGCCAGCGTGAAACAACATTGTCGCTCATCGACTGCTGCTGGGCGGTCAACCGCGACCATTGCATCAAAGACTGCGGGATCTTCTCGACATCGACGTCGACCGCTCTCGCCTCTACCCCCCGTCGCCGAAAATGATCCAAACTGTCGATCGACCAGCGTCCCATCAGGACAACTCTCGGTAACGCCTGGCGCCCTCCCCCTTCTTCGGATACCGAAAGCTCGCTGATCAAACGGCTAGCCAGACGGGGAAAGGACTCCAACAGACCATCGTGACCAAGGAACAGGAGCAGGTCGGAGCGGAACGCGATCTCGGACAACGAGGCATGGATCATCCCGGCGCGTTGCACCGCCAGGATTTGAGGAAAGGCCGCCTCGCTCCCCTCGACATCGATGAAAGCCCGAAGCTGCTTCGCCAATCGCAGGGCCTGGCGGGAGGTTTCCACCGTCCGGATCCGGCCGGTGATCAAGATCCGGG
>JBILTQ010000442.1:0-4327 GCA_044371435.1 Pirellulaceae bacterium | reverse complement strand
CAGCGGCTGCTGCATACTATCCGCACGGCGGGTGGGGTAACCCAAGCCATCGCTGCCGGCGGGCCGGGATATCCCCTCGGCATCCGTGGTCCCTTCGGCTCGGCATGGCCCATCACCGCCTGCCTGGGGCCACAGGCCAGCCCGCCGAGCTTCCTGATCGTGGCCGGTGGCATCGGTTTGGCTCCGCTCCGTCCGGCCATCTATGCCTTGCTTGAGCGGCGTCAGGAGGTCGACCAGGTAGGGGTCCTGGTGGGGGCGCGGACTCCGGCCGACTTGTTGTATGAATCCGAGTTCGATCGTTGGCGTGCCCAAGGGATCGATGTCCAGGTCACCGTCGATCGTCCCAACGCGGCTTGGCAAGGAAAGATCGGTGTTGTCACCGCCCTCTTGGATCGCTGGCCCATGAACCATCCTGGCCGGACCATGGTCTTGGCCTGTGGCCCGGAAGTGATGATGCGTTATGTTGCCCAAGCCGCGGTGCGGCGCAAGGTTTCCGCGGCCAACATCTGGCTGTCGATGGAGCGGCATATGAATTGCGCGGTCGGTCTGTGCGGTCATTGCCAACTCGGTCCCGACTTCCTGTGCAAGGACGGGCCAGTGCTACCTTACCCTCGGCTCGCTGAATCTTTGAAGGTTCATGGTTTGTAATGGATACCGCGATTTCCCAACCCACCGCTCGACCTCGCCTGGCTGTCGTCAAATTCGCTTCGTGCGATGGTTGCCAGCTTCAGTTACTATCGTGCGAAGACGAACTGTTGCTGATTGCCGATCGGGTCGACATCGTGCATTTTCTCGAGGCCAGCAGCCATGTGGAACCGGGTCCCTACGATATTGTTTTGGTCGAAGGATCGATTACCACCCCGTCCGATGCGCGGCGGATCCGCGAACTGCGGCAGCAGGCGAAATACCTGATCACGATTGGGGCCTGCGCCACGGCGGGGGGAATTCAGGCCTTGAAGAACTGGGGGGATCGAGCTGATTTTTTGCGATGTGTCTACGCTCGACCGGAATACATCGATACCCTGGCCACCTCGACGGCGATCGCGGATCATGTTCCGGTCGATTTCGAACTCCGCGGCTGCCCGATCAATCGTCATCAACTGCTGGAGGTCCTCCGCAGCTTGTTGGCCGGGCGGCGGCCGAGGACTCCAGCCCACGCTGTCTGCCTCGACTGCAAACGCAACGGCACCGTTTGTCTGGCAGTCGCCTCACCCATCGCCTGCCTCGGTCCGATCACCCAAGCCGGATGCGGGGCTTTATGTCCGAAATTCCATCGAGGCTGCTACGGATGCTACGGTCCAGCGGCCCAGGGAAACAGCACGGCCCTCGCCGATTGGTACTTGGCCAATGATTTTACCCCGCAGCAGTTGGTACCGTTGCTCCGCAACTTCAACGCCAACGCGCCCGAATTCCGCGATGCGGGCGATCGTATCGATCCAGCCAACATTGCCGGAGAGCAGCTATGATAGATCCGACTTCCCCCCGCTCCAGCGAACGAGTGATTCGCGTTGAGGCGTTGGCCCGCGTGGAAGGTGAAGGGGGATTGCATGTGGTGGTCGAGGATGGCCAGGTCCGCGATGTTCGCTTGGCGATCTATGAACCGCCGCGTTTCTTCGAAGCCTTCTTGCGGGGCCGCGCCTTGGAGGAGGTTCCCGACATCACCGCCCGGATCTGCGGTATCTGCCCGATCGCCTATCAAATGAGCTGCGTGCATGCCATCGAACACGCCTTGGGATTGGAAGTAACCCCGGAGATTCGACGACTGCGGCGTTTGCTTTATTGCGGCGAATGGATCGAAAGTCACGGAGTGCACATCTATCTGCTACATCTTCCCGATTTTTTTGGCTGCCATAGCAGTATCGAATTAGCCCGGCGTTTCCCCTTGGAAGTCAACCGTGGTCTACGGCTCAAAAAAATCGGCAACCGTTTGCTCGAGGTGCTAGGGGGGCGGGCCGTGCATCCGGTCAACGTGGCGGTCGGCGGGTTTTATCGCGCGCCGAAAACGGCGGAACTCCACGCCGTCCTCGATGACTTCAAGTGGGGGTTGGAGGCCGCGGTGGCTACCGCGCATTGGATCAAGACCTTGGAGATTCCCGACTTCCAAATCGACTACGAGATGGTGGCGATCCAGCATCCGAAAGAATACCCGATGAACGAGGGGCGGATTGCCTCGACCAAGGGTTTGGCCATCGATGTCTCCGAATTCGAGCATTATTTTGCCGAGCGGCATGTCGCCCACAGCACAGCCCTGCAGGCGGTGCGCCTTCCCACCGAAACCCCATACTTTGTCGGCCCCTTGGCTCGGCTGAATCTCAACCGGCCGCAACTCTTCCCGACCGCCTGGCAACTATCGAACGAAGTCGGGATCCGTTGGCCAAGCTACAATCCCTACCTTTCGATCATGGCGCGGGCGATCGAAATGGTCCACGCCTATGAAGAAGCGATCGCTATCATCGGCGAATACCGGGAGTTCGCTCCCGCTCGGCTTGCCTATCAACCGCGGGCCGGGGAGGGGATGGCAGCGACCGAAGCCCCGCGCGGGATGATGTTTCATCGTTATGCCATCGACCCGCAAGGCCGTATCACCTCGGCGAAAATCGTCCCACCGACTTCGCAGAATCAGCGACAGATCGAAAGCGACTTGCTGCGGCTGTTGCCGTCGCTCCTGGATTCTCCCGATGAGGAAATCGCTCACGCGTGTGAAAAATTGATTCGCAATTATGATCCATGCATCAGTTGTTCCACCCATTTCCTTAAGCTTACGGTAGAACGGCGATGAGCGTGCCTCCCATCGAAGATCGCTCGTGCCGATCGTTGGCTTCCGGGGGAGCGCGGGTGGTCGGCCGATGCGCGGTGGTTGGGATCGGTAGCCCGCATGGTGATGACCGAGCTGGCTGGGCAGTCATCGAGGCTTTGCAGGGCCAACTGTCTTCGCGGGTCAGCCTGCATCAGGCCAAGGTCCCGTTGGAAGTGATGGATTGGCTGGATGGATTGGCTGCGTTACATCTGGTCGATAGCGGTCAAGCGGCCGTAGCTTGGCGGTTGCCACAGCGATTCCAGCTGCTGGAGGATGACCGCTCAAGCCCGCCGCGGCTCCGTTTCGTTGCCCATGGCTCTCATGACGCGACCGCCCGGGAGCAGTTGGCATTGCTACCACCTTTGCGTTCAGCTGGCACCCACCAGCTCGACCTGCTGACCGTGTTGGAGCTGGCCCAGTGCTTGGATCGACTCCCGCCGCAAGTCGTACTGTGGGTCATCCCGGGGTTCGGTTGGGACATGCAGGCTGCTTTGAGCGAGGGATGCCAGGAAGCGATCTACCGGTGCCTCGGGCAATTGCGGCAGGAGTTGAGCGATGCATGAATTCTCCTTCGTTCGCGATTTACTGGGGCAAGTCAAGCAAGCCATGCGCAGCCATGGTAGCCACCAGCTTCGGGCCATTCGTATTGAAATCGGCCCTCTCGCCGGCCTCGAACCGCTGTTGGTATCCGAGGCATTCGAGCAAGTGCGCGACGAATGGGAGCTCTCGGAGGTCCGCCTGGTGATCGAGCAGCCGGGCTTGATGGCGAAGTGCCAGGCTTGCGGCCACCCCTTTGAAGTGCTCGACTTTGAGTTTATTTGCCCCTGTTGCCAATCGCGGCGCATCCACATCACGCAGGGAGACCAACTGCAACTGCTAGACTTGACGATCGCTGCCGAACATGATCCGTTGTCCCTGGCTGAGGAACTCATCGATGAGCATCACTCCTGAAAAGATCGTCCCCGTGCAGCAGGACCTGCAAGCCGCCAAGAAACAAGCGGCTGCCTCGCTGCGAAACCGCTTGGGGCAACGCGGCACCTTGATTGTCAATTTGGTCTCGTCGCCAGGCTCGGGCAAGACCAGTCTGTTGGAGGCGACGGCCCGACACTGGGGAGGCACCAAACGGATGGCGGTTTTGGTCGGCGATATCGCTACCGATCGCGATGCGCAGCGGCTGGCCCCGTGGGTTCCTGTCGAACAGCTAACCACGGGAGGCGCTTGCCATCTCGAGCTGAGTTTGGTCGAACGCGGCTTGTCGAGGCTTCCCGAGATCGACTTCGAGTTCCTGTTTATCGAGAATATCGGCAACCTCGTTTGCCCCGCCTCGCATGATTTGGCTGAGCACTTGCGGGTGGTGATGATCAGCACCACCGAAGGGGACGACAAACCCGGTAAATATCCGAAGATGTTTCGCACCAGCCAGGCGATGGTTATCAGCAAGACCGATCTTCTCCCGTATGTCCCCTTCTCTCCGGAACGAGTGCTAGAGGATGCTCGTCGGATTCAAGGCGAGCTGGTTGTTTTTCAGCT
>JBILTQ010000441.1:0-4342 GCA_044371435.1 Pirellulaceae bacterium | reverse complement strand
TGCGCTGGTCAGCCAGGATGGGAACATAGGTGTCATAATGATGAATTTTCGGCAGCTTCATCCGGCGTTTTCGCACATCGAAATAATGATGGACGGCCGGCAGGTTGGCGCGGACCGTAGCGATTAAATTCTCGTAGACGGCGATGGGAACATTGTCCGGGAACAAGGCGGCCTGCAAGGCCGAGGGGTGACCTCGAGCTTTGGCGTAGTAGACATCGGTTTGTACGCTGCCGGTCAGCGTGGCTGCCAGCGTGTTTTCATGCGCCTTGAAGACGTCGTAGTACTGATGAAAGGCTGCCTTGCGTACGGCCCGATCCGGAGATTGCAGGAACGAGGTGAAGCTGGCATGGGACAGTTCTACGCTTTGCCCGCGTTCATTCTTCAGCTGACCGAACTTGAGGTCGGCATCATTGAGTTGACGGAAGGCGTGGCTGGCGGTGTGGGCCATTTCGCTTTGCATGGCCAGCAGCTGCTCTTCCTTTCGGGTCAGGGTATGTTCGCGATATCGGACGACGCGTTGCAAGACCAGACGGTACGGCGCCAGGCACGGTTCGGCCAGGAACTGCTCCATCCGGGCTTTCGGGATGGCCAGCAATTCCGGTCGGATGTAGCTGGCCAATTGCGCCGCCTGCGATGCCAGGTTCTGAAAGCGGGCGACCAAACCTTGGTATTGGCTGTTCGACTGATCCTCGGCCGTCTTGAGGAAGGCATAGGTCCCCAGCCTTTCCGCGATCAGGTCGAGTTTCGTGTCGAGCTTAAGGCACTCGAGAATCGTTTCGGCCGAATCGCGGAGTTTGCCTTCGAAGGCTCCCAGCCCAGGGTATTCCTTTTCGTATTTTTTGAAATCCTTCTCCCAGGCCTCGTCGTTGGGGTAGAGACTCGACAAGTCCCAGGTGTCCTCGGTAGCGACATCCTCGCGTCGGGGGAGGGTCACCGAGGCGGATTTCGCCCCGGTTTTTTTGGTGGCGGAACGCGTCATCTTCTCGTATCCTACAGCGGTTGAAAGGAGCGTCGGTTTACAGGATGGCACTTGCGAGCGGACTTGGCAAGACGGCCAGGCCGACGCCTGCCGCCGGATGGCTGGCGGTTGGCTGGCTGACTAGAGAATCGTCGAGGAGATCGCTGATGGCATCTGCCAAAAATGTCTTGGGAACCCCCCTTCAAACGTGCAGTCGCGATCCGATGACTGGATTCTTTCGCGACGGATGCTGCAACACGGGGGTCGAGGATGCCGGCATGCATCTGGTGTGCGCGGTGATGACCGACGAATTCCTGGCTTTTTCCAAGAGTCGCGGCAACGACCTGTCGACGCCGATGCCTCATTATGCTTTCCCTGGTTTGGTGGAAGGCGATCGCTGGTGTCTTTGTGTTTTGCGTTGGAAGGAAGCCTTCGAGGCCGGCCGGGCACCGCGCGTCGTGTTGAATGCGACGCACATTTCTACCCTCGAGTTCGTCGATTTAGAGGACTTGAGGCAGTATGCCGTGGACGCCGATGCGGTATCCTGAGGGGTGAACCGCAAGAGTTCCGGAGTCGACTTGCCAGGAGGTAGCGATGAAGCGTCGGACACGAGTGCAACGGATCGAGAGCGAAGAGTCTCAGGTCGCCGAGGCCAGTCCCTCGGACTGGATAGAACTCGATCAGGCTGTTTCGCTGGAGGAACTCAGCGCAGCCTATGCTCGCTTGCTGGGGCCAGCCGCTGACGGGGAGGTCGAGGTCGACGACCGCGACTTGACGGAGGAGGATCCAAAGGTCGCGAGCTTGGTCATGGCGGGCAAGACTTCGCCGCCATCCGAATCGCTGCCGCGCGATCGGGAGCATGATGGGGTACCGGTCTCGGCGCGGGCGATTCTGGAAGCGATCCTGTTTGTTGGGAATGCCGATAACCGAGCGTTGTCCAGCGTAGAGATTGCCGGTTGGATGCGAGACGTGTTACCGTCAGAGATCGATGACCTGGTAGTCGAACTGAACCGCCTGTACGCCGAGGACCAGCATGTCATGCGTCTGGTGGCGAGCGATGGCGGTTATCGCTTGCAACTGGGAGAGCCATTCGAGGGACTTCGCGGCGTTTTGACCGGCCGAGTCCGCGAAACGCAACTCAACCAGGCCGCCGTGGATTGTCTATCGCTGGTGGCTTATCAACCCGGAGCTACTCGAGAAGAGATCGAAAAGCTGTGGGGCAAGCCCGCCTCTAGCGTGCTCGGCCTGCTGGTGCGCCGCGAGTTGTTGCGGTTGGAACGCGCGGGGCAAGGCAAAGGAGCCAGTTCGCGTTACTACCCGACCGAGAAATTTTTGAATCTGGTCGGGATCGAATCGCTGGCGGACCTACCGGTTGCCGAGAGCGACCTCTGAGGCGGCTCGGTGCGTGAAGCTGCTACCACCTGCCAGGTGCTTGGTTTATAATCCTTCCACCTTCCTCGGCCACCAGCTTGCTTCACCTTCCGTTCCCCCGCGAGGATCCACCTTTGTCTACGGTATCGACCAACCCAACGCCTGAACCTCCCGAGGAATCAGTGGACGGTTGCGTGGGCAGGGGTGGTCGCCAGCCAGCCGCTACCGGCCATCTCAAGCGGGTGCCGGAGACGAGGGACTTGCGCGAACGACTGAAAGCCGAGTGCGAGCAGGTAGCGGGCAAGCTGGAGAAGTCGGTGTCGCTGACCCGAAAGCAGATGGAAACGGCAGCGCGTCGCCTGCTGGCGTCGCTCCAGTTGCCGGAAGGCTACGTCGGTTGGACGATGGTCATGCTCAGCAGCGCTTTCTTTCGCGAAGCGGTGGCTGCAACGCCGCCTACTCGCCGACTGCTGCTCTTGCCGCGGTGTATCCGGCACGAACCAGGCGGGGCGTATGAGGGACCGTTCGGTTTGGATTGCCGATCGGATGATGCTTGCTGCATGGCCGATTTTCGGCATCAGGCCCAAGCCAGGGGCTATCAAGTCATGGCGGTCGAGGTTTCGCCGCGGGTATTAGAGGTCATCGTCGGCGGTACCGTGGATGCCATCGTCGGCGTCGCCTCGTTGGATGTCTTGGAAAAAGCCATCGATAAGCTGCTGCTTGCCGGCATTCCGTGCATGGCGGTCCCTTGGCTTGGTGGTGAGGGTCGGCAGGCGGTGGTCGACAAGCCTTGGGTGGAGGCGATGATCGCCACCCCCGCCGTGGAGCCGTCGCCGGAGAAGGCCCGCTCGTACGTGCCTTTGATGCGCGGGGCCGCCCAGCTTTTTCAACAGCCGAAGCTCGACCACTTGCTGATGCGTTCTCGCAGCGAAACCGCGACCGCCGCAGTGGGCTTGGATCCGCTGGTGGCCACCGAGGCCATCGCTATCGACTTTCTTTCCAAAGGCGGCAAGTATTCGCGACCCTTCATGACCTTGGCGGCTTACGACGCGATGACGGGGGGGCTAGCTACCCTCGCGAACGGCGCCGAGCGGGTCGCGGCCTACCCGGAAGCCGTTCTTCGCGGGGCGCTCTGCATCGAGCTTTTCCACAAAGCTAGCCTGATTCATGATGACATCGAGGATGACGATGGCTTCCGTTACGGCCTGACCACCCTGCACCGCGAATACGGTGTTCCGATCGCCATCAACGTTGGCGACTACCTCATCGGTCTCGGTTATCGAATGATAACACGGGAAGCGGAAGGCCTCGGCCAGGCCAGGATGATCCAGATCCTCGACGGGCTTGCTCATGCCCACACCCGGCTGGCTGAGGGTCAGGGGGCCGAATTGTTATGGCGGGATCGAAGCGATAAACGTTTAACCCCAGTCGATGCCTTGAAGATTTATGCCTTGAAGACCGCTCCGGCTTTCGAAGCTGCTTTGCTCACCGGCATTCGTCTGGCCGGTGAGCCTGGGGAGCTGGTCGAATCGGTTCGGCTCTTCTCGCGAAATATCGGCATCGCCTTTCAGATCCTCAATGATTTGCAGGACTGGAGCGAGGACCATCGCAACAAGGGAACTGCTGGCGGCGATATTTTAGGGGGACGACCGACGCTCCTGCTGGCGTTGGCTTTGGATGTCTTGGACCGTTTGGATCAGGAATGTTTGCTGGCGATGCTAGCCAAGGAATGTGCTGACGGCATCGAGGAACGGCTGGCGACCGTCCGTCGACTCTTCGAGAAAGCAGACGTTTTTCAGGTCGCCCAGGGCTGGGTCGCGCAGCACCAGCGGCAGGCGGTGGAAATTGCGCAGCGGACGCAACCGGAAGCCATGCGTCGCTTCCTGGTCTACCTAGTCGAAACCGTCCTGCAACCTCGAGGTCCATTCCCGCCGACGGTGGTTCCCTTGCCGCCGGCCGTCACCCTTCCTGTTGCGATCCGTTGAACGCTGGATGAGTTGCTACCGATGAGTG
>JBILTQ010000114.1:0-14313 GCA_044371435.1 Pirellulaceae bacterium | reverse complement strand
ATGCTTTTCAGTTGCTCGGAACGTCGAAGCATCGCTTGCCGATAATTCAGATTTGCGTCGGCCTCTTCGACACGAGATTTTGCCTGGGCGATCTCCTGGGCTCGCGGCCCTTGCCGCAATTCGTTCAGCAACGCCTCGGCGGCTGCCAGGTGGGCCATCAGGATGTCGCGTTCCGCCCGGAGCGGCTCAACGTCCAGTTCCACTAAAAGCTGGCCGGATTGGACCTTGTCACCGATATCGACATGCACCTTTTCGACCCGGCCAAGCTGCTTGGCGGCAAGCTGGCTGGTTCGGGCAGCTGCTACGATCCCCGTTAGCTGAACCGGAACCACGGGAGGCTTCAAGCGGCTAAGAGGGGCAACAGCCACGGTGAGCGGTTCTGCGTGGTCGGCAGGAACCGTTCCCATCGAAAGGGCTCCGGTGGGATTCGCGGCATCCCCCCCGGCCGAACCCGCTTGTGGTGTCGCGAAGACCAGATGATAGCTTGCGAATGCAGCGATCCCCACCAGCGTGGCCATCGAGGCGGTGTGTAACCATGTCGTCAATTTGTGACGGTTTGTCAATTTTTGTGGAAAAAAATTCCGAGGGAGCATCTAGGGTTTCACTTCAGAAAGGAGGCGTTGCCGAAAATCGGCGAGTTGTTGTTGCGTTTCTTCGAAAGAGGAGAAAGGTTTCCAATGGTAGGCGTTCATCAAGGACCACGCATGATAACGAATCGTTCGCATGGGATCGCTTACCCCAATTTCACTCATGGCCGGGCTGGTGGCGACCAGGATCTGGCTGCCGAACATCAGCGACCAGAAACCAAACACGAGTTCTTCCGGGGTCAACTCCTGCGGGAGATCCAAATCACCGCTGGCTACTGCGTCGCGCACCACCCCGGCTACAATGGCCATCACTCGATGCTCGCACTGCCGGACCAAGCTTTGCCTGATTTCCGAGGATTTCTCCAGAATGGCGCCGTTGCGGAGCAGTTGCTCCATCGCGAAATGCTCCCTGCAATCTACAGCAAAGAAGTCGCACGCCCCTCCAATGGCAGCCAGCCGAGAACGCGTATTCGCCCGAATCATCGACGCTACCTCAAACAAGCGTCTCCGCATTTCCATGGACTGCAAGGCCAAGGCCACCACAATCTCTTCCTTGTTGGGAAAGTGATTGTAAAGCGTCCCCTTGGCGTATTCCATTTCCCCTGCCAAGCGGTCCATCGAAAGGCCATGGTAGCCGTCGGTCAGAAGAATCGACCGGGCAACCGAAAGGATTTGCTTTTCCCGTTCCTGGATTTCGCGTTGTTTCCTGGAGATCGTCGCCATGGCTGTATTATTGACGGTTCGTCATGATTTGGCAAGGGGGGCTGCTTCGGCCGCTTCCGGTCGCGTGCCTGGGAGCAACGCAAGGGGCTGGCGGGCCTGGATTTACAGCCACCTGCCGCGGGGGGAAAAAGCGATGGGGCGAGACCCCGTTTCCAGGCCAGTGCTCCTCTCCGTCAGCTCGCGTTCGGGAAACGCCGGACACGCTGGACCATCGCTCAGCCATGCTCTCCGTCCGGCAAGCTGCCTCACCCGCCACGGCTTGAACTCTACCTTAGCTCGATGACGCCTTGCTTCCTTTCGGCCTGGCTTGGATCCAAGCCAGGCGAAGATGGACCCAGGCTCGAAGGGTTGGGGTGGTGCAGCAGCCGAGGAAAAGCTCGCTGCGGCATCCGCCAGGCGGGGAGGCCCGGGGTAACGGACTCCGCCGGCCGTTTCCTGGCTTAGGCGGAGGCGACGAGGGGGACGGAGAGACCGTCGAGCAGCGAGGCGACTGCACTTTCTCCCATGACTTCCATAGCCAATTGACGATAATCCTCGGCCCCATGGGAATGCGGGGCATAGGCGAAAATCGATTGGCCAAAGCTGGGGGCTTCCGCCAGGCGGATATTGCGGCGAATCTTGGTTTCGAAAAACCTGGCTCCCGACCAGACACCGGTTTGCCCAGCATGGCTTTGAAAAAAGTCCTGCACATCGCGGGTCACCTCGGCGGCCAGTCGCGTGCTGGATTCATACATGCAGAGGACGATCCCGGAAAGCCGTAAGGTCGGATTGAGCCGCTTGGCGACGACCTCGATGGTCCGTAATAATTTGCTCAGCCCGTGCAAGGCGAGGAAGTGCGGTTGTAGCGGCAGGAAGACTTCATGCACGACCGTCAAGGCATTGAGGGTCAGGACATTCAAGGAGGGGGGGCAATCGATGATGATAAAGTCAAAGTCCTCTTCATCAGCTTCGAGGGCTTCTTTCAAAATAATCTCCCGCCCGACCTCACTGGCCAGTTCCATTTCAGCCGCCGCTAGGTCGAGCGTGGCTGGTATCACTGCCAGTTGCGGGTTCACCCATTGCCGAACGTCCACCAACCTGGCTTGACTACAAAAAACTTCGTAAATCGTCGGCTGCTCCTCGGTAGCCGAGACCCCTAAATGCAGCGAGGCATGGGCTTGGGGATCAAGATCGATCAGGCAGACACGAAACCCGGCTTCAGCGATAGCGGCCGCCAGATTGACGGCTGTGGTCGTTTTGCCGACGCCCCCTTTTTGGTTGAGCACTGCGATCCGTCGCATCGTTAACTATCCTTTCCGCTTACGAAGCTTTCAGCGCTTGACGCTGATAGAGGTAAGGGTTCATGGTCGGGTCGTTATACATCTTGAACTGGCGATAAGTTCGGTGGCGCAATTCGCCCCGGATGATGGCCTCCCAGAGTTCGGCCAGGCAGGTCGCCAATTCGCTTTGCTGGACGCGGCAGATCGCCAGTCGCTGCTGGACTTTCTGGAAATGCTCCTGATCGATATCGGCGCGTTCCAGTTGCTCTTCCAGGTGATAGATACGCAAAGCCAGGATCGATAAGCGGTCGATGATCGAGCCAGGGGTTTCCGAATTTTGTTTGGCGCCAGCCCTCGGCTGGATCTTCCGCTCGTCGAGGGTGCGCGTCAACCAATCATCGAGTCGCTCGATCCAGTCATTGCGCAACTGGTTCAAGCGGTCGATGGCCCGCTTGACGTTGGCGATCTGCGTGTCCGAGACGTCGGGGCTGCGAGCGATATCTTCCTGGTGCCACAGCTGATAGTTGAACTGATGCTGCTGGCACACCAAGCCGAGCAAACCTTCATAGCAGTTGTCGAGCGGGCGACGATGCCAGTCGGCAACGGTCGTGGATTGAAGTTCAACAATCTCGGCAGCATTCAGCATGATCAGAAGCGTCCAGCGTAGGGCGATAATAGCCAAACATCGAACCTTTGTTCTAGCCTTGCCAAAGCCCCAGGCACAAGATCATTCAGCCAGCTTTTTCAACCAGGCTTCCATTTCGCCGAGTTTTTGCCAGCGATTCCCCAACGGTCGATAACCGAGCAAGTTTTGGGCTGCTTCGATCGAGAAATAATGGTCGACCCCCAGTTGCGCGGCGACAAAGCGGGTCATCGGCGGTTCGCTGGCAATACGGCCGGCAGCGTAGACAAGTTCCAGGGCATGGCCGAGCCGATAGGCCAGCGCTAGCGGAACGCGTCCTCGCGGCGGGGTCAAGCCGGCGTGGCGAAGGAGTTGGCTGATCCACTCCCAGCAGGGGAGGGGGTCGCCATCGGTAACAAAGAAAACGCGGCCGGAAACCTGGCGATCGCTTTGGAGGAGCTTTTCCAGGGCCAGGAGATGGGCGGCGGCGGCGGCTTCGACGTGGACGGTGTCGATCAGGTTGGTGCCGGAACCGACGCAACGCAATCTTCCCGTTCGGCATTTGGCGATCAATCGCGGGATGAGGTGCGGATCGCCAGGACCCCAGATCAAATGGGGTCGCAGGGCGCAGGTCAACAGCGAGGGGTGTTCGCGACCCAACTGCAGCACCCGTTGTTCGGCGATCGCCTTGGTGCGCGGGTAATCGCACAGCCAACGGGTAGGGTAAGGGGCCGTTTCATCGATGTTCCGTTGGGGGCAGCCATCGAAGGTGACGCTCGGACTGCTGCAATAAACGAAGGCCTGCGCGCGGGTTTCGACAGCGGCTCGCAGGAGGTTGTCGGTAGCGGTGACATTGATAATTTCAAATTCCGACCGCGGGCCCCACACCCCGGCGATGGCCGCCGTGTGGATGATGGCGTCAACACCCTGAACGGCAGTCGAACAATCCTCCCAACGCGTTGCGTCACCCTGCCGCGCGTCGACTCCCAGGGCTTGCAGTTCAGGGTAGGATTGGCGGGCCAACCCGCGGACGCGATGGCCTGCGGCTAGCAACTGCCGGCAGATACTGCGACCGAGGAAGCCACCATAGCCGGTAACCAGAACAAGGGCCAAACTGATCCTCCGCGTGTTTTACAGCAAGGCGTCGGCAAATTTCGCCTGCAGCGCAGCCAAGCCACGCGGCCCCTGCTTGCCATCGACCACGACATTGACTCGAAGTTCACTGGTGTTGATCATCAAGACATTGATATCAGCGGCGGCCAGGGCTTCGAACATGCCGATACCTACACTGGTGTGGCTGCGGAGGCCGATGCCGCTCACCGAGAGCTTGGCAATGTCTTTGCTTCCGCTAACCTTACGGAATTGATAGTCCAATTTCTCCAGGACCTTGAGGCATTGGTCCAACTGTTCCTCGGGGACCGTAAAGCTGATGCTGGTTTCACCCAGATAGCCGTCATAGCTTTGGACGATCATGTCGACGAAGATCCCGGCCGAAGCGACTTTGCTGAAGACATCCGAGGCTACGCCGGGCTGGTCCGGCACTCCCGAAAGAGTGATCCGGGCTTGATCGCCGACCATCGAGATGTCGACCAGCGTCAATTGCTCCATATTGAAACTTCGCAAACGTTCGACGATCTCGTTGAGCGAGAGATTGGCAGCGGTGCGATGCTGGGCCATGTCCCAAGTGGCGGCATCGGCGGGTGGCTGGTGGAGGTTGAAGGCTTGATGGACCGCGCGGAGGGCGGCCGTACCATGATTGCGTTGGACAATGACGCTGATCTTGATTTCACTGGTGGTGATCATCTGGATGTTGATCCCGGACTCGGCCAGGGCATGAAACATCTTTTCGGCGATCCCGGTTTGCTTGGCCATCCCCAGACCGACGACCGAGACCTTGGCAACCGCGTCGTCGTGCGTGACTCCGCTAGCCCCAACTAAGGCCGCTGCTTCGTGGACGGCGCGGAGGGTCTCCTTGAGTTCACCGCCGGGAACGGTGAACGAGAGGTCGGCTTTGTTTTCCTGCCCGATATTCTGCACGATCATGTCGACGGTGATCTTGCGGTCGGCCAAGCGTTTGAAGATCTCGAAACTGGTGCCGGGGCGATCGGGGATCCCTTGGATGGTAATCCGGGCTTCGTCGAGGGTCAGGGCCGCGCCGCAGACCCCCACGCTTTGTGATTCCGGAATCGGGACGATCATCGAGCCGGGGACGTCGGTGAAGCTGCTGCGGACATGGATCGGGACGCCGAATTTCTTGGCGAACTCGATCGAGCGATTGTGCATGACCCCAGCCCCGAGGCTGGCCAGTTCGAGCATTTCATCGTAGCTGATGACGTTCATCCGGCGGGCTTCCGGGAGCAATCGCGGGTCGGTGGTATAGACCCCATCGACATCGGTGAAAATTTCACAGGCATCCGCTTGCAAGACCGCTGCCAGGGCGACGGCCGTGGTGTCGCTGCCACCTCGCCCCAAGGTCGTGATATTGAAGTTCTCATCGATACCTTGGAAGCCGGCAGCGATCACGATGTTGCCAGCATCGAGCAATTGTCGAATGCGTTCAGTGGAAATGGTGCGGATGCGAGCTTTGGTATAGGAGCTATCGGTTTTGATGCCGATCTGGGCCCCGGTCAGAGAAACGGCCTTATGCCCGAAACGATGGACCGCCATCGCCATCAGCGCCACACTGACCTGTTCTCCGGTACTCAACAACATATCCATTTCGCGGGCGGGCGGTTCTTCATTAACCTGATGGGCCAAATCGATGAGCAGGTCGGTGTTGTGGCCCATGGCGCTGACGACAACTACGACTTGATGACCTTCCTGCTGAGCGCGAATAGCTTTCCGCGCCGCTGCACAGATCTTCTCAGGAGTCGCGACGCTCGTACCACCAAACTTTTGAACGATGATTGACATGGATAGTTGAAGGCGTTGAAAAAACGAAGCAGTGGATGGATGACAGAAAAAATCTAAAGGCTTGAGGTGGCACTTGGCTGTTGACGCCAATTCTCCAAGGAACAGGTGATGGCCAGTAGGGCCGATCTTTCGGTTCATGTGGGGACAGACTCGGCCGCCGCAAGCCGCTATCGGCGGATGACGACTAGTGGAATTTGCCTCCTACCAGCACGTCCATCAGTTCATGTCCGGCTGGGAACGCGATGGATGACTGTTGGGCTACGACCTCATCATAGGTCAGCGAGGAATCGGGCGGGATGCCATCGCCGCAGACCGCGAACGGAACCATCCCATGAGCATGCTTTTTGGTGGAAACAGGGGTGGGGTGGTCGGGCATTACCAGGATCCGGTAGTCGGGGTAGGCTTGGAGGGCTTGATGCACCGGTTGCACGATATGGCGGTCGATGGCTTCGAGAGCTTTGATCTTTTCATCGACCCGGCCTTCATGGCTAGCCTCATCGGTCGCCTCGACGTGGACGCAAACGATATCGTAGTCACGCAGGGCGGCGATCGCGGCCTGACCTTTTCCAGCATAGTTGGTGTCGAGGTAGCCGGTGGCACCTTCGACTTCGAGGCGATCCCAACCGACCAACGCCGCCAGGCCGCGCAGCAGGTCGACGGCCGTAATCATCACCCCACGGACGCCGAAGCGGGAGTGGAATGACGGGAGGTTGGGAGCACCACCCAACCCCCACAACCAGATATTCGAGACCAATTTAGCCTCGGGGTTCGCTTTCTTTCGCGCCTCATTCACGGGATGTTCGGCAAAAATGCGGCTGCTTTGATCCATCAACCGGCATAACCAATCACTCCCGGGACCACGCGGATAGTCATCCTGAACCGAGAGATCGGTCAAGTCGTGGGGGGCGGTCGTGCGCGTATCGGGAGAAAATGGAGACGGCGACTCGGGCCGGCCACGATACAACAGCAGATTGCGGTAACTGACCCCCGGCACGAATTGCAACTCGGGACCGGCGATCGTTTGCTGGAGGCTATGCAGCAAAGCCCTGGCTTCCTCGTTGCTGACATGGTCGGCGGTAAAGTCGACCATGATCTGGTCGCGGATGGTAACCAGGTTGCAGCGGATAGCCCAGTCATGAATACCCAACTGGATTCCCTGGGCGGCGGCTTCGATCGGTGCACGGCCAGTAAAATAAAGGTCCGGGTCGTAGCCGAAGAGGCTCATGTTGGCCACTTCGCTCCCTGGCGTATACCTCGCCGGGACGTTATCGCTCCGACCGACAACCCCGCGCCGGGCAATCTCATCCATGCCCGGGAGATCCGCGACTTGCAGCGGCGTTTTTCCCCCGAGACTGGCCACGGGGAGATCCGCACATCCGTCGGGAATGATGATGACAATTTTTCGAGCCATGCCGGAGAGAACTCCCTGAGAAAAATAATCGCTACGAATCCATCACCCTCAGCCGAATCGTCTCTCCATGGACGGTCGGCAATTGCTGGATGGCAGCCAAGGCCGAGCGGGCGGAACCCTCGCTGGCCTGGTGTGTCATGATAACCAAGGCGACGGTCCTTTCGGCTTCCCGCGAGTCGGGTTCGTGCTGGATCACGCTGGCAATCGAGATCTGATGTCGGCCGAGGATGCCGGTGATTTCGGCCAACACCCCAGGGCGATCAGCAACCTGCAGCCGCAGATAGTAGCGACTGGCTAACTGATCAAAGGGCTTCATCACTACCGGCGAGGCGCGGTCAGACCACAATTCCAAGGTGCGGAAGGTGATGTCGGTGCGTCCGACCGCAGTGTCGATCATGTCGGCGACCACGGCCGAGGCGGTCGGCATCTGCCCGGCACCCTGCCCATGGAAGAAGATGTCGCCAACCGCATCGCCCACTACGGTGATCGCATTGTAATTCCCGCGGACTTCCGCCAGCGGTTGGCCTTTGCGAATCAAGGTCGGGGCGACGATCAGCTCCAAGCCTTCCGGGGTCAGGGTGGCGCTGGCGACTAACTTGATCCGGTACCCAAGTTGCGAAGCATATCGCAAGTCCGACAAATCGAAAGTGTCCAGGCCTTTCTTGGGGATATCCCGCCAATGGGTCCGGGCGCCGAAGGCCAGATGGGCGAGGATGGCTAGTTTCTGGGCGGCGTCGCTGCCGTCGACATCCATCGTGGGATCGGCTTCGGCGTAACCCAACTGCTGGGCTTTCTTCAGCGCTTGGCTGTAGTCCGCCCCTGCCTCCTCCATCTGCGTCAGGATGTAATTGCTGGTTCCGTTGAGGATACCGCGCAGCGATTGGACCTGGTTGGCGGAAAAGCATTGACTGATATTGGCGATGATCGGGATCCCGCCGGCCACGGAGGCCTCGAAGGCGATCGAGCGACCGAGGCTGCGGGCCTTGTCAAAGAGTTCCGGTCCATGCTCAGCCAGCAAAGCCTTGTTGGCGGTCACGAGGTCCTTGCCGGCCTCGAGCAATTGCAGGGCGAAGGTCCGGGCCGGTTCCAGCCCTCCGACCAGCAGGGCCACGACCCGGATCCGGGGATTGCCGAGCACCTCGTCGAAGCGATCGGTCAAGATTCCGGTCGGCAAATCGATAGCCCTGGCCTTGGAGAGGTCGTGCACCACCGCCTTTTCC
This sequence comes from Pirellulaceae bacterium, assembly GCA_044371435.1. Classification (GTDB taxonomy): domain Bacteria; phylum Planctomycetota; class Planctomycetia; order Pirellulales; family Pirellulaceae; genus JAIYDQ01. Next base: position 5,578 of record JBILTQ010000114.1, on the reverse strand, counting down.
AACCATAAGATGCGGCCGGCATGCCGGGCCGTGCGGTCGCCATGGTCCAGCAACAGCCGAGCTACCCCCGTGCCGACGGTTCCCATGCCGACGATGGCTACGCCTGTTTTTTCCATGTTGATCCACGACCTAAGAACCGACAAATCGTATCCCAAGAGACCCGCAGCATATTAAACGAAGTCGGGAAATCTGGGTATCCGCAATTGCAAGGCGTCTAGCGATGTTGCCGGCGAAAGTAATCGAGCCCCGTCTTGGCAATCCTGGCGAACAGGATCTCCGGATGACCGCTGATTTCGAGTCTCTCGGCTTGCGGTTGGCCGTCCCGCCCGCAGAGCCCGATCCAGCAGGCGACGGTGGGGAACTGGGTGGAATCGGCGACCGTTGCATGCGGCGGATAAGGACCGATCAGCAAGATCCAGTCGGCGGTCGATCGCTGGCGGGCCAAGGCCAAAGCTCGGCAGAACTCCTCGCCGTATCGGTCTGATGCCAGCGGCTGTGGCTCGGAAAGAGTCGCCCCCAGTTCGGAACCAGCTGCGGGCGAGGGGGGAGCTATCCCTCCCCCCGCGAACTGGGTGATCATGGCTCCGAGCGTCGGGTACCAGTGGGCTTCGACGATCCCACCGGCCTTCGCCCCCTCCGTCGGTTGCGTTTGTCGAGACAGCCAACCACCGATCAGGCTGTCACCACCGATTTCGATCACAGCCAAGCTTTGCTGGTCTCGCATTAATTGCCGGTGGACGACGTCGTGAAGTTCATCGTCACCTTCGCCGAAAACCAACGACCCCAAGGCCTGATGGATTTCTTCTTCGGTCGAACGGGCAGCCGCGGCGGCCATCTCAACATCGCTCGCCAAGCAGGCGATACGCAGCGTGATGGTAGCTTTGGAGACCGTGATTCCGACCTGCGGCACGCGGTCGCGGGCAATCAATTCCGGGAGTCTGGCTTCGACATCGCTTTCCCCGATACCGAAGACCTTCAGGCTCCGATAGAACCACCGCTGCCGCCCCAGTTGTTGCTCCTCGATCAACCGCGGCATGACCGTCGCCTGCCACATCTCCTTCATCTCGGCCGGAACACCTGGGAGGGCGAAGAGACGCACTCCGTTCGGTAACCACAGGTCGATACCGGGGGCCGTTCCGTGCGGGTTGGGGATGATCCGCGACCCGCGCGGGAACATGGCCTGCGCCCGATTGCGATCCGGCATCGGCCGCTTCCGCTTCGCGAAGATAGCTTCGATGTGGGCCATGGCCTCCGGATAGGACTCCAGCGGCGCCGCGAAAGCCATCGCCATGGCTTCGCGGGTCAAATCATCGGCCGTTGGCCCCAAGCCGCCGCTGCAGACAACGATCGAGCTTCTTCCGGCGGCGACCCGCAAGGCCTCGACGTGATCGTCGAGGCAATCCCCGACCGTCGTGTGGAAAGCGGTCCGGATTCCGAGATCGGCGAGTTGAAGGCTCAGCCATTGGCTGTTGGTATCCAGCCGTTGACCGCTGGTCAACTCGTCCCCGATAGCGATAACTTCGGCGCGAATCAACGGAGAGCCTTAATCCAAGTTAATGGTGACGGTCTTGGTCTCGGTGTAGGCTTTCAAACCTTCTTCCCCGAGTTCACGGCCTTGCCCACTCATCTTGAAACCACCGAAGGGAGCCGCCGCATCGAAAACGTCGTAGCAGTTGACCCAGACCGTTCCGGCTCGCACCCGCCGAGCGAAGTCGTGAGCTTTGCCGATATCGCGCGTCCAGATAGCGGCGGCCAGACCGTAGAAGGTGTTGTTGGAGCGTTGGATCAGCTCTTCCCAATCGTCGAAAGTCAATACCGACATGACCGGGCCGAAGATTTCATCGGTCGCGATCGCCATCGAGTCCTGGACGTTGTCGAAAACGGTGGGTTGGATGAAGAATCCCTTGTCGCCGACTCGGCCGCCGCCGGCCACGCAGGTCGCTCCTTCACGCTTCCCCTTCTCGATGTACGACATGATCTTGTCGAACTGCGCCCGATCGACCTGCGGGCCCTGCTCGGTATCGGCAGCCATCGGATCACCCACTTTCCGCTGCTTGGCCAGAGCCGCCATCCGTTCGACGAATTCCTGCTTGACCTTTTTCTCCACGAAGACCCGGCTACCCGCGCAGCAGCATTGTCCCTGGTTCAGGAACAAGCCGATATAGGAACCGGCCACAGCCTTCTCAATGTCAGCATCGGCCATGATCACGTTCGGGCTCTTCCCACCCAATTCGAAAGTGACCCGCTTCAGCGTCTCGGCCGCCTCGCGCATGATGATCTGAGCGGTGCGATGCTCGCCGGTGAAAGCGATCTTGTCGACTCCCGGATGCTTGACCAGCGAACCACCGGCCGTCGGGCCGAACCCTGGGACGACGTTGATGACGCCGTCGGGAAACCCGGCTTCCTTGGCGAGCTGCGCCATCCTCAGGCAGGTAAGGGGCGTCTGCTCAGCAGGCTTCATCACAATCGTGCAACCGGCAGCCAACGCCGGGCCCCACTTCCAGGCCACCATCAGCATCGGGAAGTTCCAAGGGATAATCTGACCGGCTACCCCGACCGGTTCGCGGCGGGTATAGGTAAAGAAATTGCCGCGAACCGGGATGGTGCTCCCTTGGATCTTGTCGGCATAACCGGCGTAGTAACGGAGGCAATCCAGGACCAGCGGCAGGTCGCCGGTACGTGCTTCGTTGAAGGGCTTGCCATTGTCGAGCGATTCCAGGGCTGCCAACTCGTCGATCTCTTCCTCGATCAAATCGGCCAGGCGAAACATCAAACGCCCTCGCTCGCGGGCATCCATCTTCGACCAAGGCCCACGCTCGAATGCCGCTCGAGCGGCTTTGACGGCTAGATCGATATCCTCCTTGTCTCCTTCAGCGACTTCCGCGATCACCTCTTCCGTAGCCGGGTTGACGGTCGTAAAGGTTTTGCCGGAAACCGCCGGCACCCAGCGCCCATTGATGAAGCATTCGGTATGCTGGATGCGTGGCTGACGACGTGGCGGAGCGATGGTGGCCATGGTTCGATTCCCCAAGACTTGTGTGAAGGTTGACAGGACTCCATTAAGCTACCGCAGGGGTTCGCTCGGTTCCAGTAGGCGAAAAGGGGGATTTTCCCGGTGGGGCCACACCAGCCCGGCATAACGCGGAGCCTTTAGAGCTCCTCGCGGAATTTTCGCAGATCCTTTTCCTTGCCGACCAACAACAGCATCTGGTCATCGGAAAACTTGAAGTCCCCATCGGGGAACATGGTTAGCTTGCCGGTCAAGGCATCCTTGACCCCGATGACCCATAAGCCGAACTTGCGGCGCAGGTCGCTGTCGACCAGTTTCTTGCCAAGCAGCGCCTCGGGCATGGCGACCTCCACGAAACTGTAGTCGGAATCGATCGGCAGGAAGTCGATGACACTAGGCCAAGTCAAACGATCGGCTAACTGTTGGGCGATTTCGGTTTCGGGAAAGACCACCCGATCGACCCCCAGGCTCTTGAGCAACTTGCCATGTTCGGGCGTTACCCCTTTGACCACGATATGCTTGGCCCCTAACTCCTTGGCATGCAAGGTAGCCAACAACGATCGGGTGATGTCCTCGCCTAAAGAAATCACCACCCCGTTGGCGGTCGGCAAGGCCAGGGTCTCCAAGGCGCCGCGATCCGTGGCGTCCCCGATAACCGCCTCGAACAGATGATCTTGAAGCGACTCGACGGTCTCCGCATCCCCATCGATCCCGGTGACGCGGATGCCGTTGCTCTTCAACTTGCGGGCGACGGCTGCGCCGAAGGAGCCGAGGCCGATGACGACAAATCGTTTGGTGTCTGCCATGGTGAAAGGTAGCTTTCAATGATGAGGAGCGTTCATCAACCCACCAAGGGTTCTTCGTTGGCGAATTCCACTTTGGCTTCGCGCGTCGTTTTTGAGAGGGCGGAGATTACGGAAATCGGTCCCAAGCGACCGAGAAACATCAGGCCGATAATCACACACTTGCCCAAGGCCGACAGGTTGGGAGTGACCCCGGTCGACAGTCCGACCGTGCCCAGGGCAGAGATAACCTCGAAGACCAAATCGAGCGCCGAATCGCTTTGGCCAGCCAGGCTGCGATGCGAGCGTCCCGATTGTTCGACCACCATCAGCAGCGTGCAGGCCAGGGTACCGATCGCCAGGAAGATCATGACGGTGGCCATCGCGCGGTCCACGGCTGCTTGCGGGATGGTGCGGCGAAAGAAACTCAGGCAGCTGCGTCCTTGAAATCGCCGATAAGCATGCATCGTCAACAGGGAAACAGTAGAGACTTTAATTCCACCAGCCGTCGAACACGGTCCGGCGCCGATCGCCATCAGCAGGATAGTGATGAAGAGGCTGGCATTGGTCAGGTCATTGAGATCGATCGAGTTGAAGCCCGCGGTGCGGCAGGTGGTGCTGTGGAAAGCAGCGATCATCATTTTGGCATACCACGGATGACCTGCGATGGCATTGTCCCACTCGATCACCAGAAACAGCGCGAATCCGCCAAGCAGCAGGGCCACGGTACCGATCAGAGTAACTTTGCTGTGGATGTGCAAGCCGTACCAGTCGAAAGGCTTGGACCATCGAAAGCCGTTATAGACATCGAGGAGCACCGGGAAGCCGAGTCCACCGAGGATGATCAAGGCACACACCACCAGGTTGACGGTCGGGTCTGATTGGTAGCGGATCAACGAGTCATCATACAAGGCAAAACCCGCGTTGCAGAAGGCGGAGATCGCATGAAAGATTGCCTGCCACAGGGCTCCCAGCACCGAGCGGCCATCGAAGAGGAAACGGATCCAAAGGATAGCGATCCCAGCCCCTTCGATGATGGCGGTGCAGCCCAGCACCCGGCGGAGGATCATTCGCACATCGGAGTGCTCGCCCGCCCCCAAGGTTTCCGCGATGACAGCCCGATGCCGCAACCCGCTTCGCCCGCCCACCTGCATCAGGATGAAGGTCGTCAAGGTCATGATCCCGATCCCACCCAACTGGATCAGGGCCAGGATGGCGAACTGCCCGAAGAAGGAAAAATCGTGGGGAGTGCTGCGGACCGACAGACCGGTCACGCAGAGGGCGCTGGTGGCGGTGAAGCAGGCATCGAGCCAGGAGATAGGATGGGCCGAGGAACGATGCGACCAGGGCATGGCCAGGAAGAAGGTCCCCAAGACGATCATCAAAGCGAACCACAGGGTGGTGACGCGGGCTGGATATCTGACCAACGAACCTGCCAATTGCGGCATATGGATTGTCGAAGCCGATCAAGCTTCGCCTAAAACTCCCACGTCAGGAAGGCTAATTTTAGCCTTTGCGCACGTAACGACTCATCCTCCAACCACCAACCGCGGACGCTGGTCGGCTTGGTTCAGCGAGCGGTATCGAGCGGGCGAAAGCCAGCCGTACGGTGCTGGACGAGATCGGAACACTCCGGACCCTTAATATCTGACCGGCTGTCGGAAAAAAGGCAAGAGGCCAGCGCGGATCAAGCGGAAACCTCGGCCGCCGACAGTGGATCAGGGCGGGGTGAGCGGCGTATGAATTTGCCAAAGCCTTGCTTGCCGATAAATAAGCCGCCTTTAGC
>JBILTQ010000440.1:0-4377 GCA_044371435.1 Pirellulaceae bacterium | reverse complement strand
GAGGCGTTTGCGAGAGGACCTCGGAATCCTCGATCCCGCATCCAGCCAGGACTCGAGCATCGAAGACCCTCAAGCGCGGAACCTGGCAAAGCAGGCGAGCTTCCGCCTGGCGACGCCTGAGGACTGCGGTGCGCTCGAGCGACATCCCCGAAACACTGGCCAGATATTCTGGCTCCTGATCGATGAGATCGCCGACCGTCCTCACTCCATGCCGTATCAGGCGTTGCCCCATGGCTGATCGCATACCTGGAGCAGCCTCCAACGGGTCCTCGATACTCAGGGCATACTGCCGCTCAGTGGGAGTCGGCCGATCTTTGCGGAGGGGGACGCGAGTTGCCGGATAATCCACCGCCGGATAAGGGTAGGTTTCGGCGGCGGCCAACTGCGCATTCAATTCCGCCAAATTGAACGAGGGCTCGCGAGCCGGGACGGCGGGGAAATACTCCGCATGGTTGTCATGCGAATACTCGCGATAGAGCCGCGGCTTTAGCGTCACGTGATCAGTTTCCACCAAACCATGCTGCAAGTGAGACACCCAGCCGTGATGGACGCGAACTCTTTCAGCCACTTCCTCCTCGCTAGTCATCAGCAAAACCTGCTGACCGTCGCGGGCAAATTCGATTAACACCCGAACGATATGATCGAGATTCTGCCCATGAAAGCCATCCAGGGCATCATCGAGGATCAACGGTAAACGACCGATACGATGGGCTGCCGAATCGAGAATAGCCATCCGCAGTGCCAATTCGACCAGCTGTCGTTCCGAAGATTGCGATGGTGGTACCGGATAATCGATCCGATTGCTGTCTGGACGATAATCGCGATAGACCTCGCGATAGCTTTCCAACCGACCACGATTTGTCGTCAGTCCAGCCGCATAGCCCAGGTCTCGCCGCAAGGCCTCGAGGGCCCAAGCGGGTAGCTGCCTCAAGGAGCCGGCCGATAACTCACGCACATAGCGCTCGACACACGGAACGAAGGAACCACGATAAGCCTCTTGGTAAGGACCTTGCCCACGCAGTTGACTTTGAACCTCGGCGAGTCGCCGCCTGGTCTGTTCATAGAGATCCCAACTCTTGAGTACTTCTTCGGCATAGGCCAGCCGCGCCCGCAATTCATCCCGTTCCCAAGCCGCCGTCGCCTGCGCCGCGGCCCCCCCGTGCTGGCTGACAACCTTACCCTCCAATTCGCTGATCCAGCGCTGAACGAGCCCTTGCCGCTTCCGCAGTGCCCCTAACTCCGATTGCAGTTGCTCCACCGAAGGCTGGCCCTCCCTGGATTCCTTCCAACCGCTGTCGCGGACATCCTTGACGGGTTTGGAATAGCCGGTCCAGGTACCAAAGGGATCGCGATAGACACTGGTAGTTCGCGGGTAGCGACCGTAGCTTGGCGGCAGCAAGGATTCACGGTGATCGCCTGTCGCAGTCCCTTCCCGGCGTGGGGCCCGCATCGCCAGTTGCCGCATCAGTTCAGCTTCGCGGGTCGCCATTTCGGAAAGTTCGGCCCGATACTGGACGAGTTGCGATTCCCAGTCCGGCAGCGAGCGTGGTGCACTAGCCAGCCGATCGTCTCCCGGATGACCGCTAGTCACGGCCCCTGGGAGCATTCCTTCACCGGGCAGCATGGATCCCAATTCGTCCAATCGGGCCGCCAAGCGTTCGCGTTCAAAGGACCACCATTCGCGATCGCGATCATCCACTCGCAAATGATGCAAACGTTGCTGCAACCGATCCTCTTCAGCCTTCAGTCGACGATAGGCCTCGTCGTGTTCGTGACCGGTCGCCACATGAATCCCTAATTCCCGCGCCGCCTGCCACAGTCGCTCAGGCAAGACCTCACCCAAGCGACCGCAGAAAACGGCATCGAAGACCTCACCACCGATACGCTGCCATGGTTGTTCTGGTGGCAAGGCGTTGGGATAGGCAGCGTTCGCCAGTAGGGACTGCCGACGCTCATGATGATAGGGTCCTTCGAAGCGGTAGTCCCGTTGATGAACGGCATCGGCCGACGAAATCACGCGGCTGGTCCCAGCCATATCCGCCCATTGCAGTGAACCTACCAGGCCGTCGACAGCCTCCTGACCATAGCCACTCGCATCGCGATGTCGGTGATACAACAAGCCGCGGATGAACTTGGCGATCGTGCTCTTGCCGGAGCCACGACTCCCCCAAACAGCGTTCAGCCCCGATACGAATGGCCCAAGGTGAATCCGTTGTGTACGGTTCTGGGGGTCAATGTCCAAACTAACCAGACGCATCGTAAAGGCTCCTCCTTGGCCGAAATAGAATCACGCATTGGGTCGAGGGGAATCCGTCGAGTATCCATTCCACGTTGACAGTTCCCTGCGTGTCGTTCGAAAATACCAGACCTCGGCAGTTTGGGTAAAGACGGATTTTGGCGCGGTTGGCACGGGCCTGGCCAGCCGTGGCCGAAGACTGGCTTGGCCGTTCGCTTGCATTCCTCCTCTTTAGACGCTCGGCGGCCGAAGTTTCCACGCGATTTCGGCATCCTGCCGAATCTGTCGCTCGGGGATAACGCAACGAGGCAAGGTCGGGCGCCCCCCGCCATCCACGTATCTAATTTCTTCTCGGCTGGCGATGGGTTATGCTGTTGGCAAGATCTGCGCCCATCCGTTCCCACCCACTCCTTACTTGCCATGAAGAACCCCCCGCCCGCCTCGTGGTCGTTAGCTTGCATTCTCCTTCAGCTTTGCCTCGGACCATTCGGCTGGGTGCGGGCAGAAGATCATCGCGCACTGGAGGCGGGCCAGCAGCCGCCTGACTCGCGATTGGAACCGATTCTCGACTACAACGGCTATTTTCCCTTCACCCCCCCCACCTCGGTCGAAGCCTGGCAAGCTCGGGCCGAACAGGTACGCCAGCGGATCCTCATCTCCCAAGGTCTGTGGCCGATGCCGACGCGAACTCCGCTGAATGCTGTCCGCCATGGTCGGCTGGAACTCGACGAGTATGCGGTAGAAAAGGTTTATTTCGAGAGCGCCCCCGGTTTCTATGTGACCGGCAACCTCTACCTGCCTATCGGTAAGCCAGGTCCTTTCCCGGTCGTCCTGTTTGCCCATGGCCATTGGCAGGATGCGAGACTCTCCTCACAACCGGCCGATAAGTTGCGGCTTGAGATTGCCCAGGGGCAAGAACGGTTCGAAAGCGGTGGCCAAAGCCGTTTCCAATCGATGTGCGTGCAATTGGCTCGGATGGGATGCATGGTCTGGCAGTGGGACATGCTGAGCGATTCCGATGCTATCCAGCTTTCGCGGGAACTCGTCCATCGATTCGCCAAGCAGCGTCCGGAGATGAATACGACGGAGGATTGGGGATTGTATAGTCCTCAGGCAGAAGCGCACCTGCAAAGTATCATGGGGCTGCAAACCTGGAACTCGATTCGCTCTTTGGATTTCGTTTTAAGCCTTCCGGATGTCGATCCGCAGCGGATCGCGATGACGGGGGCCAGTGGTGGTGGGACGCAGACGATGTTGCTGGCCGCTGTCGATCCTCGTTTGACCCTTTCCTTCCCGGCGGTGATGGTCAGTACTTCGATGCAGGGAGGCTGTACCTGCGAAAATGCCTCGTTGCTACGAGTCGGGACAGGGAACATCGAATTTGCTTCGCTCTTTGCGCCCAAACCACAGGGAATGACTACGGCCAACGACTGGACGAAAGAGATGGCCACCAAAGGTTTTCCTGAGATCCAGCAGACCTACAAACTACTGGGGGCTCCTCAAGCGGTCATGCTTCATCGCGGTGAGCATTTCCCCCACAATTACAATGCCGTCTCCCGTTCTGGCTTTTATACCTGGCTCAACAAGCATTTTGGTCTGGGTCAGGCCGAACCTGTCATCGAACGCGACTATCAGCCGCTTACCAAAGATCAGCTGACGGTCTGGAATGAACAGCACCCGGCCCCACCGGCCGCTGATCCAAATTTTGAACGCCGACTCTTGCGATGGTTCCACCAAGACGCCCAGCAACAGTTGCAAGCTGCGGCCGACAAGCCTGCCGAGTTGCAGGTGTTGCTTGAACCAGCGCTTCGGGTGATGATCGGCAGAAGCTATGAAGAAATCGGCGACGTTGCCTGGAAACTTACCCACAAGATCGACCATGGGAGTTACCTCGAGATGCTCGGCCTGCTTACCCACGATCGAGGTGGCGAAGCGATTCCTGTCGTCTGGCTCTATCCTAAAACGTGGAATGGGCAAGCTACCCTGTGGCTTACGGAGACCGGCAAGGCAGGCCTATTCGCCGACGATGGCCAACCACAACCGGCCATCCAGAAGTTGCTCGAACGAGGCCAAACGGTTTTAGGGGTCGACCTGCTGATGCAAGGGGAGTTTCGCGATGGCGAGCCAGGCGAAACCGTGAA
>JBILTQ010000439.1:0-4382 GCA_044371435.1 Pirellulaceae bacterium | reverse complement strand
GGCTCTAAGGCCGGCCGGACCGTGAAGTTCCTGCTGGCTGATAGGCATCAAGCCGGCGAAGCTCTTTCGCTTCAGATCGTCGATCAGCGGATGATCCTTGGAAAATCCGCGAGGGGCGGTTTTCAAGCTTTCTCCATCCAAGCGAAATCGCTCGCGGAAGCTCGGATGGTTGCGGGCTCGCTTCCATAGAGCAGGGGTCTCGACGATCCCCTGGCGGATTTGCGAGAGCGGTTCAGCCGGTGGCATCCATATTCCGGCCCCCAAAAAGCATTGGCCAGGTTCCAGATGCAGGTAATATCCGGGAGCATGAATATCACCGCCGAATTCATGGCGAAAGTGGATCCCAACATGACGCTTGTAGGGGGACTTGTCCTTCGAGAACCGGGTATCGCGATGGAGCCGCAGCAGCGACCCGCCCGTACGTTGGGGGATGGCTTGCAGGAAGGGAGAAAGCCTGTGGATAGTCGGTTGTATCGCCTCGATAAAAGCCAAGGCAGGCTCCACCACCTCCGATTGATAACGCAGCTTATGGCTGGCAAACCAGTCCCGACGGTTATTCTTCGCCAATTCCTCTAGGAATTCGAAAAGGCGGGTGGGGAACCCGGGGAAGCTGGGGACCGAGTCGGCGGCCGACGATCGACGGTGAGCCATGGGGATTCCTTGTATCGTGATGTCGAGTGAGGCTTCGTCCATTTCCAGGGACGAATGACCCGACGCGTTGTATCGCCGAGCCGGTGGCGAGGCAAGCCGTCGGCGATCGGTCGCCTCGGCCTTGCCCAAGCGAAGCGGTCGTCGGGTCTGGCAGTCGCCGATGGTCTCCAGTTTTCAGTCTGGGGCTTTCCCCGTATTCTATGGGGATGAATACCACGATCATCCATTCGACCCTCCGCCAATTATCGCAACGCTTGCAAGCCGGTGAGCTGACCAGCACCCAGATCATGCAAGCCTTCCTCGATCGAATTGCCCAGACAGAGCCGGCCATTCACGCATTTTTGAGTTTGGCCGGAGAGCAAGCGTTGGATCAAGCCCGGGCTTTTGATCGTCATCGGTCTTCGAGCCGTTCGCCCGATGTCTCTCGTGGGTCGGGATTGGCTGGTTTGCCGATCGCGATCAAGGATGTCATCTGTACCGAGCAGTTGCCGACTACCTGCGCTTCGAGGATGCTCGAAAGCTATCGATCGCCTTACCAGGCGGGGGTAATGGATCGCTTGGCGCAAGCTGGGATGATCATGATCGGTAAGACCAACATGGACGAGTTCGCCATGGGCGGTTCGACGGAGAACAGCGCCTTTGGCAATACGAAGAACCCCTGGGATTTGCAGCGAACGCCAGGCGGAAGCAGCGGCGGGTCGGCGGCTTGTTTGGCTGCCGCCCAGGTCCCCGCGTCGCTGGGCACCGATACCGGTGGCTCGATCCGGCAACCAGCAGCATTTTGCGGAATCTGCGGCTTGAAACCGACCTATGGCCGAATCAGCCGGTATGGGCTGGTAGCCTTCGCCAGCAGCTTGGATCAAATCGGACCGATGGGGCACACCGTCGAAGATCTTGCCCTACTCTTGCAAGCTATCGCCGGTCATGACCACCGCGACTCGACCAGCTTGCCGGAACCAGTGCCGGATTACCAGCAGGCCCTGACCGGAAATTGTACTGGTCTCCGCTTGGGGATCGTCCGTGATCAATTGGAAAGCGAGGGGCTGGATGAGGAGGTCCGCCAGGCTTTGATCGAAGCTATCGAGGTCTATCGCCAAGCCGGAGCCACCATCGTCGATGTAACCTTGCCCAACACCCGTTATTCGATCGCCACGTACTATATCATTGCCCCCAGCGAGGCGAGCAGTAACCTGTCGCGGTATTCCGCCGCCCATTTCGGCCACCGTGCGGCGCTGACGAAAAATACCAGCCAGGCTTCATCGCCACTGCTGGAGATGTATTGCCGCAGCCGCTCCGAGGGATTCGGTAGCGAGGTCAAACGCCGCATCATGCTGGGTACATACACTTTGAGCGCCGGGTATTATGATGCCTACTACCTCAAGGCCTTGAAGGTACGACGCTTGATCCGTCAGGACTACGATACTGCCTTTGCCAAAGCCGATGTTATCCTGGGCCCGACAACCCCGACGGTGGCCTTTGGCTTGGGGGAGATGCGTCAAGATCCGGTTCAGATGTACCTGGTCGACCTCTTTACGGTGGGTGCTAACCTAGCGGGGATCCCCGCCCTATCGTTTCCGTGCGGCCAGACCAGCCAAGGCTTGCCTATCGGCTTGCAACTACAAGCTCCGCCGTTGGCCGAAGCATCCTTGTTGCAGGCTGGCCATGCTTATCAAGTGCTTACTCAATATCAACCTCGTTGGCCACAACTATGACGGCTCCCGAATATCGAATGGTGGTTGGGCTGGAAGTTCATGTTCAGCTCAAGACGAAAACCAAGCTTTTTTGCCATTGTGCGACCGTCTTTGGGGCGCCACCCAATACCCTGGTCTGTCCTGTCTGCCTCGGTTTGCCGGGCAGCCTACCGGTGCTGAATGGCGAGGCGGTGGCCTTGGCTGTCCGCACCGGTTTGGCTTTGAATAGTCGTATTGGCGAGTTTACTAAATGGGATCGAAAGAATTATTTCTATCCCGATTTGCCGAAGGGTTATCAGATCAGTCAGTTCGATCTGCCGATTTGCAGCGAAGGTTACCTTGATATCGAGGCAGGTGCCACCGCCAAACGAATCCGACTGATCCGGGCCCATCTGGAAGAGGATGCGGGCAAGAGCATGCACGACGAGGTTTCTGGCAAAGGAGCCTCGCGCATCGACCTCAATCGTACCGGTACTCCCTTGCTGGAGATCGTCAGTCAGCCCGATCTATCCTCGGCGGAAGAAGCCAAGGCTTATCTGAGCGAGTTGAAGCTGCTGCTCGAGTACCTCGAGGTTTCCGACTGCAACATGCAAGAAGGGTCTTTGCGGGTAGATGCGAATGTCAATTTGCATCTTGATCACCAGGGGAAAACGCTGGCGACCCCGATCGTTGAAATCAAGAATCTCAATAGTTTCCGAGCGGTGGAACGAGCTATCCAGTATGAAGCTCAGCGTCAGTTTCATGCCTGGCAACAAAATGGTTTGCTGTTGGGGCAGTCGCCGAAACAGACCCGCGGATGGGACGACGAGGCGGGAGCGACAACGCTACAACGCGAGAAGGAGGAATCGGCCGACTACCGCTACTTCCCCGATCCTGATCTGGTGCCCGTAACTTTGACCCCGGCCCAGATTGAGGGGGCGCGACAGCAGTTGGGAGAATTACCACAAGCCAAACGCCGCCGGTTAGTCGATACCTTGTCGATCAAAGCCTACGATGCGGAAGTCATTGTCTCGCAAGGGAAGGCGGTCGCTCACTTTTTCGAAGCCTTGGTGGCAGCCGGCGCGCCCCCCAAGCGAGCCGCCAGTTGGATGCAGCAGGATATCCTTCGCACCCTGAAAGAGCAGGCGATCGCAATCCAGCAGTTCCCGCTCAGCCCCTTGCAGTTAGCTGAGCTCTTGCGGGTGATCGAGGCTGGCCAATTGGACACCACCCGCGGGCGCGATGTCTTCCAGGAATGGTTGACCACTCCTCAGGCATCGATTGCTTCGATCATTCAAAAGCTGGGAATCGTCGCCGTCGCTTCGGATGAGATCGAAGCTCTATGCCGCGACTTGTTGGCCGCCAATCCGGACGTGGTCGAGAAAGTACGCGCGGGGAACGCGAAAGCCTTGGGGAGCCTGGTCGGTCAGGCGAAAAAGAAGAATCCCAACGCCGATCCGCGGCAAGTCCAGGACCGTTGCCTGGCGATGATCCAGGCTGGCCAGGTCTAAGGGCAGCCGTTTTGAAATTCAAAGCAGCCGCCCTCTTCCAGGGGCTGCAGCCGAATGAGCCGTAAAAATCGCTTGGAATCGGCTGGCCGACGAAACGCAGAGCATGCCTGCTAGCTTTTCAAAACGTCCTACGCGGCTTGGGGAATTGAGAATCTCCATCGATCATGAGTGGGTGGAAGACCCAATCTCTATCCCTACCTCGACGCTGAAAGCCTTCCTGCTGATCCGTCTTTCCTGGCAGCCAGCGTTGTCGAGCACCGGCCAGCCCGAGCAGCCTTGATCGTCCGCTCGAGGGGCTACCTTTAGTCTTTGTGCGTCTTGGTCGCCTCGATCGGCGGGGGCTCAGGTTTGGACGATGGTGTCCGCTTCTGCATGGCGGAATCCAAGTCGATTTCACGGCCTAACGCCTGATGCTCGAGCTTTTGCTGGAGGTATTGCATGGTTTCATCGATCACGTCGGCCTGCATCATCACCAGTTCACCTGGTTGGATCATTTCCAAGGCCTGATCGACCGCCTTCTGCCAACCGGACACGGCATGCACTTCTTTCA
>JBILTQ010000438.1:0-4383 GCA_044371435.1 Pirellulaceae bacterium | reverse complement strand
CACTTTCCCTAGCCCCTTCCCAGTAAATACCGGGAGGGGCCGGTCGACGTTATCGACCGCTTTGCTCTGTGGAGCCCGGACTTTCCTCTCGCGATGCCCAAAGGCATCGCCAGCGATCATCCGCCCAAACTGCCGTTGGGATTATAGGCGGCGAGTTGGATCTCAGGTAGCTTGCGTGTTCGCATCGCCGTTCGGCTTGCCGATGGGGGCGGCGCCGGGGCGGCGGCCACGACGCTTGTTCTTGCAGTTGGGGATCATGCGGCTGTCGAGCGGTTGCAGCATCCGGGAGATGCAGAGCTTGTTGACGCTGACCTGCAGTTCGTTGGCTTCGTCGCAAATGGCGTTGTGCAGCGACAGCGGCAGACGGATCGTGATCATCCGCTGGGCTTCGGTCGGGTCGTTCTCCGGGAGGTCGCGCGATCGCAGGGTGGTCAGCATTTCGAAGATCTGGTTATGGGAGTCGGTGGACTCGTAGCCCTCCAGTTCCTCGGGGGTTGTGAAAAGGGAGTGGGTGATTCCTTGGCGGCCCATCACTTCTCGATAGAAGGCGGTCCAGGTCGGGGAGACGCCGAAGAGTTCCGAGGCCAAGTCGACGACCTGGCGGCATCGCTCGTCGAAGCTGGCTCCTGGCTGCAGTTTTGTGCGCAACTCGCGGACCACTCCGTCGAAGACCGACATCTCGGCGGCAATTTTCTCCCCTGCCGATTTGCTCGGAGCTCGACCGCCACGCAGCGACTTCTCTTCCTGGGGTTGAGCGGCGACGTTTTGTTCCTGGTCGAGGGTGGCAGCTGGCGTCATTTCCATCGAAAGATCCCTTTTCTGTAAGCGTGCTCGAAAAACTCCGTTCGCGATGCAGCGACCGACCCTTGTCGGCCCCGCGAAACTCGACGCAATCATGGAATGCCGTCAAACCCGTTTGCGTAAAGTCTTTGAAAGCTATCACTTACGTTGCTTACGCTAGCTGTGCTCGGTTTGTGGGCACGCTAGCTTTTCGGTTGAGCAGCCCTCCGGTTGCCTAAAAAGCAGGCAGTCCATGGGATCGCAAAAACCAAGTGTCCAATCAGTCGGGCGTTGGAACTTGAGGAAAAGATTCAAAAAAAGGTGAAAATTTGGAAGCTTATGGTATCGAGCTAGCCTTTCTGAGCGATTTCCGCGATTTCGGAGGCGGGGTGGGGGCTGGTGAAGGAGTTCTCGGAGAATGCGAGACTAGAGTTCGGTCGCTAGCGATCGGCTGCATGCGAGTGGGGGATGAGGTCGATTGTCGCCGTCGCACTGATTCTTGTCAGGAATCGCTACCGGCGTTCCTGGGGGGCGTGTTAGACTGGAGGCGTTCGATGGGGTAGCCAGCCGGCCATATCCCTTCCCCCCCTTCCCCCCTTCTGCCATTCGCCATTCCCGTTGAGGACCCCATGCGTTCGTGTCGTCTGTTGTCATCCTTCGTTGGTACGGTTGCCTGGGTGTTGAGCGGAGTGCTGCTCGGCGGGTTAGGCCAAGCTCAGGTCGCCACCTCTGGCAAGCTTGCCGCGGTACCGAACCCGCTCACCTTCGAGCAGGGGCAGCGGATCGCTTTCGTGGGTGGTTCGCTGGCCGAACGGATGAACCTGTACGGCTACTTCGAAACCTTGCTTCAAACCCGCTTTCCCGAGAAGCAACTGGTGATCCGCAATTTCGGCTGGCCGGCAGACGAGGTAACGGAGCAGCAGCGGCCGGACAACTACACCGTGATCGACGATCCGATGGTGGAGTTCGCCCCCGACTTCTTCTTCTGCTTCTTCGGTTTCAATGAACACTTCGACGGCGTCGATAGCCAAACCGTGGCCGGCTTCCAGGAGGGGTATCGCCATTGGCTGGCGGAGACGACCAAAAAGTTTTCGCGCGATGGCCGCACCCCGCGGTTCGTGCTGGTGTCACCGGTAGCCTTCGAGTCGGCTGATAGCCGCCATCTGCCGGATGGCAAGCAGAACAACGCATGGTTAAAGGTATACGCCGAGGCGGTGCGTGCGCTCGCCCAGGAGAAAAGTTATCCCTACGTCGATCTGTTCGAGGTGACAGCGAACGCTTTTGCCGCCGAGCCCAAGCTTCAGTTTACGGTCAATGGGATTCATGCCAACGAGCAAGGAGATCGCTTGATCGCGTCCGAACTCGACCAGCAACTCTTCGGCGGCCAGCATCCGCTCGGGATGGATGTCTCCAAGTTCCATCAGGTGCGGGAATGGGTCAACGATAAATCGTGGCTGCACCTGCAGGACTATCGGATGCTCAACGGCTGGTATGTCTACGGGGGACGCCGGACCTGGGATACGGAGACCTTTCCCAAGGAATTCCAAAAGATCCGCAAGATGGTCGCGGTTCGCGATCAGTACATCTGGGATTTAGTGGCAGGCAAGCCGGTTGCGGACAAGCCGGATGATTCGAAGACCGGTGAGGTCTTTATCCCGGAGACGATGTTTGGCACCCGCGATGACAAATTTCGCGAAAAACGCGAACCGACGGAACTGGTGTATCCTACGCCGGAGGAATCGATCCAGCAGATGAAAGTGCCGGAAGGCTTCGAGGTCCAGTTGTTTGCTTCGGAGCGAGAGTTTCCCGAATTCGCCAATCCGACGCAGATTGCCTTCGACAAGAAGGGGCGGTTTTGGGTGTCCTGCATGATCAACTACCCGCAGTGGTTGCCGGGGGCGGCCAAGCCCGGTGATAAGCTTTTGATTTTCGAAGACACCGACCAGGATGGAAAGGCCGATGTCTGCAAGACTTTCTACGACAAGCTGATTTGCCCGACCGGTTTCGAGTTCTACCAGGATGGGGTGCTGGTGGTCGATGAACCGCGTATCCTGTTCCTCCGCGATACCGATGGGGATGATCGAGCGGATGAGGTGACACAGATTATCGACGGGATCGCGACCGACGACACGCACCACGCGATGGGGGCGTTCGAGTTTTCGCACGGTGGCCGGTTGTACATGTTGGAAGGGGTGTCGATGTCGACCGCCATGGAGACGCCGTGGGGTCCGTTCCGCAACCATGGGCCCTCCGGTTGTTATGTGCTCGACCCGCTTTCCTGGAAATTCCAGCACTTCCGCACCCCAGGCTATGGCAATCCATGGTGTATGGTTTTCGATCGCTGGGGGCAAGGGTTGATCGGCGATGGGACCAATGCTCAACAGCACTGGACGAGTCCGCTGGCTGGCTTCCCGGTCACCTCGCGGCGGACGCTGAATCCAAATTTTGACAATCAAGGGATGCGACCAGCCGTCGGCAACGAGTTTCTCCTTTCGCGACATCTTCCCGACGAGATGCAAGGCCAGTTCATCTATGCTTGCGTCATCAACATGCACGGGATGCCGCGTTTCACCCTCGAGGATGACCCGGAGGCGGCCGGCTTTCGCGGGAAACGTATCGAGGATTTGCTCGATTCCACCGACAATTTTTTCCGTCCGGTCGATCCGCAGATCGGCCCCGATGGAGCCGTGTGGTTTGGCGATTGGTGCAATGCGTTGATCGGTCACATGCAGTATTCGCAGCGCGATCCCAACCGCGACCACGAGCATGGGCGTGTGTATCGCTTGGTGAACAAGCATAAGCCTTTGCTGCAGCCGGTCACTCAGGGTGACAAGTCGGTGGAGGAATTGCTCGAGCAACTGTCCGAATATGAACCTCGCACCCGTTATCGGGCTCGGCGTGAACTGCGAGCTCGCCCGGAAGCTGAAGTCATGGCGGCGGTCGATGGCTGGTTGCTCAAGCATGATTCGCCGAACGCGCTGTGCGAAGGCATGTGGCTGCAGGAAAGTTTCCGCCGGCTCGATCCGAAACTTGTCGAACGCATCCTGAGGCTCGACGAGTTCCATGCCCGGGCAGCCGCGGTGCAGTCAGTAACCAACGAGATCACCCGTTATCCGGGAGCTCTCAAGGTTCTCTCGCGGGCGATTGTCGATCCGCATCCGCGGGTGCGGTTGGAGGCGATTCGTGGGTTGAGTTTCGTACAAACGGACGAAGCCGCCGAAATCGCGCTGCGGGCTTCGGACGCGCCGATGGACTACTGGACGGATTATACCTTGGAGCACACCTTGGAAGCCTTGAAGCCTTTTATCGAGAGGGCCGAGAAGCAGGGGACATTCCTGGCCACCGCTCCGGACTCGCTGAAGGAATACTTCGCCAAGTACAAGGCGGCGGTCGGGCCGGGGGCTAAGGTGGTGAAGCCATTGAAGACGGTCGACGATCCCAAGGCGGCCGAGAATGCTCGGCAAAAAGCGGTCACCGAACTGTCGAAGATCAGTGGTGGTAAGGTAGCCCGCGGCGAGCAGGTCTTCAGCCGTGTGTGCTCTGCCTGCCATCGAATCCAGACGGTCGGCAAGGACTTTGGACCGCGGCTAGACGATGTCGGGG
>JBILTQ010000437.1:0-4384 GCA_044371435.1 Pirellulaceae bacterium | reverse complement strand
ACAAAACTCATCTTGACCGGTGACCTCTACGCCGCCGTCGTCGAATGGAACGTCTTCTGGCGGATCGATGAACCCAAGGACTTCCTTTTGAATTTTGGCGGGGACGATGAAAAGATCACTCGCGTCATCGTCGCTGTCTCACGGAGTGTCATGCATCGGGTGGTCGGTGACTACTCGGCAGAAGAAGTCTTGACCGGTAAACGCGAGGAAATCACCCAAACTTCCCTTCGCGAACTTTCGGCGAGACTCGATGAACTGCAGTGCGGGGTGGCTATTACCGATCTTCAGATGCAACGGGTCATCCCTCCCGACCGGGTCCGACCGGCCTTCGATGAAGTCAATGCCTCGGTCCAGCAGCGCGATCAATTGATCAATGAAGCCCGGCGGGAACGCAATCAGCTCATCCCGACGGCCGAGGCCCAGCGAGATCGCCTGATTCGTGAAGCCGAAGGCTATTCCGCCCGCCGTCTGGCTGAGGCTCAAGGAGAGATCTCAGCCCTGCTAGCCAAGTATGAAAGCTATCAGTTAGCTCCTGAGGTCACCCGTCAACGACTCTACATCGAGATGATGGAGAAGGTACTGCAACAAAGCGGCGCGAAAATCATCCTCGACAGCGGCAGCCATGCCCCTTTGCCGATTTTAAATTTAGATCCCCGCGCCCTCGTCCCCCCCAAGACTCCGTGAGAAAAGGCTAATGATGAAATCAATCGTATACGCCTTGGCGGTACTGGCATTGGTTCTTTTGCTGTCGCCCACCTTCGTCTTCATCCTCGACGAACGCGAAATGGGTGTGGTCCTGCGATTTGGCGCACCCAAGCATGAATATCGCGAGCCGGGTTTGTACTTCAAGCTTCCCTTCGTCGATACGGTCGCACGTATTCCCAAAGTCAAACAGTTCTGGGGAGATAACCAAGGAGACCTCCTCCCGGACCTGCCTACCCGCGATGACAAGAAGATTGAGCTTACCCCGTGGGCGGTCTGGCGAGTGACCGACCCGACACTCTTTGTCCAGCGACTGCGTTCGATGCAAATCGCCGAGCAACGGGTCGAACAGATTGTCCGCAGCTCGATTCGCGATGTCGTGACACAACACGATTTGGAAGAGTTCGTTCGCAGTACCAACCGAACCATGGCCATCAGCGCCAACGACGTCGACGCTGCCCCCTTGCCGTCGAACTCCCCCCCGGAACTGGTAGAACAAGCAGACCAAACCAAACCCAAAGGCATTCGTTTTGGCCGAGCTGAGATTCTCAACCGGATCAAGGCCGAAGCGCAGAAACGACTGGCCGCCAAAGGCGATGCGGAGAACGCTAGCCGTGGAATCGAGCTGATCGATGTCGGTATCTCTCAAAGCGGTTTCGTGGAAAGCGTACGCGAAAAAACCTTCAATCGCTGGATTTCGGAACGCCAAGCGATTTCGGCCCGCAACGTCAATGAGGGAGAGCGACTGAAGGCTGCGATTATCAATGAAACCCTGGCCGAGGTCGCCAAAATCGAAGGCGAGGGGCAGCAGAAGGCCAATGAGACCCGCGGTACCGCCGATGCCGAAGTCATCCAGCGGTTCGCCGAGGCAACCCGGAAAACTGGCGACTTCTTCGGTTTCGTCCGGACCCTCGAAGCCTATGGGAAAGCCATCGGGCCCGATAGCCAACTCATCCTCTCCGCCGACAGCCCGTTCTTCAAATTCTTCCACTCGGACCAAACGCCTCCCCCTACCGACAATCGCTGAAGTCCTGGCTGAGTCGGGGCAATTCAGTAAACCTCGAACGCGCCGGCGTGTCGACGGATTCACGCCGCCGCGATGAGCTTCTATCAAGCGGAATCGGGTCGGTGCATGATCCCCGAGGATCAGGGAAAATCTCGGATGGACTGCTTCCCGCCAAGCGGCCCGCCGGTGCTCCTCCCCAATCACGCTCGATGAAGGATCGAGCCGATGGGTCGCTAAGTCATTCCACCGAGGGCTAGCATTCGTAGGTCTACGCGCATCGGGGGCAACCGCAAAACTTGAGGCCAGTCGGTGGCTGCCGAGCATCGGGTTGGCTTGGGCGCGTTGGCTAGAACTTTTCGCATTGCCAGCAATCCAGGCCGAAGCCCGATAGTTGTTGTAGCCCGCAGATTTTGACTCAAGCCCGCGCGACCCATGGCCGAACTAACCCTATGTGGCGTTCACTGTCGGAAACGTCATTCGCCAGCCATCCAGGGAGTTCGGAAAGCCATGAAACATAAAACAGCACTGACGCCTTTGACCCTGGTTTGCCTCGCCGTTGGTCTGCTCGGTGGAGTTGCTTGCCTGAGCGGCTGCCAAGTCTCAGTCGCCGGCCAGACTCTCCCCAGCGCTTACTACTTCGACGATGATATCCAGTACTTCCCGGCGGGTCCGGAAAATAAGCTGGCAAACGAGACGGCTGCCCTCAAGAAGGCACGTGAAGAGTCTAAACTTCGTCAGCGATAACGCCCCGGGCGAACTCTCGGTCCGATAGTCCCTAACACGCCGTCCGGTGAATCGCTCCTCGCCCCTCTCCTTACGTATGGTGGCGGCGTCCACCGATTCGCTTCGAGACACATGGCTCGGCTAAGCCGCGGTTGGCTGTTTCAGCCGCAACTGGGTTCGCGTTGCGGCGAGTTTCCCGAGTTCCTTTGCCGAGCCTCTGGTCACGCGACAGCGACTCGCGCCGTGATCGGTCGGCTAAAAGTTACTTCCGCTACGTGTGAAGATAGCCTTCACTTGGGAGCCGACGATGGCCAGCCCAATTCCTTGGGTAGGGCCTGCCCCAACGACAATCGTAGTTTATCGTGTTGCTTCGCCAACTGTTCGTTCATTTTGAGAACCAGCTTATCGGAATACGCTGACAAACGATCGTCGACCATCCGCCGGACCCCTCGGCCCAACTCCTCCGCGAGCGGTCCGTGAAGCTGGCTGATCCGTTGCACCTCAAATTGAACCAACTGCAGGTCAGCTCGTTGCACCTGAGGCTCGAACTGTATTTCTGGGGGAAATACCAACGGATTGACCCGCATGGCGACCATCGCCGCGACATCCAGACGAGCCGTCAGTTCGGCGTTGGCTGACAAGCTGAGCAATTGGACATCGCGATGCCATTGACTTATCCTGCCGAAGGCGCGGAGCGGCGCCTCGATCCGTAGTTCCATCAGGAACTGCTCTTCCGAGTGAATCTCGAAACGTTGCAAACGAAGCTGTAGCCTTTGGGCTGGCTCGATGAATTCCAGGTAGTAACGCGACCAGGTCCCGTGCTTCACCGTCTCATATTGGCGTTTCGTTTCGATTCGCCAACCTTCGCGCCGAAAGCGAAAGCCATCGTAGACGTTCTTTTCCAGCCCCCAACGACGGTTATCTTCGTAGGAAGGAGGAAGATTTTTAAGGACCAGCCATCGCAGCCAGTCCTCGAGGTCCGAGGTCGCGTTGGCTGACGATGTCCATTGGTCAAGCGATTCCGGCAAATCCAGCGGGCGCGTCGTGGGGCGTTCCGCCGGATGGATGGCAGGGCCGGCCAGGCTATCCGGCCCTATCGCCGACAGCGGCCAGCTTTGAGCCAGGATTGCCTGCAGCGGAATCGAGGTGAGACTTGCCCAGGCGACCAGGCCGAGGCACCGCCACCCGCCCCTGGAATAGCGTGTAGCCTGGAAAGCGAGAGCAACGGATTTCATCGCGGGCTTAGGCCGCATTCAAACGGCGACTGCTTCGCGCCCATTCGATCCATCGCTGGATCTCTGGCAGCTCCGCTCCCTCCGTACCACGCATCATCCTTTGTCCCGTCTTGCTCGAAAGAAACTCGGCGATCTTGGTCCGCAGTTTCACCGGGTTGGCCTGCAACAACTGGTCAGGTTCGGTAATCCCGGTCGCCACCAGCATTTGGGCGTCATGCCCCCGCAGGTTGGGAATGCGGCAAACCAGGGAAGCTTGGTGTTGCCATTCCCCCACGGTCGCGGCCGAGACCCTTCGATCCGCCAACTGCCCCGCCAAAGTTTGGGGGTCGGCCTTGAGCAAATCTCCAACGGTGACCACACGGCACTCTTCGAGGCGTTCCGCCATCCGCGGTCCAATACTGGGGGCGTCGACAACCGGGCTGCCGGGATCGAGATAGAACTTCAAGGAAACCTTGCCGACCGCCGGGTTCCTGGCCTCGCCGGTCCGCTCCCGGGCAGGTCGCCGACCATCCGCTGCGTGTCGTCCGCGTCGCGATCGCAGTTGTCGCCGCAAACGTTGGCCCTCCTCCCGCGGAACCGGGCTGACGGGCCGTCGAGCGGAGGCAAGCCAAGAGGTGATCCTTGCCAGTTCATGGCTATCTGCGGTATTCATGACCTCCTGACCGTCCGGGGTCATCAGATAGCGTTCCACCATCCGCAACAAGCGGGCGGGAGGCGT
>JBILTQ010000436.1:0-4398 GCA_044371435.1 Pirellulaceae bacterium | reverse complement strand
AAACCTCGGCCGCCGAGGAAACCAAAGTCGCTCCGGCTTTGAGATACTCGTGATCGGCCAAACCCGAGCCCACCCCGGCGTTGGCCTCGATGATGACGCGATGACCGCGCTGGACCAGTTCCTCGACCCCCACCGGCAGCATCGCTACCCTATATTCGTCTTCCTTGATTTCTTTGGGAACACCGACGATCATCGGAAGGCCTCCAGACATGTGATAAGGAACCGACTCTACGAAACCCACTATTCAAGGTATAACGCAGGTTACGCGTCGGTGACAACCGTGGCTCGGCAATTCCAGCGAATGCTCCAGACGGTTGGTTGGTCCAACGGTTTCTTCCCTCCTCTCCTTCAAAGTCCAACCACGTGAAGAATAAAAATTCCTTCGATCCCTATGCCCTACCTCCCGAAGCCATTCAGGAACCGCCGACCAGCCTATGGCAAGCCTTGCGGATGATCGGGCCAGGCATCGTCTTGGCGGGAACCATCGTCGGCTCGGGGGAGTTGTTGTTGACGACCGGCCTGGGAGCTCGCTACGGCTATCTCTTTCTCTGGTTGATCCTCCTCAGCTGTGTCATCAAAGTCTTTGTACAGATCGAACTGGGAAGGTATGCGATCGCCTCGGGTAAACCGACGTTGGGGGCGATGAATGAATTACCTGGTCCACGCTGGGGCGCCCACCTCTTCGTCTGGTGGTGGCTGGTGATGATGCTGGCCACGGTCTTCCAGCTGGGAGCCATGACCGGGACCATCGGCCAGGCCTTGAATATCACCTTCCCTTGGTTGCAATCCTCCCTCGATTGGCTGGCTGGACCGGCCTCTGCCCTCCGAAGACGGCCGGAAATGCCCTGGGCGATCATCACCTGCCTGACTACTCTGCTGCTGTTATGGAGCGGAAGCTATCGTCGGCTGGAAGTGGTAACTACCGCCATCGTCATCAGCGTGACCACCCTGACTTTGATCGCCACCTGCGCCTTGCCGTGGACTGATTATCCGATCGCTTGGCCAGCGGTTTTTTCCGGGATGCTCCCGTGGAAGATACCAGCCCAGGATCCGCAGGCCTTGGCGGCCGCCTTCGGCGTCTTCGGCATCACCGGTGTAGGAGCAACCGAACTTTTCTATTATCCTTACTGGTGTCTGGAGAAGGGCTATGCACGGTATGTCGGGACCAACGACGGTTCCGCAGCCTGGGAGCGACGAGCCCGCGGCTGGATCCGGATCCTGTACCTCGATGCCTGGACCAGCATGATCGTCTTCACCGTCTCGACGGTGGCCTTTTACTTCATGGGGGCCAGCGTCCTGCATCCGCAAAAACTCGATCCCAAGGGGACCGAGATGATCAACACCTTGTCGCGGATGTTCGTCGACTCTTTCGGCTCATGGACGACCATCCTCTTTATGCTCGGTGCTAGCGCTGTCCTCTTCAAGACCCTCTACCTGTCATGCGCCGGCAACGCTCGAATGACCGCTGACTTCCTCGGACTGGCTGGCACGGTCGTCTACACCGATGCCAATCATCGCTTTCGCAGCATCCAGCGACTGACGCTGGTTTTCCCGATCCTGGCCCTGCTGCTGTTCGCCGGCTTCACCGATCCGAAAGTCATGCTGCTGATCGGCGGTTGTGCCCAAGCCGCGACCCTGCCCATGATCGCCTTTACGGCTATCTTCTTTCGCTATCGACGACTCGACAAGAAACTGCTCCCGTCACCGCTCTGGGATGCAGCCCTCTGGTCGGCCGCAATCCTGATCACCATTTTCGCCATGTACGCGTTCGGCAAGTCGTTATACGACCTGCTTGCAGTTTAGCAGGCGTTTACTTCGGGCCTAAGACCGCCAGCATGCGTTTCCCCTGCTGCTGCGGCGGTTGCTCCAGCTTGCCGTATTCCGACAGGGTTTTGATGACGTTTTCCATCACTCGTCGCCCTTCGTCGATGTGGGCCATCTCGCGGCCGTGAAAGACGACCATCACCTGCACTTTATCTTTGTGCTGCAAAAAGCCGATGGCCTGGCGGACCTTGGTATCGATATCGTGCTCGCCCGTCTTGGGCCTCAACCGAATCTCCTTGGTTTTTGTCTGATGGCTGTGCCCACCCGACTTCTTGCTCTTTTCGTACTTGTATTTGCCGAAGTCCATGATTCGGCAGACCGGTGGCTTCTCGTTCGGAGCTACCTCGACCAAATCCAAACCTACGTCCCGAGCTCGACTCAGGGCCTCGTCGGTGGAGATGACTCCCAACTGGGTTCCATCCGAACCGATCACTCTCACAGGGGAAATACGAATCTGCGTGTTGACGCGTGTCTGAATCCGGTCGATTGTTGCAACCCTTTCTCGACGAGTATGGCAAGTCCCGCCGCCTGGAGAAAGGAGCACCTCCGGGGCGAACGGTAGGAAATAGGGAACGCCGCAGTCGATCAGCCCGCGAAGCATTCCTAGATTCCCCAAAGTATCGGCTAGTGGCGGTCAATACGTCAACAGTGGTTTGCGGATTTTCGCCAGCCGGCAGGGGCTGAGGCGAGGGTGGGGGCCGAGCTGCTGGCGAGGACAACTTTGCAGAAACGGCTTTACAAAACCGTTTGTTTGGCCGATATTTCGTTGCGTCGGGCGGTTAGCTCAGTTGGTTAGAGCGCAACGTTGACATCGTTGAGGTCGTTGGTTCGAGTCCAATACCGCCCACTCTGAGGGAAAAGCCTCCGGCAGCCAGGAGGTGACAAAGTGCGACAAAGCCCGGGATTTCCTGGGCTTTTTTCGTTTCCCCAGTCTCCGCGGCTGAGACAGCAAGGGCTCTGGGGCTGAGACAGCAAGGGAAGACTCGGGACCGCAAAAGACGTTCTCGAGGGCGATATTATGGGCGATCGTGGGCGATAACTTCTCCCCGTGCAGGGAAGAGATCTTGTCCATCGTGGTATCGAGATCGTTATCCTCGACCGTCCAGTAATGCTCCTGGGCGATCTCTTCGGTATGACCGCAGATCGAAGCCGCAATATGCGACGGGACCGATCTGGCAAAGTCCGTCGCAGCGGAGGACCGGAGATTCTGCCACAGCTTCGGCCAAGACTTCACCCCCGAGCGGTGGATAATCTTCTCCAGGGTTGTCCGGAGATTCGAGTCGGCTCAGAGAGCCATTCCTAGAGGTCGATCCCAACGCAGTCCGCTCGAACAATGGATCGGCCAACAAATAACCACGCTTGCCGGCCGCAATTCCAGCATCGGCACCCGCGGTGATTGTCCACCAGCCGCCGGCCGCGGCAACACGGGCGGATCCATCCTGTTGGCATGGGCTCAGGTCCGCCACCGGCCGCTCCTTGCCGGCATTGCTTTTCAACATCGCCAGCAACTCATCGCGGTGATGCTTGATCCGCTCGATGGCATCGCCGGGCAACACCCCGTCCGGGGTATCGAAGGCCAGTCGGCCAAGCTCATCGATCGACACCGCCACCCTGCGGGCCCTCATCTCCCGCCAAAGCGACTCCGCCGAGGTCATTCGATCACCCCGCGGATCTGACCGTCACCCTTTGAAATAATCCCCCGCTAGGCTATCAACATCAAAACCATCGGAACTCGCATTAGGGGGCTCGGTGGTTTCGATGGTATTCCCCTTGAGCGTATCCCGGATTTTCGACGCCTCGCGATGCGCCACGAAATCGACCGTCGACCGTCGACCGGCCACCATACGTCGGTCGATGGGGGCTCGCCTTTCTGCAGTCGTCTATGATCGATGCTCCGCGACCCCTTGAACTACGCAGTCCTAGAGCCCTCGTCGCGATGGACGACACATCGATTTCAAAGACGCAATCCACCGGGTAGTTTCCTCCTCATTAACCCTGCCCTCGACGGAGGACGACATGGGACATGCAAATTTCGCGTTGTATTGGCAACCTCCTTAGTCGGAGAGAAGATCTCTGATGGGAATCACGGCTAGTTCGTTGGCGACATGGCTTTTGTGTGTGTAGCCGACGTAGAGTTTGCCTTCGTGTTCGATGGCGTAGGGGTAGCTGAAGTCGGCTCGCTCGCTGGAAACGCCGGGGCCTCCAGGGAAGAGGGAGCGGCGGATAACGAAAACTTTGCTGAACACTGACTCGCCCGGCTTGCTCATCGCGATGGTCAGCGGCGAACGCTTGCCACCGGTGTCGGCAGTGGTGGTACAGACGAGGTAGCGATGACCAGTGCTCAACGTCCCCGCATAAGGCTTACTGGTGGCCATTGGGAGGTTGGATGGCGAGGACGGCGTCCACGTGCGACCAAAGTCCTCGCTGAAGGACGCCAGCGCGAGCGACTTGGCACCGTAGCGGGAGATGTTGATGATGCGTTTGCCTTCGACGATCACCGTTGACTCACCCCAGACTTTGCCAAGACCGGGAGCCGCCGGGATGACGATCAAGTTCCATTTCGTGAAGTCGTCT
>JBILTQ010000434.1:0-4407 GCA_044371435.1 Pirellulaceae bacterium | reverse complement strand
AGCCACGATGAAGTCCGAGGGACTCTTGTTGTAGAAAGGTTTCAAGTCGGGACCAACCGCAAATCCCTGACCGAGGTAAGCATGGCAGGCAGCGCATTTACTCTTGAAGACTTCGGCTCCATGCACCGGATCCGGCGTCAAATCCATCACGGCGCGATAAGCCTCGACCACCTTCTCGCGATCCGCCGTCTGCCGCGTTGGCAGGAGCCGTTGTGTCCATTCTCGAATAGTAGGATTCCGGTGATCGATCAAGCGTTCGCGTTGGGCGGGGGTAATCTCTGCTGCCTGGACCTGGCCGCGTTCCATGGCCTGGAGCAGCGTGGAGGTCCAGGCTTCCCGAGCTAGCAACGTACTGAGGATGGTCGCTCGCAGCGAGGGCACGCGTTCCGTCCAGTCTTCGAGCATGGCGTGAGCGATCGATGGATCGGTCGATCGCGCCAGGGTCGCCAAAGCGGCCTTCTGCAACCGATCGGGGACCTGCGGGGCGAGGAGCTTGATGAGGAGCGGCAAGTCCTCCTCCATGCGATTCATCCCCCGTCCCAATAAACGGATCGCCGCCTCTTGCTCCTCGTGGCTCGACAGATCCTGGCTGGCGAGCGTCCGAGCCTGCTGGAATAAAGGAACCAACTTGTCGCCGTTGCTCAGGGTGTCGACCGCAATCGCCCGCTTGTCGAGCGCATCCATCAGCTTGCCCAAGCCCGCCATCCGCCAGGCCATGGCCGCTGGTTGCCGGCCGCTGATTAGCAACTCGACCAACCTCTCGAAATCCGCCGGCTGTTGACTGTGGGCAGCGGCCGTTGCGATCAACGCCTCGATCAGGGCTGCACGTCCAGCGTGCTCGGTGGGATCGGCCAAGATCAGCCGCAATAACCCCACGGGATCGGCGGCGGCAGAACTCGCGATGGCCGCGCGGAACCAGTGGTCCACGGAATCACGGTTGGCCAACTCACCCAAAACCGCCGTCGCCCGCGGGTCGCGCCATTCCCCAAGGCTCAAGGCCAACTGATAGCGGACGCGAACATCCGCATCCTTCGCCAGTTGCAGACAAGCCTCGTCCAGGGCGGTAACTTCGCCAAACCGGGATTCGACAAGGCGAATGGCCTGCCGCCGAATCAGCGGATGCGGATCGTGCATGGCCTTCATCAAGGTGTCCGCTGACAGTTTTTCCCATCCATCCAGAATCGCCAAACTTTGCACCCTGACCGAGGCGGATGGACTATCGGATACCAATCGTTCCAAGGCTTCTATGGCGTCTTGATGAGGTCGCTGGAACGAGAGGAGTTGCTGGATTAGATCTCGGGTCGTACCGTTGGGCGTGTCCAGCGCCTGCACCAACTGGACGGGTGAAAGTTGTGTCAGGTCCTGCACCGGACGCAACTTGGCGCCCTGAGGAAAGACCCGATAGATGCGTCCCATGGTATCGCCAGCCCGCGGGTCGACTTTGGCCAAGCGATCGGCTGGTATCCATCGCGTATGTTCGATAACAGCCCGATACATATCCACCACATATAAGGCTCCATCGCGTCCGGTACGCACCTGGACGGGACGTGTCCAATTGTCCTTGGAGGCAAGAAATTCCACCTGTTGTTCGTCATCCGGGCGATGGGCCTCGAAGGTAACGCCCTGAGGATCGAGACGGAAGCGGCGAACCAGGTTGTGGGCGACTTCGCCGATAAAAGCATTGCCTTCGAATTCCTGACCCAGCAGCACATCGCGATAGATTCCCAGCCCATTGGCCGAGGTCACATGCCCGAGCGAGGCTGGATTATTGAAACGCTCCAGCGGTTCAGAGATCGGGTGAAGTTCCGTTTTCCGATCGCCGGCCGGCAAATAAACCGACGGCGACGGCGACGAAACATACGGGTTCCGGCGGGCGTAGCGATCCTGAAGCGGAAAATGAAAAATCCACCGGCTGTTGCTGCAGCCAAACCATTCATCCCAGTCATCGCGCGCCCGCCCTTGTTGAGTCACGCCGGACACCAACTGCAACCGTCCGGTTTTGGGATCGAAACGTATGTCCCGACCGCTGATATCCAAGACTTCGCCGGTCTTCAAGCTCTGTATGCTACCGCCGAGATTACCGTTGGCCCCGTGAATCCAGTGATCCAGCCCCAAGGTCAGGCTGTTGATCCGAGCGTTGTAATTCTCGGTATGGAAACCGGTGAACAGCTTTTCGACCAGATCGCTCCGACCATCATCGTCGGTATCCTTGGCATACAGGATGTCGGGAGCAGCGCAGATGAAAACGCCATCTTGCCAGCAGGTGATACCGGTCGGGAACGGTAGACCGTCCATGAAGAGGGTCGAACGGTCGTACCGATTATCGCCATCGGTATCGGAGAGAATTTTGACCCGGCCGCCCGGTTTCCAGTTCCCATCCATCCCCTTGGGATAATCCGGTTGCTCGATCACCCACATCCGGCCGCGGGCATCCCAATCGATGGCAACCGGGTCGCTGACCAAGGGTTCCGCGGCGACCAATTCGACCGTCATTCCCGGACGAACTTGGATCGCCATCCATGAATCGGCGGGAGACTTCGGAGGAACATCCTCGCGATAGTTAGCCTGAAAGCTGGACGGTATCACGGCCTGAATAGCGCCGACAATCGTCTCCTCCAGCCCAGTCGCAAAACGGGCCGGACGGTCGTAATAAACCATGGCCGACATCCCTTCGTACCCGCCTTCCTTTAATACCCGATCCGAAGGGATATAACACGGCGCATCGTTGCTGTAGGCATTGACCCACAGTCGCTTGGCATCGAACGCGATCTTGAGCCGCAATTGATAGTCGACGGTAACTTCCCCGGGGAGGAAGACCATGGCGAGGTCATCGGCAAAATTCCAAACCTGCACGCGGTAGGCGACATGCGTGGCCAGGGCCTGGCCGCGATCGAGCCGCGCGAGATTCTTGGCCGCCGCGTAAGCGACCGAAGGCGATGAAGACTGGGCGAGCTTCTGGTACTCCTCGCGGGAAGGCAAGCTCTCGAGCGGCAACTGGAGGCTCTTCTCCCGGGCGGCCAATGGACCGCCGATAACCTTCCGCTCCGACGCCAGCAACCGGGAAACCTCGGCGGCTACCGCCAAACCATGGCGATCGGCCAATTCCACTGTCCCCCGCGGATGAGGATTTTGATCAGCGCCACAGCCGATACTCACCAGGGCGGTAACCCCGGGATACTCGCGTTCGATCGCTGCCATCGCCGTGCCTGGCCAATCGCCATGGATCCGATTGAAATTCAGGGTGGTCGCGTGGCAGGCATAATTCGCATAAACCCCACGCAGCTTACCCTGGCGGTCGTGTACGAAGAGTACCGGCAAAGCATGATCGACCGGCCCTCCCCAAGCAGCCCGGCGATTCCTGGCAAAATCGACCTGGCCAACCGCCCAGGACAGTTGCGAGGGGGTGCGTTGAGCGAGGGCTTCCTTGGCCACGCCGATCAGTTTCGCCGTCAACTCCTCCGAGTAACGATCAATGGTAGCCTGGTGGGCGGGTGGAATATCCTGACTGAAGATATTCACCAAAGCCCCGCTCAAGCAAGGCGCGCAATGGGTATGCGAGAAACAGATTGCGACCCGCTCCGGTGAAACTCCGGACTGCCCCTCCAGGGCAGCGACCACCTCCTCACGCATCGCCTCCGGGATGCCACAATTGTCGACCGTGATCAAGACCGCCGGCCCTTCCTGATCGGTACCGATAGCCATGGCCTTGGCCCAAATCGGTAACTCGACCCCTTCGGATTCCTCGCGACGATTGCCGTAGCCGCTCAAACGAATCGGGTAGGAAGGGGTGATGTCGACTTTAGCCAACCCGACGGCCAGCGTGGTCGGGGATTGCTGCGCCGTCGCCGCCGCCACCCATCCAGCAATCCATCCACAACCCCACAGCCACAAGCCAACATACTTCATGGACATGATACCTTTTCCTAGATTGATAGCCGGCTGCTGTCATTACTTCGCGTATCGCTGCCTGGCTGTCGCCGCCAGCGATTAGCGTTCCACATCGAGTCGACTTTTCTCATCCAATTCAATCATCACCACGGCGCGGGAACGCTGGGCGGTGACCAGAAGTCGTCCTTGATGATACACCAGTTCGTGCCCATCATCCCCCCCGGCGGGAAAGGCCTGGAGGTCGGTCACGCGTCCCCATTCCCACGGTTGGTTAGCATCGCTGACATCGATGGCCTGTACCGTCCGTCCGCCCGCTGCAAATAAAACACTCCCCACGATCTCTAAACCGTTCGGTCCACGCTGGTCGGGAAAATCGAGACTCCCCCTCAAGAACGGCTGCCCCGGTTCACTCAGGTCGATCACCGCGACATTGCTGCGGAGATCATCGCTGCGATCCCCATTGTCCGCCAGCGACGAGGCCACGTACACCATCGACCCGCGCGCGCAGAGGCGATTAGC
>JBILTQ010000113.1:0-14545 GCA_044371435.1 Pirellulaceae bacterium | reverse complement strand
GCTTCCTTCAACTCATACTCGGCCGGAGTCGCCGAGACAAAAATAGCTTGATGAATCTTTTTTTCCCACTCTTCGAATTTCAGCGGCCGGTTATCCAGGGCGCAGGGTAAGCGGAAGCCGTGTTCGACCAACGTCGTTTTGCGGCTGCGATCCCCAGCATACATGGCTCGGACCTGTGGAATCGTGACGTGTGATTCGTCGACCAGCAGCAGGAACTCGTCAGGGAAAAAATCATACAAGGTATCGGGTGGCTCGCCCGGCTTCTTCCCGGAGAGCGGACGCGAATAGTTCTCGATCCCCGGGCAATGACCGACTTCCTGCATCATCTCCAAGTCGAATTTCACCCGGGCGTTCAGTCGCTGTGCCTCCAGCAGTTTTCCCTCGCTCTTGAACTTCGCCAGTTGCTCGTCGAGCTCGCGGCGAATATCACCCAAGGCTTGCCGCAACCTTTCTTCGGGGGTGACGAAATGCTTGGCGGGGAAGATATAGACCTCCGAAAGAGTCGACAAGCTCTGGCCGCTGGTCGGATTGATGATCGAGATCCGCTCGATCTCATCACCCCACATCTCGATTCGATAAGCAAACTCCTCGTAGCTAGGCCAGATTTCCAAGGTATCGCCGCGGACGCGGAAGCGGCTGCGCTCAAAGGCGATGTCATTGCGTTCGTACTGGATATCGATCAGCTTCAGCAGCCATTCATCGCGTTCGATGTTGGCACCGACGCGAAAAGGAACCACCATTTTTTTGTAATCAGCCGGTGATCCCAAACCATAGATACACGAGACGCTGGCGACAATCACGACGTCGCGTCGCGACACCAGGGCACTCGTAGCCGCTAACCGCAAACGATCGATTTCTTCGTTGATCGAGGCGTCTTTCTCGATATAGATATCGCGCTGCGGGATGTAGGCTTCCGGCTGGTAGTAGTCGTAGTAGCTGACGAAATAATGGACGGCGTTCCGCGGAAAAAATTCCTTGAATTCCGAGTAGAGTTGGGCTGCCAACGTTTTGTTATGGCTCAGCACCAGCGTCGGCCGCTGCATGGCCTGAATGACATTGGCCATGGTAAAGGTTTTTCCTGAACCGGTGACCCCCATCAAGCACTGGGCCCGCGTTCCTCGCCGCAAACCGGCTACCAACTGCTCGATCGCTTGGGGTTGGTCGCCAGCGGGTTGGAAACGGCTGTCGAGCTCAAAGCCGACCTGTTCCGAAGGGGAGGGGATCATCGAGCCGAATCCAGGAGATGGGGAGCAAGTTCGAGGCTACGTTTGGGGCCAACCCCTGGTAACAGATGGAGGTCCTCAGGCTGGCGGGACATCCCCTGGTCGCTCGGTTCGCGGCTCGATAACCATGCCTGGGCAGTTTTGGGGCCGACATGCGGTAGCAGCAGCAGTTCTTCGGTTTCCGCGACCGCCAGGTCGACCAGGAATCGCGGCGGGCTAGGCCGATCCCCCGACGTCGAGGCCGACCATCCCGCCTGCCAGGCTTCCAGGGAAACCCAGATCATCGCCAGCCCCGCCAGGCAGAAGGCGCTGCGGCGTTGGGCCCGGTAGCGGAAGGAGGACGGACGGGGGGAAGGAAGCATAAATGCCGAAAGTTTCTGCTCGACGCTGGCGAAGTCTTTACGAAATCCAAGCTGCGGGTTTTCCCTCGCCGACCCTGGGGCGGCCGACCTTCGCCTCGTCTGCCGAAGGCCGGGGGCAGAAGCATCGGGAATCCTAACCTCGCGTTACACTATAGCAAACCGGCGATCTTCGACCAAGGAACCTGGCAAAGTCGAGTCGGCCAGGCTTCGGCGGTTTGCGGGCTGGCGAAACGTTCCATCCACTCGACTTCCCCGAGGGAGTCCTCCGACGATCCGCCTCGCTTCACCAGCGGTCCAGTGGCAGGGGAAGGTCGGTGGAGACGCTGGTCAAGCGTCGGCCGCCGAAGGGGTCAGGCGAGCGAGTTCGGCGTCGGTGAGTTCCTTTTCCCAGCGGCTGATGACGACCGCCGCCACACTGTTGCCGATGAAGTTGGTGATGGCCCGGCATTCGCTCATGAAACGATCGATTCCCAGCAGGATCATGAAGGCTTCGGCGGGGATGCTCGGGATCACCTGAATCGTGGCTGCCAGCGTAATGAATCCAGCCCCGGTCACCCCGCTGGCTCCCTTGGAGGTCAGCATGGCGACCGCCAGCAACCACAACTGTTCGCTCCAGCTCAACGGGGTATTGGTCGCCTGCGCCAAAAAGATGGCAGCCATCGACATGTAGATATTCGTCCCATCCAGATTGAAGCTGTAGCCAGTAGGGACGACCAGTCCCACCGTGGATTTCGCACAACCGAGCTCTTCCAGTTTGGTCATCAGGCTTGGTAGGGCGGTTTCCGAAGAGCTTGTGCTGAGGACCAACAGCAGTTCCTCGCGGAGATACCAGAGAAAACGCCAGAGCGAGAAGCCGTTCCACCAGCAGATCCCGCCGAGCACGCCACCCACGAAGAGGGCGGCTGTCAGGTAAAAGCCCAGCATCAAGAAAAGCAGCTTCGACAGGGCTTCGCCACCGTAACTGGCGACGGTGTAGGCCATGGCGCCGAAGGCTCCCACCGGTGCCAACTTGACGAGCAATTGAAGCATCCCGAAGAAGATTTGCGACAGGGAATCGATGACCACCAACGGGACTGACCGCCGCTCGCCCAGGCCGAGAATAGCGACCGCTGCCAGGAGGGAAACGAACAAGACCTGCAGGATTTCACCCTCCACGAAAGGGCTGAATAGCGTCTCGGGGATCAGATGACGCAAGAAGTCTACCGCACTCAATTCGCGTGAGGCCGCCAGGGTGGAGTCGGTCAGCGAACTGGAAGCGGAGTCGGCTGGGGCGTGGAAAGATTCGCCAGCCGGAGTAAAACCGACCCCTGGTTGGAGCAGGTTGACGACCGCCAACCCGATGAGCAAGGCGAGGGTCGAGACCACCTCGAAATAAAACAGGGATTTGATCCCGAGTCGTCCTAGCTTGCGGAGATCACCGATCGAAGCGATGCCATGGACAATGGTGCAGAAGATGATCGGACCGATCATCATCTTGATCAAAGCGACGAAGGCTTCACCAAGCGGTTTAAGGTTCTTGGCGAAGGCCGGGAAGAGGAAGCCGACGGCGATCCCGACAAGGACCCCCAAAATCGTTTGGGCGTAGAGGTGGCGGTACCAGGGTTTGGACGGCGAGGCGGAGGGGGACGCGGAAGCAGGCGGTGGCTGGCTAGGGGCGATCATGGGGCCGGTCGAACGAATCGAGCCAGTCGATAGAACCTTGGGGGGGGGTAGACGATATCTTCCGTTGCTCGAGCAGCCTGGATGTTAATCGCTCATAAGTTGGGTGGCCAGCTTGTGAGCCATGTTTTTCCTGGCTTTCAAACTTTTTCGGGACATGCATACCGGAAACAGGTGGACTGAGATCGATATCGCCGTTGTAACGGGTTCCCAGTGGCCAATGGGCGGCGGAACTCATAGAACATCCTTGAGGAAAGAGGCTTTCAGCGGGTAACCTGTCCGGAAATGATGCACTCGGCGACGATACTATCGCCCATATCGGTTTTGATCCGTAACGCTTGTTCGAATGGTTGCTCGCGATCCGGCATTTCTTTGCCGTGGAAGGCGAAGGGAACGACATGGACCGT
This sequence comes from Pirellulaceae bacterium, assembly GCA_044371435.1. Taxonomy (GTDB): domain Bacteria; phylum Planctomycetota; class Planctomycetia; order Pirellulales; family Pirellulaceae; genus JAIYDQ01. Next base: position 10,894 of record JBILTQ010000113.1, on the reverse strand, counting down.
TTTGGCTTCGGCAGGAAGCTTGAATTCGAAGCGCTGGTCATCGCACTCGATATCGATGATTCGAAAGGGTCGCGATCCCTTGACGATGAAACGCTCGGCCTTGGTTTGGCCAAGCGATACCGAGCCCAAGGCGATTTGGGTCGGGGTCACGGAGACCGGAGCCGCAATCCTGGCCATGACCGGGAGGCTGAACTCATTGTCTCGCTGGTCGTTGGTCACCACGATCAGCTCGTCGCTGAACTCCCCGGCAGGGGCGCTCTCCAGCAGCGAGACCACCATCGTGTAGGCCGAGAGATTGCCTTGGCGTTGCCCGTTTTCCAGCTTTACCGAGAGGAAGTCGCTGTCGCCGCGGACGTCGATGATTTTCCAGTCGGGACGACCAGCGTAGGAGATTTTCACCGGAAGGCTTCGCTGGCTGCCGACGGGAACTTCCCCGAAGTTCACTTCGCCAGGTTCGGTCACGATATCGGAACGGATGTGACCCTGAACGGTTAGTTGCACTTCGGCATAGTAGGGTTCATCGATGACGACCGTAATGACTGCATTCTTGTTTCCGATGAAAGACCACGTGTTGAACTGCGCGATCAGCTCTGCCTTTTCCCAAGTCTTCAAGCGACGCTTGTCGAGGATCGGCTTGGTGCAACCGCAACTGCTGCGGATACTGGCGATGTGCAGTTCCTCCTCGTAGATGTTTTCGATCACGAAAGCCTGCTCAGCCTTAGCATTGCGGCTGACCGAACCGAAATTGAGGTGGGTCTTGTCGAAGAGTTTCACTGCCCAGCTTTGGGCGAAGGCTGAGCTGGAGCAACCGAACACGACCATCAGGGCGACGAGAAGAATTCGCCGAGCGAGTGCCCACCCTGGAGATGCCCCCGAGGAGATAGCAAGTTGCTTGAGCCTCCGCACTTCTCACGACCTCCGCCAGATTCTGCAACGTGAAGGGATAAATTCTCAACCCTTCTCTTGTCGGCATCTGATGCCATCCCCTTCAGCAGAATCGGTAAAGTCGTGACGACCTGCCTTCCCTTGTCGACGCAGATTGCTTCGCTGAACTGCATGCCTGGCCTCGGTTTTGCTGGCAGTCGATCGTCGCCAGCGAGGGCACCTCGGTATCGATCGCCGGGAGCCGGTCGGAATCCATGGCTAGCGAATCCTGCGCAGCCGCTCCCGCGGGCTGACGCAACCAAAGGTCACAGCCCGACGACCGTGCATGAGCAGCTGCCGGCGGCGATCAAGCGTCCGTGGTCATCTTTGATATCGCATCGGACATAGCCGATCCGTAAGCCGCGTTGCGAAACCTGGGCTTTGGCCGTCAATCGCTGGCCGCGTACGGGACGCATGAATTGCAGGTGCAGATCGATGGTCGCGAAGTCTTGACCAGCTTCGAGGGTCCGGCCAAAAGCGATCCCCATCGCCGCATCGGCGAGGGCCGCCAAGGCCCCGCCGTGGACCTGCCCCATCGGGTTGTGCAGCCTCTCATCGACCGCCAGGTGAACCGTCGCCTCCCCTGGGTTACCCGGAAGGATTTGGAAACCGATCAACTGGGCGATCGGAGCATGGGCAAAGCGGTCGGTGGCTGGATCGGGTGCCATGGGCGGCCTGTCCTTCGAAGGGGCATCCCCGAAGCCTTTCGGCGGGGGCTATAGTAAAGGGCGGGAGATTATTACCCGCAGTTGCCGTCTGGCAACCGGGATTGGGACTTTTCCAGTGGTCTCTTGACGACAGAAAGTTAAGGCTGCATGGCGATCGACGCGAATGCCTCGGCGATACCGGATGGCTGGCTGCAAGCCGGGATCGAGCGATACCGGCAGGGGCAGTGGCAGGAGGCCATTCACTGCTTTGAACAGCAACTCCGCCAAACGCCGCGCCACCAGACAGCCTGGCATTATCTGGGCGAATGCTGGCAGGGGGTGGGGAACATCCAGGCCGCCATGCAAGCCTATCGACGAGCCCTGGAAATTTGCCCGAACCTGGTCGCTTCGTTGAATAATCTGGCGAATCTGTTGGGGGCCGAGGGGCAATTCGATGAGGCGATCTCTCAGTTGCAGCGGGCGATCTGCCTTGAACCCGAACTGGCGACCCTTCACCTGAACTTGACGCACTTCCTGTCGGCGTCGGGGAGGTGGCAGCAGGCGGAGCGCGCCTACCTTTCCGCCATCGAGCGTCTACCCGGTGATCCTTGGTTGGCGTTGGGCTGGGGCGAGTTCCTTCATCGGCAGGGGCGGCATGAGCAAGCGGCCGAGGTCTTGCGGCGGACGATCGCGTTGATGGTGTCGGATCAGCCTTCAGCCGAGCCCGTCGAGGTCGAGCGGTCGCGGCGCGAAGCCCTGGGCCAAGTTTGGAATCTTCTCGGTTCTGCCTTGCATGAGGCTGGGTATTGGGACGAGGCGGTATCGGCCTTTCACCAAGCGATCCAACTGCGTCCGGCAGATGCCGATGCGTATCATAACCTAGGGCTGGTCTATCATGATCAAAAGCAGTGGGAATCAGCGTTGCAGGCGTTTCGTCGAGCGGTGGCGTTGAAGCCGGGCCGCTTTGAGCTGTCGTTGCTGCATGAGCAGCAGCATCTGTGCCTATGGGAGGGGATCGACGAGCTGTGTCGGCAGATTTTGGCGAGCCTTGAGCCGACGGCCAGCCAACCCTCCGAGGCGATGACCGAGCCCCCTCGACTGCCGCCGGTGCTTTCGCCGTACGCCTTCACGATCATGCCCATCGTGACTTCTCCAGCCAGTCAACAACGGGTCGCGAAACACTTCGCCAAAGCCATCGTGGAGCGGGCGGCTGGGGTGGCTCCACCACCACCGGTCCGAGTTGTCGGCTCGGCCTCACGTCGCCTGCGGATCGGTTATCTGTCGGCTGATTTCAAAGCCCATGCCATGGCCTATATGCTTCCCGAATTATTTGAGTCGCACGATCGCCGTCGCGTCGAGGTCACGGGGTATTCGATGGGCTTCGATGATGGTAGCGATATTCGTCGGCGATTGGTGCAGGCTTTCGACCGCTTTACCAACGTGACCGGTTTTTCTCACCTGCAAGCTCGACAGCAGATTATCGACGATGGGATCGATATTTTGATCGATTTGCAAGGTTACACGCTCGGCGCCCGCCCCGAGATCCTGGCGATGCGGGCGGCTCCCATTCAAATCAGTTATCTCGGCTTTCCCTGTACCATGGGGGCGGACTTCATCGACTATGCCATCGTCGACGATTATGTGGTGCCCCCTGAGCAGGCTATGTATTTCTCGGAGAGGCTGATCTACATGCCCGGATGCTATCAGGTCAACGATTCGCGGCATGAAGTGGCTGCCGAACGACCGACACGAGCCGACTGTCAGCTTCCCGAAGCCGCCGTGGTCTTGTGTTGTTTTAATAGCAGTTACAAGCTCACGCCGGCGATGTTCGAGGTTTGGATGCGTATCCTGCGAGCTTCGCCTGACAGCGTTTTGTGGTTGGCCGGACGGCATCCGATGGTCCAGCAGCAGCTATCGGCGGTAGCAGCTCGGAGTGGGGTCGATCCCGGTCGCCTGATTTTTGCGCCGATCGTTCCCATCGACCAGCATTTGGCCAGGCAACCTCTGGCTGACCTTTTTCTCGATTCCTTTCCCTACAACGCGCATGCCACCGCCAGCATCGCGTTGAGGATGGGAGTGCCGCTCGTGACCCTCTCCGGCCCCTCGATGCTCTCGCGGGTCGCAGGCAGCTTGTTGCGGTCCGTCGGCTTGCCCGAGCTGATCACGCGGTCTTTCGCGGAATATGAAGCGTTGGCGATTCGGCTGGCCAACGAGGCCGCGACGCGCGTTGAGGTGCGGCGTAGGCTGGCCGTGAACCTCACGACCACCGAACTTTTCGACGGCCGGAGCTTTGCGCGTCATTTGGAGGAGGCCCTGCTAGGTATCTGGCATGCTAGCAGGCGTCCGGAGGCAGGTTAAGCGGCGTCCGGCCCGGCCGCGATTGGCCGCCACGGGAATATTCTTGCGAGGTCGCCGGTGTCGGTTTGTGTCCGCGGGGCGGACTCGCTTATACTGGAGCGGTCGGCCAGGGGTGATGGACGTTCGCGCGTTCCCTTTCCCCTGGGCCACCCCTCCTCCTCGCCGCCTTTCCCGCTCGACCCTTCATTCCTTCCATTGCCTTGCGAGTCCTTCCTATGCAAACCAATTACCTTCGGCGCGACATCCTTCGAAACTCATGGATGGCAGGCACCGCCTTATCGCTGTCGGCCCTCAGCTATCAACGGGTGATGGGGGCGAACGAACGCTTGCGGGTTGCCAGTATTGGGACCGGTGGCAAAGGTTGGAGCGATCTGACGTCGGTGGCCAAGAGTCCGGCGGTCGATGTCGTGGCGCTGTGCGATGTCGATTCTTCGGAACCGCATTTGGGTCGAGCCGCCGTCCAATTTCCCCAAGCGACGAAACAGGAGGATTGGCGACGCGTGCTCGAGCAGTCGAAGATGTTCGACGCGGTGATTGTCTCGACGCCGGATTTCATGCACGCTCCGATCGCGCTGCCGGCGATGGCGTTAGGCAAGCACGTCTACTGTCAAAAGCCCTTGACGCATACGGTTTATGAAGCCCGCCAGATGCAGCTAGCGGCCAAGAAATATGGAGTGGTGACCCAGATGGGGAATCAGATCCATTCGCATACCAACTACAAGACAGCAGTCGCCTGGATTCAAGCGGGCAAGATCGGCAAAGTTCGGGCGGTACACTCGTGGCAGAGCGGGACGCCGCGTTGGCCGCGAGCCATCGATCGGCCGGAAGGGGCGGACCCGATTCCCGGTTCGGTCCGTTGGGACTTATGGCAGGGTGTGGCCGGCGAGCGCCCCTACAAAGCTGGTTTCTACCATCCGTTCAGTTGGCGCGGTTGGCTGGATTACGGGACTGGGCAGTTGGGGGATTTTGGTTGCCATATCCTCGACCCGATCTTCACCGCCTTGCAGTTGACTTCTCCGCTCAGTCTGGTCGGCGATGCGCCCCCGATGCATCGGGAAACGTGGACCAAGTCTGCGACCGTCAGGTATCTCTTCCCCAAGACCCCTTACACCGTCGATGAAACGCTGCCGGTGACCTGGTACGACGGCGAAGGGGTCACGCCTCACCGCGATAATTTCCCCGACCTCCCGGCCGCCTACGAGTTGCCCTCGGCCGGTTCGGTGGTCGTCGGCACGCAGGGGACGATGGTGATCAAGCACGTCGGCGAGCCGAAGGTTTTTCCTGAAGAGAAGTTTCCGGCTTCGTCCTTGATGCCAGTCGATGGGACCGACCATTATGTCCAATGGGCCGATGCTTGCCGCGGGGTGGCCAAAGCTACGGCCAACTTCGAGTACGCCGGACCGTTGACTGAGACCGTCTTGTTGGGAACGATCGCCGTACGTCACCCGCGGTTGGAGATCCTTTGGGATGCTGCCAACCTGCGGATTACCAATTCCGCTGCCGCCCAGGCGTTGCTGACCAAGCCTTATCGCACCGGTTGGGAACCCAGCTGGATATAGCAGTTCGGGTTCTTGTTAGTTTGGGGGCTCTGGTGGGTTTGTTAGGGATGTTCCGAAAGCTCTGAGGATTCCGGTCGTTTCGGTTCGATCAAGCATGCTGAACAAAGCGAGTTTGCTTGAAGGACACGTGAAGCAGGGACTGGAGCATGGCGAGGGACGCAACCACCCGAAAATCCTATCGACGCCGACGGTTCATGACACGCTGGGCCTTCCACCTCCGTTGGGGGCTGGTCGCACTGGGGAGCTTCTCCGGGACCGCCAGTCTGGCTGAGGGAGCGAAGTCAGGGCTGGTTGCGGCGGGGGGGGGATGCCAGCCGGCGCAGCCTGGCCCGCACTTTCCAGGGTTGGGGGATGGGTTGTTTGCCCACATGACGCGTCTCTCGTACCGCTTGGAAAGCCAATGGGGCAAGGTGGCTTTCTTTTCCCGCGGGTGCGACATTGCGGCCGACGAAGTCTGTGATCTGCCGACGATTCCGGAGTTGTCGAGCCGAGCCGTTTCCGTCGACGATTTTCGCGACAAGGAGAAGCCTCTGACCGCTGCAAGCGGTTCCCCTTTTCAAGATGAGGTGCGCGAGCGATCGGAGCCAGACTCCGAGGGGGCGGCGTCTAAACTGCCGCCGCAACCTCGTCCGTTGCCCGTGGACCAGAACGCGCCGACCGATCGGCGCAACGATGCTTCGACCGAGGGTAAAGAGACCCCGGTCAGCAAGCCGGGGAATCCGTTCCTCGATGAAGCCAGATTCATTCCGTTACCCCCCAACGCTCCTCGATCTATCGCTCGCCAGCAGGTCCTGGTTGTCCAACCTCCGTTTAGGGCTTCGATCGCTGAACCGAAATCATCGACGCCAGGCGAAGTGATGGCGGATGGGTCGAGCCGCCGCGGCCAGGTGGTCGGGGCCGGAGCCGTTGAGGCCGACGACCAGCCAGCGGCGTTCGTCCGCTAAGGCCTTGCCTTGCCCCGCATGCAAGTCACGTTACCATCCCCTGCCTGCTCCGAACATCCTGTTCTCGGCACCGTCTTCGAGATGGACATCCCGCAGTCCATCTCGAAGGCGGGGCTGGGCCGTCGGGGGCGGTAGCCAGGGTATCTGGAAAGAACCGATGGCAATGACTACAACATGGTGATGAGTAGCTCGTCGCTGTTACCGCAGTCTATCTTGGAGTCATGGCATCATCGGCATCTGTTGGGGCTTGAGGAGCTCAACGCCAACGAGATACGGCAGATCTTGGACTTGGCTGAAGATTTGATGCAGGCGACCGAGGGGGGGCGGGTCAAGCTGGATTGGTTGAAGGGGCGGACGGTAGCCAACCTCTTTTTCGAGAATAGCACGCGGACCCGCAACAGTTTTTCGTTGGCGGCCAAGCGGTTGGGGGCGGACACCGTCGAGTTTTCGGCATCCGGTTCCAGTGTTTCCAAAGGGGAAACCTTCATCGATACCGCCAAGACGATTGAAGCCATGGGGGTCGATGCGGTAGTCGTCCGGCACGCGACCCCCGGCACGCCGCACCTGCTGGCCAGGCATTTAAAGGGTGCCGTACTCAACGCCGGGGATGGGCCGCACGAGCATCCGACGCAAGGTTTGCTGGATTTGCTGACCATTCGCCAGCAGCGGGGAACCTTGGAAGGATTGACGGTTGGCCTGGTTGGAGACATCGCCCACAGCCGTACCGCTCGCTCGAACATTTGGGGGTTGTTGAAGCTGGGGGCCAAGCCCATTGTCTGCGGTCCGGCGACCTTGGTCTCCAGGACCTGGGAGCGATTCGGCGTCGAGGTTTCCTACAACCTGGACGAGATCCTGCCGCGATGCGACGTGCTGAATCTGCTACGCATTCAATTCGAGCGGCAAGCCACCCGCCCGTTCCCGTCGGTTCACGAGTATGGCCTGCTGTATGCGATGACCAACGAACGAATGAAACGCAGCAAACCCGGGATCCTGATCATGGCGCCCGGCCCGATCAATCGCGGGGTAGAATTGACGGCTGAGGTCGCCGATGGACCACACTCGGTCATCTTGCATCAAGTCGCCAACGGGATTGCCGTACGGATGGCGGTGCTGTGGTTATTGTTAGGGAGGCGATCGCAGCCATGATCGACGCGTCGATCTCCAAAGAGGTTTCTTCGTGGGTTTTCGACAACGTGCGTTGGATCGATCCCAGCCGTGGGCGGGATGGGGTCGAGCGACTGGTGATTGATGAGGGGCGATTGGTCGGTTGGGGAGTAGCCGACGGCGACTTGCCGCCGCACGCGGTGCGGGTCGACGGCCGCGGGCTCATCGGCGGGCCGGGGCTGGTGGATCTCGGGACGGTTTTCGGTGAACCCGGCCGCGAAGAGGACGAGACGCTGATGACCGGTTTGCGGTCGGCTTTGGCCGGTGGCTTCACCTCGGTGGCGATGTCGTCGAACACCGACCCGCCGCTGGATTCGCCAGCTACCGTTCAGTTTGTCCAGCAGAAAGCTGCCAAGGCCGCGTTAGCGAGACTTTACCCGTTGGGATGTGTCAGCAAGAATCGCCAAGGTGAGGAGTTGGCAGAAATCGGTTCTTTAGTGGAAGCCGGAGTGATCGGGCTCAGCGATAGCCCGCGGGCTTTAGAGAACACCGCTTTGATGCGGCGGGCACTGGAATACTGTTCGATGTTCCAATGTCCGTTGTTGGATCATCCCGAGGTCTTGGGGCTGACTCGCGGCGGAGTGATGCATGAGGACATGACCCAATTGGTCTTGGGCTTGCCGCCGATTCCGGCGGAGGCAGAGGATTTGGCGACTGCTCGTGACTTGCGTTTGGTCGAAGCCACGGGCGGCCGTCTGCATCTGATGTGCCTATCGACGGCCGGAAGTGTCGAGCTTTGTCGTTATGCCAAAACACGCGACGTGGCTTTCACCGCCGGCATGTACGTAGCCAATACCCACATGCTGGATGAGGAACTGCGTTCGTTCGACGCCAACTGCAAGATCAACCCGCCGATGCGTTCGCGAAGGCACGTGGAAGCCTGCTTGGAAGGGTTGGCGGACGGTACCATCGATATCTTATCGTCCGGGCATCGCCCCTGTTCCTTGGAAAAGAAGATGCAGGAACTCGATGTTGCTCCGTTTGGGATGGTCGCCTTGGAAACCGCGGTTGGGCAGGTGGCCACCCATCTGATACATCGGGGCGTCATCGATTGGGTGAAGGCATTTGCCAAGCTCAGCACTCATCCTGCGCGGTTGCTCGGGATCGACGCCGGGACGCTGCGCGAAGGGGGGCCTGCGGATTTGGTGCTGATTGATCCCATCCGGAGATGGACCGTCGATGCGCCGGCCATGCAGACGAAAGCTTACAACACGCCGCTGCATGGACGCGAGTTGACCGGGCAAGTGGTCGCGACCTTGGTCGCTGGCCAGTGCCTGTACCGTTCGACTCCTTGAGCTGCTTCGGCAATTGTTTGGGCAACCGCCGGCGAACCGGCGACGGTGATAAGCATTCGGCCAAGGTTACGACGAGTTGGCCCAGGCCATGCCATCCGCCAGGCTCCGCGTGGGATTGACTCCCTGGCTAAGTGAAAGACGCATGCTGGTCGCTGGACCAATTTTTCAAGCGATGATTTCTTTGATCACCTGCCCGCCGAATTGACTGAGTTGCTTGAAGCGGCCAGCGTGATAGAAGGTCAAGCGATGGTCTTCCAGCCCGAGTAATTTCAGCAGGGTGACGTGCACATCGCGAACGTGCGCGACGTTGTCGACCGCCTCGGCGCCCGTCTCATCGGTGGCGCCGATGGTATGGCCCGCGCGAACGCCGCCACCGGCGAACCAAATGGTCATGGCCTTCGCATTATGATCCCGTCCGTAAGCCGTTCCTCCGCGTACCCCATTGTCGGGGCTCCGACCGAATTCTCCGCACCAGACGACCAGGGTTGAATCGAGCAAGCCTCGCTGCTTCAAGTCGGCGATAAGGGCCGCGATGGGCTGGTCGACCTGTCGGATCAGGTTTCCATGGGCGCGCTCGATGTAATCATGGCTATCCCAGGTACCGGCGTACACCTGCACGAAGCGAACCCCCTTTTCGACTAACTTTCGCGCCAACAGGCATTTTCGACCGAAGGCATCGGTCGCCTCCTGCCCGAGACCATAGCTAGCCTGGGTCCGGGCATCTTCCCGGTCCAGGCTCATCGCTTCCGGTACTTGCAACTGCATGCGAAAGGCCAGCTCATAACTCTCCATGCGGGCTTCCAGCTCTGCGTGCCACGGGAAGCGTTGGTTATGGTCTTGGTTGAGTTGAGCTAGCAGGTCGAGGTTTGCTCGCTGGTGTTCGCGCGAGATTCCCGCCGGCGGTTGCATATCGAGGATCGGACTCCCTTGCGCTCGCAGCGGCGTTCCTTGGAAATGGGCGGGCAGGTAGCCGTTGCTCCAATTGGGGCTGCCGCCTTGTGGGTAGCTGACCTCGGGCAGGACGATGAAGCCGGGTAGGTCCTGGTTTTCCGAGCCGAGTCCATAGGTAACCCAGGCCCCGATCGCCGGGTCACCGCCGAAACGATTACCACAGTTCATCTGGTACATGGCGGTCGGATGATTAACGCTATCGACCTGGCAGCCGCGGAAAAAGCAGAGTTCGTCGGCAACCTTGGCCAGATGTTCCCAATTCATCGCCATATCAGCCCCGCTTTCGCCGCAGCGACGAAACTCAAAAGGACTCTGGACGTAATAGCGTTTGCCGCTTTCCATCGCGGATTTGAGCACCCCTTGGCGGACGAATTCCTTGAGGTGCAGTTGCTTCAGGGCGGGCTTGGGGTCAAAGGTATCGATATGGCTAGGCCCCCCCTCCATCATCAGGAAAATGCAACTCTTGGCCTTCGCCGGGGTATGGCCAGCTTTGGGGGCGAGCGGCCCGACCTGCTCCTCGGCCAGCAGGGAAGTCAAGGCCACGCTGCCGAGGCTGGCCCCCAAACCGAAGACGAAATCGCGACGCGTCGGCGCGTGCAGGGCGCGTGAACCAGCACAGGGAAAGTAAGCAGCAGGAAGCATGAGGGTAGCGTCGATCGAAGACCGGAAGGGGTCAGTAGAGGTAGGCGAACTCGTTCGAGTTGAAAACGACCAGGCAAATATCGGCCAAGGCGCGGGTGATAGCGTCGACGTCCTGGGGTTGGAGGTCGGGTACAAAGTCCTCGTAAGCGTAAAGATTTTCCGTGAAGCTGAATTTCTCGCCGGTATTCTCTTCGACGGCTTGCCTTTCCACGGTCAGCGGTGGCCGCCGCGCCGGCCAGCGAATCTTTTGCTGTTCACCGATCATCCGTTGCCAATGCTCGACTAGCTTCTCCGTCTCATGGGTGCGCGGGGGGCGGCCGAAAGCCAGCAGCCAAACCCGCTCGACAGCCCGCTCCATCCCCCGGCGATCGGGCGGCGCTGACCAGTCTTGCTCGGATCGTTGGCGTCGG